>JBIQKN010000072.1:0-2381 GCA_044506565.1 Sphingomonadales bacterium | reverse complement strand
CCGAGGTCGAGCGGAGTGATCTCGGTGGACGGCGCGGCCACCGGAACCGGTTCCGGCGCCGGCATCCGCTGCGGCTTGTTGTCCGAAGCGATCGAGGCCTGCAGGATTCGCGTCGGGTTGGCCGGCGGCTCGCCGCGCTCGATCGCGTCGACCGCGTCCATCCCGGCGATCACGCGGCCGAAGTTGGTGTAGCGCCGGTCGAGCGAGAAGCGCGGGTAGAATACGATGAAGAACTGGCTGTTGGCGCTGTTCTCGTCGGCCGCACGCGCCATCGATACCGTGCCGCGCACGTGCGGAAAGCCGTTGAATTCGGCCTGAAGGTCCGGCAGCTCGGAGCCGCCCCGCCCGGTCCCGGTCGGGTCGCCGGTCTGGGCCATGAAGCCGTCGATCACGCGGTGGAAGATGACGCCGTCGTAGAACCCCGAGCGAGCCAGCGTCTTGATCCGCTCGACGTGGTTCGGCGCCCACTGCGGCATCAGCCGGATCGCCACCCGCTTGCCGTTCGACAAGTCGAGCAGGAGGATGTTGTCGGGATCCTGCGTCATGTCGGCGTTGACGGCCATCGGGATCGGCGCGGCGACCTGGGCCTCGGCGTCGTCCTGGGCGAAAGCTGGAGTCGCGGCAAGGGAAAGCGCAAGCGCCGCGGCGATCAGGCGAAAGGTCATCGGAAAGGCAGATCCTCGAAATGCGCCGTCGCCCCTACCGGCAAGGCGCTGACAGTTCAATGAACGGTTACAGCTCCCCCCGGCGGCCGATCTCGGCGACGCGGGCCAGCACCTGCTCGCGCACCGCGGGGCTGACGAATGGCGCGACCTCGCCGCCGAACAGCGCGATCTCCTTGACCAGCTTCGAGGCGATCGGCTGCAGCGAGACGTCTGCCATCAGGAAGACCGTCTCGATCCGGTCGTTGAGCCGCTGGTTCATGCCCGCCATCTGGTACTCGTACTCGAAGTCGGCGACCGCCCGCAGCCCCCGCACGATCACGCTCGCGCCGACGCTCTCGGCGAATTTCATCAGCAGCGCGTCGAAGCCCCTGACCTCGACATTGCCGAGCCTCTGCCGCGCCACCTCGGCGCGGACCATCTCGATCCGCTCCTCGGGGCTGAACATCGGGTCCTTCGAGGGATTGGTGGTGACGCCGATGATCAGCCGGTCGACCAGCTTCGCCCCGCGGCGGATGATGTCGGCATGGCCGAGCGTGACCGGATCGAACGTGCCGGGGTAGAGGCCGATGCGCTCAGTCATGACTCGCGCTCCACCACGAACCGCGCCAGCGCGCGCAGCACATCGGCTTCCTCGCCGTAGCCGTTGAGGTGGCCGATCGCCTGCTCGCTCAGCGCACGCGCCTGGTGGCGCGCGGCTTCGGCGCCCATCAGCGAGACGAAAGTCGCCTTGCCCTTGCCGGCGTCCTTGCGCAGCGCCTTGCCGGTCTTCGCCTCGTCGCCCTCGTGGTCGAGCAGGTCGTCGGCGATCTGGAACGCGAGGCCGATGTCGCGCGCATAGGCGCGCAGGTGCCCCCTGCCCTCCTCGGGCACTTTGCCGAGGATCGCCCCCATCTCGACCGCCGCGCCGAGCAGCGCGCCGGTCTTGAGCTGCTGCAGCCGGGTGACCGTGCGCAGGTCGACTTCCTCGCCTTCGACCGCAATGTCCATCATCTGCCCGCCGGCCATGCCGTTGCATCCGCTGGCCCCCGCCAGCGCGCCGACCAGCTCGGCGCGAACGAACGGGTCGGGACTGACCTCGGGCATCGCCAGCACCTCGAACGCGAGCGCGTGGAGCGCATCGCCGGCGAGCACCGCGGTGGCCACGTCGAACGCCTTGTGCACGGTCGCCTTGCCGTGGCGCAGGTCGTCGTCGTCCATGCACGGCAGGTCGTCGTGGACCAGCGAGTAGGCGTGGATCGCTTCGACCGCGCAGCCGGCACGCAAGGCCGCGCTGCGCGAAGCGCCGTACATTTCCGCCGTCGTCACCAGCAGCAACGGGCGCACCCGCTTGCCGCCCCCGATCGCCGCATGGCGCATCGCCAGCACGAGCCGCTCGCGGCCATCGTCCGGCACCGGCAGCAGGTGGTCGAACGCCTCGTCGATCTCGCCCTGGATGCGCTGGAGGCTCCGCGCGAGCAGGTCGTCGGCGAGGACGAGGCCCATTGGCCGGTCCAGCCTCAGCCGGCGTCGAACGGCACGGCGGACGTGGCCTTGCCGTCGGGCCCGGCGACGATCTTCTCGATCCGCGCCTGCGCCGCGTCGAGCCGCGCCTGGCAATGCCGCCTGAGCTGCTCGCCGCGCTCGTAGAGGCCAATCGACTCGTCAAGCGGCACGTCACCGCTCTCGAGCTGGCGAACCACCTCCTCGAGCGCCTTGAGCGCCTGCTCGAAGCTCATC
>JBIQKN010000071.1:7686-13761 GCA_044506565.1 Sphingomonadales bacterium | reverse complement strand
GGTTCATCGGCAGGCTGGCGATGTTGTCGATCGGCCAGGTGCCGCGCAGGTCCGGGTCGCCCCAGGCGGTCTTCTTCGGCTGGTAGTCGGTCGGGACCGGCGGCATCACCGTCAGGTCGTCGGGCACCGCTTGCGCCGCGGCCACGTTCGGCATCGCGGCGACGCATGCGGCCGCGACAAGCGCCGTGGACAGGCGAAGGACGGAACGGGGGTGGATCATTCTATGGCTCCTCTCTGCGGGCGCGTCTTCCCACAGAGCGCCCGTGAATCCCGATGCGGGCCGCGTGGCAGCCCTCGCGGCGGTGCATACTCCGCAGTTTCGTTGCTTGTCGAGCGCAACGGGCGCAATTCAGGCCCGCAAAATTGCACCGATTTGTATCAGTTCCGCTCGGCGGCAGGCTCGGCGCGGCGCACGCTGACGATCGCGACCGGATCGACCAGCATCTGCCCCTTCATCCACCCTTCGCCCTTCTCGGGATCGACCGGCGCGTCGAAGATCGCGCGAACGACCTCCATGCCGCGGACGACGTGGCCGAATGCGGCAAAACCGGCCCGCCTGTCGGCATCCTCGCTGTCCGGATCCGCGTCGAGGCTCGGCTGCGGCGACAGCAGGATCGAGAAGTCGCCGGTAGCGCTGCCGGGCTCGTAGCGCGCCATCGAGATGGTCCCGGCGACGTGCCGGAGGCCGGTCTCGCTGGTCGGCTCGTGGGCGATCGGCGGCAGGATGCGGTCGGGATCGTACTGCGTGCCGCCCTGGACGAGCCCGTTGGGCTGCGGGTCCCAGTCGAGCCGCATCGCCCGGTAGAACACCGTCGCGTCGAGCCGCTTCTCGTCGACGTAGCGCAGGAAATTGCCCGCGGTGATCGGCGCGCGCTCGGTCTCCAGCGCGATCACGATCTCGCCGAGCTCCGTTTCCATGACCACCTCGGTGGTTTGCTGGGCCAGGGCAGGGATGGGCAGCAGCAGGACGGCGGCCGCGGCGACGAATCGGTAAAGCATGCGCGGGATTATGGTGCGCTCCGGCAATGCCGCCAGCGAAGTTTTCGGTCGAATCCCGTCGCGCCCCCGTCGAAGCCGGCATGCGGGCGGTGCGCCGGCGCGCGAGGCAGCCTGATGCGCTGGGTCGCCTGCCTGCTCGCCCTGCTGGCCCTTCCGGTGCCGTCCGCGGCGACGGGCCCGATACCTTACGTCGTCCTGCCGGGCCATATCGACCTCGAGATCGGGCCGGACGGCAACTCGGTGATCCTCGGCGCGCCCGATGGCCTGGTGGTCATCGATACCGGGCGGCATGCCGCGCACGCCGCAAGGATCCTCGATCACGCTCGCGCGGTCGGGAAGCCCGTTGTTGCCGTGGTCAACACCCACTGGCACCTCGACCATACGACGGGAAACCGCGACCTGCTTGCGGCCCACCCGCGCGCTCGCCTGCTCGCGACCGACGCCATCCGCGGGGCGCTGGCGGGGTTCCTGGCGGCGGCGCCGGAGCGAGCCCGCGACCGGGCGGCCGATACCTCGCTGAACGAGGACGAGCGCGCGCGGGCACGCCGGGCGCTCGCCGCGCTCGAAGACCGCGCGGCCCTGGTGCCCGACACGCCGGTGATCGACGGCGGGACCGTCGAACTCGGCGGCCGCCGCTTCGAACTGCGCGTCGCCCGCGCGGCCGCGACCGAGGCCGACCTGTGGTTGCTCGCGCCCCACGAGGGTCTGGCGGTGGCAGGTGACCTGGTCGTCGCGCCCGTGCCGTTCTTCGACACCGGCTGCGACGAGGGCTGGCGCGCCGCGCTGGCCGGGATCGCCGCTGCCGAATGGAGCACGCTTGTCCCCGGCCACGGCGCGCCGATGACCCGCGACGACTTCGCACGCTGGCGCGGGGCGTTCGAGGCCTGGCTCGACTGCGCGGCATCGGACCGCCCGGCGGCGCGGTGCGCCGAAGGCTGGATGCGCGACGCGGCCGGATTCTACACCGGCGACGAGGCCGAGGTATCGAGGATGCTGGCCGAAGCCTACGTCGCCGAGGTGCTGCGCGCGCCGGCGGAGCAACGGATGGCCTATTGCGCCGCGCCGGCCCCTCAGGCGGCCCCGTAAGTCGCCTTGACCATGTCGCGGAACAGCCGCAGCTGACGGCCCATGAGCTTCGGGTCGTTGAGTGCCTTGGCCAGCACGATCGACCCCTCGACGACCGCGCTCAGCCCGTCGGCCAGGGCCTGGCGGTCGAGCGGCATGATCGGCTGGTATTTCTCGTCGATCGCCTCGAGCCAGCCGAGGAACCGCGCCCGCCAGCGGATCACCGCTTCCGAGTTGAGCCGCTGGATCTCGCGGTCGAATACCTGGTCCTGGTAGACGATCGAGGCGACCAGGCATCCCGGGTGCAGCTCCTCGAGCCCGTCGACCATCTCGGCGTAGAGATTGAGGAACAGCAGGAAGCGCTGCAGCGGATCGTCGACCAGCTGCTGCGCGCGCAGCGTCAGCTGGTCCATCACCGCGTCGTCCTCGGCGAGGAAGCGCACCAGCAGCTGGCGGGCGAGGTCGCCCTTGTCCTTGAAGTGGTAGAAGAACCCGCTCTTGGTGATCCCGGCGGCCTCGACCAGCTCGTCGATCGAGGTCCCGGCGAAGCCCTTGTGGATGATCGCCTCGTAGGCGACGTCGAGAATGCGATCGCGCGTGCGCTCGCCCTTCGTGCGCGCCTCCGACTCTACCGTTGGTACAGTTTCTGCCGTGCGCGACTGCTGCTGCATGACTGCAAAGTCCCCGTAACCCGCGGAATTCCTAGCATGAACGAACCATGGATAAAACCGACCGCGTTCCTGCTATAATGCCTTTCCGGGTCCGATTAGTTCGTCCGCCCTCTCGAAGACTCATGAAGGGCATGACATGTTCGGTACTTATCACCTGATCGCGCTCGGTCTGTTCTCGACCTTTGCGGCGATCGACCTCGTGGGAAGGGCGCGGGTCTTTCCCGAGGTCCGGCTGTGGAAGATCAAGGGCATCGCCTTCACGGTGCTCTATTTCGCCGTGGCCACCTTCGCTCCGCTGATGTGGGATGGGCTGCTCGGCCAGTACCAGCTGGTCGACGGCTCGGTCCTGCCGTTCTGGGCGCAGGTGCCGGTCGGCTTCCTCGTGCTCGAGCTGCTGATCTACGCCTGGCACCGGACGATGCACAACGTGCAGCCGCTGTGGCGCTGGTTCCACCAGATGCACCACAGCGCCGAGCGCGTGGACATCTGGGGCGCGTTCTACTTCCACCCGTTCGACATGATCGGCTGGGCGCTGGTCGGCAGCCTCGCGCTGGTGCTCGGCATCGGCCTGACCGCCGAGGCGGCGATCGTGGTCGCGGTGCTGGCGACGTTCTGCTCGATGTTCCAGCACGCCAACATCCGCACGCCGCGCTGGCTCGGCTACATCGTCACCCGGCCGGAAAGCCACTCGGTACACCACCAGCGCGGGGTGCATGCGTTCAACTACGGCGACATCCCGCTGTTCGACATCCTGTTCGGGACGTTCCGCAATCCGCGGGAGTTCGAGGCCGAGGCCGGCTTCTTCGACGGCTCCTCGCGGCTGATCGGGCCGATGCTGATCGGCCAGGCGATCGCCTGAGCCGGTTCAGGCCGCTCGCGCCTGGGCGACCATCGCTTCGAGCCGCGCCGCGAAAGCCGGGCGGTCGGGGACGAGGTCGCTCAGGCGATAGCCGTCGAGATGGTCGAGAAAGGCATCGACTGCACCGCGCAGCGCCGGCTTCAGCGTGCAAACGCCGTTCACCGCGCAGCCGCTCGGTTCGGCGGCGAAACAGCTGACGAACCCCTCGAGGTTCTCGAACCGGCGGACGACGTCGCCGACGACGATGTCCTCGGCCGACCGGGCGAGCCGCATCCCGCCGCCGCGGCCCCTGAAAGTCCGGACGAAGCCTTCGGATTGCAGCCGCTGGACGACCTTGGCGAGATGGTTGCGCGAAATTCGATAGCGCCGGGCGATGTCGTCGACCGACAGCTGCCGGTCGTCGACCGCCAGGGCCATGAGCACGCGCAGGGCATAATCGCTGTGGAGGCTCAATTGCATGAAAAGATGCATATCAGATATTGATTTTGTCGGCAATCGCGATAATAGGTAATCAAGATACCTAATAACGAGTCGCGATGTCTACCTCCGCCGCCACCTCCCGTGCCGCCGATCCCGAAAGCCGCGCCTATGCCGAACGCAAGCGGCTCGAAAAGCGCACCGCGGCCGAGGAGATCGGCGTCGACGCCGGGTACATCGCGAGCTTCGTCGATCGGTTCTACGCCAGGATCCGCGCCGATGACCTGCTTGGTCCGATCTTCGACGCGCGGATTTCCGATTGGGGCGAGCACCTCGACCGGATGAAGCGGTTCTGGCGCTCGGTGCTGCACAACAGCGGCGAGTTCTCGGGAAATCCAATGCTCAAGCACATGGTCATTCCCGGCCTCGAGGAACGTCACTTCGCGCATTGGCTCGAGCTGTTCTACGCCACCTTGCGCGAGATCGAGCCCCATTCCGAGGCCACCCGGCTGGTCGGGGCCCGCGCACGCATGATCGCCGACAGCCTCCTCACCGGAATAGCGATGCGCCGCGAAGGGCTGTCCGGCGGCCGTGCAGGAAAGGACCTCCCCCATGTCTGAACCCCTCCGCAAGCTGCCCGATCCGCTCCGCGATTCCCCGCGGCTTCGCCGGATCGTCACCGGGGACCCGCTGGCCGAGCTGATGCCGCGGATCGTCGTCGTCGATGACCTCAACGCCCGCGACGAAGCCGAACAATGCGACGACGAGGCACTTGCAGCACCGCGCGAGGGCGAGCGTCGCGGGTTCGAGATCCCGGCCTCGTTCTGGTGGGTCATGGTGGCCTGCTACGCGGTGTTCATTGGTGCGCTGCTTGCCGCCACCGGGAGCAGCGCTCACGCCGTCTTCATGATCGTGATCTCGGCCGTCTACGTGCTCATGTTCTTCGGCACGACGAAGCTTCTGACCCGCGAGGGTCCGGCCCAGCCGCGAAGCCCCCTCGCGCGTCCGGGCAAGGCGCTGCCCACGCTCTACGGCCCGCTGGGCCGCCGCGAAGTGGCGGCGCAGATGCTGGTCGTACCGGGAGCGGTCGCCTTCTTCGGGCTAGCGATCCTGCTCATCCGCCTGGTCGTCATGTGACAGGCGGGCTGGCGGCGGCGGCATCGCCTCGCGGAGCCCCTCCTCCGCAACGGTTGCCGGACGATCATCCCGCTGATCACCGCCGCCAGCGCAGGTTCTCCCGGCCGAGCTGGTCGATCCGCGTCACCCCCATCAGCTTCAAGTCGCGCACGATTTCGGCTTCGAGCAAGGCGAGCGCGCGCTCGACACCGGCCTGTCCCGCGGCAGCCAGCGCATAGAGATAGAGACGACCGCCCGACACGGCCTTGGCCCCCAGGCTCAGCGCCTTGAGCACGTGAGTGC
Organism: Sphingomonadales bacterium; assembly: GCA_044506565.1. Taxonomy (GTDB): domain Bacteria; phylum Pseudomonadota; class Alphaproteobacteria; order Sphingomonadales; family Sphingomonadaceae; genus Croceibacterium_A. The sequence goes on along the minus strand of JBIQKN010000071.1, from coordinate 8,331 downwards.
CCCGCCGCACCCCGCCATCGAGGATCACTTCCATCCGGTCGCCGACCGCGTCGACGATCTCGGCCAGTTGGTCGAACGGCGCGCGGCTGCCGTCGAGCTGGCGGCCGCCGTGGTTCGAGACCATGATCGCGTCGCAGCCCATGTCCGCTGCGCGCTTCGCGTCACCCACCGACATCACTCCCTTGAGCACGAACTTGCCGCCCCAGTCGGCGCGCAGCTTCTCGGCCGCCGCCCAGTCCATCGACTGGTCCAGGAACTGGCTGAAGTAGCTCTGGATCGAGGCTGAGACGTTCGAGCCTGCCGGCACATGTGCCTCGAGGTTGGGTAGCGAGAACTTCTCGCGGAACAGGTAGTCGAGCGCCCAGCGCGGCTTGATCGCATAGGACACGAAGCTCGCCGGGGTGATCCTCGGCGGGCTGGTGAAGCCGGTGCGCAGGCAGCGTTCGCGATTGCCCCCGACGATCGTGTCGACCGTGAGCGCGATCGCGTCGAACTTCGCCGCGCGCGCCGCCTCGAGCAGGGCGGCGTTGAGGCCCCTGTCCTTGTGGTAATAATACTGGAGCATCTTCGGGCCCTTGAAGCGTTGCCCGATCTCTTCGATGCCCACGCTGGCGAGGCTCGAGATGCCGAACCACAGCCCGAACT
>JBIQKN010000071.1:0-7586 GCA_044506565.1 Sphingomonadales bacterium | reverse complement strand
GATCCATTCGACAGACCCTAGCGAGCCATCGACGAACGGCAAAGACGTTCATCGACACTACAGGTTTACAACCGTAGTCAGTATGGTTACAGGCGTAGTCGTCAGTTAGGGAGGACGAGATGGCCGAGACCGGCGGTGACCCGGGCGAACGCATCAGCGATGCAGAGCACGCGGTGATGGAGGCGCTGTGGGAGAAAAGCCCGCTGACCGCCGCCGACGTGTGCGACGCGGTCTGCGCCAAGCGCGGCTGGTCGATGCCCACGGTCAAGACGCTGCTCTCGCGGCTGGTCGCCAAGGGCGCCGTCGGCACCGAGCCCGACGGCCGCCGGTTCCTCTACACCCCGCTGCTCGCCCGCGACGACTACGTCGGCGGAGAATCGCGCAGGCTGGTCGACCGCCTGTTCGGCGGCCGCGCGGCGCCGCTGTTCGCCCATCTCGCCGAGGCCGAGGCGCTGTCCGACGAGGACCTCGCCGAGATCGAGCGACTCCTCAAGGAGATGCGGAAATGACCGGCTGGCTGCTCGACACCCTGCTCTACACGGGCGTGCTGATCGCGCTGGTGCTGGTCCTGCGCCGCCCGGTTTCCCGCCATTTCGGCCCGCAGATCGCCTATGCGTTGTGGGGGCTTCCTTTCCTGCGCCTGTTGCTGCCCCCGGTTGTGCTCCCGGCCAGCCTCGCGCCGGAGCCCGCGGCCGCGCCGCTCCCTGACTTCGAGGCGATGCCGGCCGCGGGCAGCGAACTCGGGGTCGAGGCGGCCGCCGTCGCGCCTCCCCCCGTGCCGGCGGCGGCGCAAGTGTCCCCGCTCGCGCCGTCGCCGACTTCTTCGGCCGCCGCGGAATGGGACTGGGCCGCGATCGGGCAGGTCGTCGTCGAGCTGTGGCTGGCGAGCGCGCTCGCGTTCCTCGTCTGGCGTGCCGTGATGTACCGGCGCATGCGCCGCGAACTCCTCGCGGACGCGCAGCCGGTCGGCGAGGTCGGCAAGGTTCGCCTCGTCGAGACGCCCGCCGTCGCGGCGCCCGTTGCATTCGGCGTGCTCGACAAGGTCGTCGCGCTGCCGCCGCTGTTCATGGCCCAGCCCGACACGGTCGCGCGCGATCTCGCGATCCAGCACGAGCTGCAGCATCACCGCGGGAACGACCTGCTCGCCAATATGGCCGCGCAGATCCTGCTCGCGCTGCACTGGTTCAACCCGCTCGCCTGGTACGGCTGGCGCGCGATGCGCCGCGACCAGGAGGCGGCTTGCGATGCGCGCGTGCTCGCCGGCCGCGATCGCGACGAGCGTGCACTCTATGCGGCGCTGATCGTCGACATCGCCGCGGGGCCGCGCCTCGCGCTGGCTGCGCCGATGGCCTGCCCGGTGCTCGGCGACAAGTCGGTCATCCATCGTCTGAGGAGCATGTCCATGGCAGACATTACCCCGGCCCGCCGGCGGCTCGGCCGCGGGCTGGTCATCACCGCTGCGACGCTCGCGCTTCCGCTGACCGCGTCGATCTCCTACTCGGTCGCCAGCGCGCAGCAGCCCGCCGTGCGCCCGGTGGCTCCGGTGGCTCCGGTGGCGCCGATCGCCACGGTCGACCCGGATTCCCCCGAAGCTCTGGCCGCGCCGGCGGCGCCTGAGACCGTCCAGGGCGAAGTCCGCTCGTTCTCGTTCTACGGCGAGGGGCCCGACGGCGAGCCCGAGACCCGTAGCTTCACATTCCAGCGCACGCCCACGCCGCCGATGCCGCCCTTGCCGGCCATGCCGACGGTGGATTTCGCCTGGGGCGATCCTGACGATCCCGAGTTCGAGCGTCGCATGGAAGAATTCGGCGAGCAGATGGAACGGTGGGGCGAGCAGTACGGCCAGCAGTGGGAGCAGTGGGGCGAGCGGTTCGGCCAGCAGGCGCTCGCCTGGTCTGAACAGGCTCGCAGCGCAGCTCCCGAAGTGGTCGAAAGCTGCGACGCCAACGAACCCCGCGTGACTGCCGACGGCCGCACGCGCGTGGTCATCTGCCAGCGCGAGATCGAGCGCCGCGCCTACGCCGGGGCCCAGGCCGGGCTGCGCGGAGCCCGCGCCGCCATTGCTGCCAACCGAGCGATCGACGAGGAGGTACGACGCGAGATCCTGCGCGACCTCGACGAAGAGATCGAGCGGATCCAACGCGACCATCGCTGACCTTCAAGGAGTGCGATGCAAGTCCGTATCGCCCGCGGAGCTACTTCGCGGGCGGTTTCGCCTCCGGAGATGCGACGGAAGCGTGAGCGTTCCGTGAGCAATTTCCGGTCCTGCTGAAAAGCATATCGGCGAGCGGGTCGCCTGATTGACCGCCAAACGATTCGTCGCTCGTCTGACACGGCTCATCGCAGAAGGAGCCGTGTCATGTCTCACCGAAGTCCCGGTATCAAGTTGCTTCTCGTCGGTCTCGTGGCGTTCGTTCTCGGGATACCGTTGCTCATGGTCTACGCGCTGGTCAACGACCGCGAGGCCCAGTCGCATACCGCCCAGGCGGCGATCACCGCCGGGTGGGGCGGAGCGCAGGTCGTCTCGGGGCCGGTGCTCGTCGTGCCCTATACGGAGCTCGTCACCGAGACCACGATGGTCGACGGCGAGGATCGCACGCGCACCGTCGAGCGGCGCCGCGAACTTTACCTCTCGCCCCTCGTCCATCGTGCCGACATCAAGTTGAATCCGGAGCGACGCGGCTATTCGATCTACGATTCGGTCGTCTACCAGGCCGCCCTTGCGGGCAACGCCCGCTTCGAGCTGCCGGCAGACCTCGACCGGCTCGGAGTCGAACGGGGCCGCCTCGTGCTCGATCAGGCCGAGTTGCGGTTCGGCGTATCGGATCCGCGCGGGCTGCAGACCGATGCCTCGGTGACTGTCGGAGGCCGATCGGTCGAGCTGCAACCGGGCAAGGGGTTGGTGGCCAGCGGCGATGCCGGCTTTCACGGTGTGCTCACCTGGGACGGTCAGCCGCTCACCGTGCAATACGAGTACGGCTTGCGCGGCAGTCGCGCGATCGCGCTCGTTCCGCGTGGCGGCGACACCCAGTGGCAAGTCTCGTCGCCGTGGCCCCATCCGAGCTTCGGCGGCAATTTCCTGCCCGACTCCAAGGAGGTTTCCGAGCGGGGGTTCACCGCGCGCTACGGCATTCCCAACCTGGCACTGGCGCAGGCGCTGGCGTCGAGTTCCGACACCGCCATGCCGGTCGCGCCGGATCCGGTCCGCGGCCAGTATGCAGCAGACTCCGCGGCGACCGCGCTCACGGCATCGATCGCCCTGATCGAACCCGTCGACCTCTACAGCCAGGTCGACCGCAGCGTGAAGTACGGCTTCCTGTTCATCGGCTTCACGTTCCTCGCGTTCCTGATGTTCGACGTGGTCGGCGGAGCCCGGGTTGCGACGGCCGAGTACCTGCTGACCGGGGCGGGGCTGGTGCTGTTCTTCGTGCTGTTGCTCGCCTTCGCCGAAGTGATCGGGTTCGGCTGGGCTTACGTTGCGGCCAGCGTGGCGATCATCGGCCTGCTGACCGCCTACAGTGCGGCGGTGCTCAGGAGCCGCCGGCGGGCCGGGTTCGTCGGCGCGCTGCTCGTGGGGCTTTACGGGCTGATCTACCTGCTGCTCAGCCTCGAGGCGCTGAGCCTGGTGATCGGCTCGGTGCTGCTGTTCCTCGCGCTCGCCGGGGTCATGTACGCGACCCGCAACGTCGACTGGTCGCAGGTCGGGCGGGACGACGAAACCGCCGCATGACCACACGGCGTCCTCCCCGTTTCGGCGTCCGCCGGGCGGGGAGGACTCCCGACTTCTACCGCACGATCTCGTCGCACCGGCTGTCGTCGCCGGTCTCGATCGCCAGCCGCAGCGCCTGCATCCGTTGTGCGCTGGTGCCGTGGGTGAAGCTCTCGGGGCTGACCTCCCGCCCGGCGCGGCGCATCAGCGTGTCGTCGCCGATCGCGCTGGCGGCGGTCATCCCTTCCTCGAAGTCGCCGGGCTCGATCGCGTCGCGGTTCTTGCCCGCCCAGGCGCCGGCGTAGCAGTCGGCCTGCAGTTCCATCAGCACCTGCGCCTGGTTGGCCTGCGACGGGCTCGACTGCTGGAAGCTGCGGACCTGCCCGGCGATCCCGGTCAGGTGCTGGATGTGGTGACCGTATTCGTGAGCGATCACGTAGTAGCGGGCGAAGTCGCCGCCGGCACCCATCTCGCGGTCGAGCTGGTCGTAAAAGGCGGTGTCGATGTAGATCGTCTCGTCGGCCGGGCAGTAGAACGGCCCCATCGCGCTCGACGCCGCGCCGCAGCCGGTCCTGACCCCGCCACCCGAGATGAAGTGCAGCGTCGGCTCGCGGAAGGCGACCCCGGCCTGGCGGAAGGCCGGTTCCCAGGTCTGGTTGAGGTTGTAGAGCGCGTTGCAGGCCTCGGTCGCATAGGCGTTCTGCGTGCACAGCGCCTGCTCGTCCTGCGGTTGGTCGACCTGGGAAGGTGAGCCTTGCTGCATGCCTTCCATCGTGCCGAGCATCTGTGCCGGATCCAGTCCGAACACCAGCGCCCCGATCAGCGCGATCACGATCGCGCCGCAGCCGAGCTGTCCGCCTCCGCCGCCAGGAAAACCGCCGCCACCGCCCCTGACCTTGATCGAGCCGGTATCGAATGGGTTGAGCCGCATCTTGCCTCCCCGTGATTGTGCGCGTGCGAACAAAACACTGGACCGATGCCGCCCGGCGCGCTTCAGTTTCTGACAAGCCAATCGAACGGAGTCGAGAATGTTCCTTCAGGGCAAGCGTGCGCTCGTCACGGGTTCGACCTCGGGCATCGGCCTCGCCATCGCTCGGGCCCTCGCCGCCGAGGGGGCGTCGGTGGTGCTGAACGGGTTCGGTGCCGACGAGGAGATCGACCGGCTGTGCGGCGAACTCGGCGCGACATATGCCGCTGGCGACCTCACTACCACCGCAGGGGTCGAGGCGATGATGGCCGCGGCCGGGCCCGTCGACGTGCTGGTCAACAACGCCGGCATGCAGCACGTCGCGCCGGTCGAGGATTTCCCGCCCGAGAAGTGGGACTCGATCATCGCGCTCAACCTGTCGGCCGCGTTCCACACCTCCCGCCTCGCGGTACCGCATATGAAGGCAACCGGGTGGGGCCGGATCATCTGCACGGCGAGTGCGCATTCGCTCGCGGCGAGCCCGTTCAAGAGCGCCTACGTCGCCGCCAAGCACGGCATCGCCGGGCTGACCAAGGTGCTCGCGCTCGAGCTGGCCGAGCACGGGATCACCGCCAACTGCATCAGTCCCGGCTACGTCTGGACCCCACTGGTCGAGAACCAGATCCCCGACACGATGGCCGCCCGCGGGATGACACGTGAGCAGGTCGTCAACGAGCTGCTGTTGGCCAAGCAGCCGACCAGGAAGTTCGTCCAGCCCGAGGAAGTCGCCGCGCTGGCGGTGTTCCTGTGCCGCGACGAGGCGCAGAACATCAACGGGGCGAACTACTCGATCGACGGCGGCTGGACGGCGGAATAGCCGGCCGGCCGCGCACCCTTTTGCTTCCTCCGGTGTCGATGCTAGGCTGAGACCGGAAGATGGGGGAATCATGAGAAAACCTGTTCGAGGGCTGCTGCTCGCGGCAGCTCTTTCCGCGGGTGCGGCAGCCGTCCCGGCGGCGGCGCAGGAGTCCGACGTCTGGCAATACGCCGAAAGCGCCGAGACCTGTCGCGCGACCCGCTCGTTCGACACGGCCGATGGCACCACGGTGCTGCAATTGCGCTCGTTCGGGCCGGACAGCGCGATCGAGCTAACGGTCGCGGGATCCGAGATCGCGCGCGAGCCGCACGCGGTGCGTATGGTCGAACTCGGTTGGGACGGTGAAGGTTACGATCGGCACCAGGCCGGCGTGCTCGGCACGCTCGGCGGCGTACCGAGCGTCAGCCTGCTCACGCAGAACAGGCAGGTGGCCGCTTTTGGCTTCTTCTATTCGGAACGGGCAGTGCTCGTATCGCGGCTCGACCCGATCGCCGAATCGATGCAGCTTCGCGTCGTCGGCTACGCGCCGAAGGAAGTGCGTGTCGGCACGCTCGCCGAACCCTTGCGCCAGCTGGAAGCGTGCGAAGCGAACCTGATGGAAAAGTGGGGCTGGGGACGCGACTACGCTCAGCGGGTCGTCACGCCACCCCGAATGCGCGATCCGCAGAGCTGGTTCTTCAAGGCGATCGTCTATCCTGCCGTCGCCAACCTCAATCGCGTCAGCAACTTGCTGCAACTACGGCTCAAGGTCGACGCGCGGGGCAGGGTGGCCGAATGCGTCGTCCAGACGTCGCCGGGCGGCTCCCAGTTCGGAAGCAAGAACTGCAGCGGGCTGCGCCGGCAGGCCCGGTTCGAGCCTGCGCTCGACGACCAGGGCCAACCGGTCGAGAGCTACTTCCAGATGTCGATCACGTTCGCGCGCTACGACTAGGGTCGCAACGCCGGGTCAGCTTCGCTTGATCTTCTCGAGTGCCTTGCCCTTGGCGAGTTCGTCGACGACCTTGTCGAGCTGGCGCAGCTGGCGTTCGAACGGGTCCTCGATCTGCTCGACGCGATAGCCGCAGATGACGCCGGTGATGAGCTCGCGGTTCGGGTTGAGCTGCGGCGCCTCGGCGAAGAAGGTCTCGAAGTCGGTTTCGCGCGCAATCTGGTTCGCGAGGCCCGCGGTGTCGTATCCCGTCAGCCACTCGATCACCGCGTCGAGCTCCTCCTTGGTTCTGCCTTTGCGCTGCACCTTCTGCAGGTACATCGGGTAGACCTTGGAGAACTTGATCGCGCGCAGGTTCATGCGGGCCATGGTTGGGTCCTTCGCCGCTGACTGGGCCTGCTGGATAGACCGGTCGTCGGCCTCCGACAAACGCCGCTCGTCGTGGCCAGGCCCCGTCATCGCTGCTACCGGTTCCAGGCACCCCCTGCCGACCGAGGCCTCGATCCATGCGCACCGTCGCCCGCATTCACCCCGCCCATCGCGACGACATCGCCGATCTCGTCACCCGGCGGCCGCTGCCCGGACCGGGCGTGGACCAGGTCGACCCGTTCCTGTTCCTCAATCACCACGGCCCGCAGGTCTACCCGCCGAACAACCGCGGGCTGCCGTTCGGCCCGCACCCGCACCGCGGATTCGAGACGGTGACTTTCGTGCTCGAGGGGGAGCTCGCGCATTACGACAGCGGCGGGCACGAGAGCGTGATCGGCGCCGGCGGCGTGCAGTGGATGACCGCCGGCGCCGGCCTCGTCCACGCCGAGGTATCGCCACCCGCGTTCAAGCGCGACGGTGGCCCGCTCGAAATCCTCCAGCTGTGGGTCAACCTGCCCGCGCGGCTGAAGATGACGCCGCCGCGCTACACGGGGCTCCAGCGCGCGCAGATCCCGCATCTGCCGCTGCCGGGCTCGGCCGGCGAGCTGGCGCTCGTCTCGGGCGAGTTCGCCGGGCGGGAAGGGCCGATCCGCTCGCTGACCGGGGTTGCGATGGCGGTCGTGCAGCTGGCGGCCGGTGCCCGCGCCGATCTTCCAGCGCCGCGCGGCCGCAATGTGTTCTTCTACATTGCCCGCGGAGCCGTCACGCTCGGCGCAGCGGCAGCCGAACGCTGGCA
>JBIQKN010000070.1:0-14267 GCA_044506565.1 Sphingomonadales bacterium | reverse complement strand
ATTCGTTAGGGGAGTGGTCGCCGGGGCCGTCTGGAGAATGGTGGGCGCGGCAGGGATTGAACCTGCGACCCCACCCGTGTGAAGGGTGTGCTCTACCACTGAGCTACGCGCCCGCTCGCGCCGGCCGGGGCCGGGCAGCAGGGGCGCGCCTTTGCCACGCGGGGGCGCGGCTGGCAAGCGGTCAGTCGAACAGCAGTCGGGCAAGCGCCGCGAGGGGCGAGCGCGCGCCGTAGGCGAGGCCCGAGAGGGAAGGCGCGGGCTGCACGGCCGGGCACGCGAGGCACCGCGCCTGCGCGCCGCGGACCGTCAGCAGGCTTTCGAGGTCGGCCAGCGCCCGGGCGGCCCGGTCGCGCTCGCGCCGGGCGAACACCGCGAACATGTCGCCGCCGCGCGTCTCGCTCTCGTCGGTGCTCATCAGCCGGCGCAGCAGCGGAGCGTAGGGATCGGCGTCGGCGCCGAGGAATTCGGCGCGCCACTGGCCGTCCTCGAGCTTGGCCTGCTGCGCCGCGTAGGCGAGCGCATCGTCGAGTCCGCCGAACTGATCGACCAGTCCCATCTGACGAGCGCTGCCACCGTCCCACACGCGGCCCTGACCGAGCTCGTCGGCGCGTTCGGGGGTGATCTTGCGCGACTGCGCGACGAGCGTGAGGAATTGCCGGTAGCCTGAGTCGACGGTCGCCTGGAGGATCGCCTCCGCTTCCGGAGTGAGGCCGGCCAGCAGGTCGGGCTGGCCCGAGAGCGGCGTGGTCGTCACGCCGTCGGTGGTGACTCCGAGCTTGGCGAGCGCGTCCTCGAAGGTCGGCACCACCCCGTAGATTCCGATCGAACCGGTGACCGTCTGCGGCTCGGCGAAGATCCGGTCGGCGGGGGTCGCCACCCAGTAGCCGCCGCTCGCGGCGAGGTTGGCCATCGACACCACGACCGGGATGCCGTTGGCCTTGTGGCGCAGGATCGCGCGCCGGATCGCCTCGGACCCGGTCACCGTGCCGCCCGGGGAGTCGACCCGGACCACGAGCGCCTTGAGGTCGTCGTCGAGTGCGTCGTCGAGCAGTCCGCTGATGCGCTCGGCGCCGGCCGAGCCGGGCCCGGCCATGCCGTCGCTGATCTCGCCGGCTATCGTGATCACGCCGATCTTGTCGCCTTTCTCGTCGGGCTCGATGTCGGCCAGCCAGGCATCGAGGTCGGTGAAGGCGAAAGCGCCGGGCTTGTCGTCCCACCGGTCCTCGCCGGCGATCTCGGCTACCCGCTCGCCCCACTCGACGCGCGTCCCCGCCTTGTCGGCGAGTCCCGCAGCGATCGCCGCCTGCGCGAGGTCGCCGTTGCTGGCCCGTAGCCAGGCCGCGATGTCGCTGCTCGCACGGGCAATGTTGGCGTCGGGCCGCGCACGGCGGACATGCGCCTGCCACTCTCGCCACAGCGCGCCGTAGAGCTGCCGGTAGTTCTCGCGTGCCTCGGGCGACATCTCGCTCGCGATGTAAGGTTCGGGCGCGCTCTTGTAGGTGCCGACCTTGAACACGTGGGCGTTGACGCCGAGGCGGTCGAGCAGCCCGGCGTAGAACAGGCGTTCGCCGCCCGGGCCGGTGATCGCGGTGCCGCCCATCGGATCGACCCAGATCTCGTCGGCATGGGCGGCGAGCAGCAGCGAATCGTCGCTGTAGGCGACCGCGTAGGCGAGGATCGGCTTCTTCGACTGGCGGAATCGCTCGAGGGCCTCGCCGACGTCCTGCATGTGCACGTGCCCGCCGCCGAGGAAGGTCGAGAGGTCGAGCGCGATGGCCTTGATGCGCTTGTCGGTCGCCGCCTCGTCGATCGCGCGAACGAGGTCGCGCACCGCATACTCGCGGGTGGGCACGGCGGACGAGAGCAGCGCGTTGAGCGGGTCGATCGGGGAGACTTCCTCGACCACGCTGCCGTCGAGCTGGAGCAGCAGCGCCCCTTCGCGCACCGCGCCCGGGCTCGGGCGAGAACTCAGCACGGCGAACAGCGCGACGAAAAACAGCAGCAGGAACACCAGCGCGAGTCCGTCCTTGATCCCGACCAGCAGCCGCCAGACCTTGCCTGCGAAACTCATGCGCTTTTCTCTCTCGATCCCGTGCCCCGGGGCCAATCTAGGGCCGCTCCCCCGATCCTGCCAGTCGAAAGCAAGGCTTGAGCCCGCGCGTGGCCTCGACTAGGGGCTCGGCTTTAATGACATCGCCGACGCCACCCACCGCCGCGGGCCGCTATCCGGCCGGCTCGTTGGCGTTCCCGCACCGGAGCCTGCTCGGCATCGGCCATCTCGAGACCCACGAGATCCTGTTCCTGCTCGACGAGGCCGAGCAGTGGGTCGCGCTCAACCGCCAGCCGAGCAAGCATACCGACCGGCTCGCCGGGCTGACGATCATCAACGCCTTCTTCGAGAACTCGACCCGGACGCTGTTGAGTTTCGAGATCGCCGGGAAGCGTCTCGGCGCCGACGTGGTCAACATGCACGCCGCGCAGTCGAGCGTGAAGAAGGGCGAGACGCTGATCGACACCGCGCTGACGCTCAATGCGATGCGCGCCGACGCGATCGTCATTCGTCACGGCAGCTCGGGCGCCGTGCAACTGATCGCCGACAAGGTCGCTTGCCCGGTTCTCAATGCCGGCGACGGCCAGCACGAGCACCCGACCCAGGCGCTGCTCGACGCGCTCGCCTTGCGCCATGCGCTGCGAGAGCGCGGGCAGGCCAACAGCGACGGGATGTTCAATGGCCTGCAGGTCGTGATCTGCGGCGACGTCCTGCACAGCCGGGTCGCGCGCTCGAACGTGCTGTGCCTGCAGGCGCTCGGCGCGAAAGTGCGGGCGTGCGCCCCGCCGGCGCTGATGCCGACCGGGATCGCGGCGCTCGGCGTCGAGCCGTTCCACGACTTTGACGCGGCGCTGGACGGGGCCGACGTGGTGATGATGCTGCGCCTGCAGAACGAGCGGATGGACGGCCAGTTCATCCCTTCGGCGCGCGAGTACCGCCACCTCTACGGCCTGACCCCCGAACGGCTGGCGCGGGCAGCGCCCGACGCGATCGTCATGCACCCGGGGCCGATGAACCGCGGGGTCGAGATCGACAGCGCCGTGGCCGACCTGCCGGGGCGCTCGATCATCACCACCCAGGTCGAGATGGGCGTGGCGATGCGCATGGCCTGCCTCGACCTGCTCACACGCCGCGCGCGACGGGTGGAGGGATGGGCATGAAGCAGGTGCGTCCGCTCGTCCTGACCGGCGGTAAGGTCGTTACCCCGGCCGGCGTGATCGCCGGCGCGGTGCGCTGCGTCGAAGGGCGCATCGAGGCAGTCGGTGACGCCTCATCTCGGGACGGCGACGACGTCGTCGAGGCCGCCGGCCGGCTGATTGGGCCGGGTCTCGTCGACTTCGGCGTCTTCGCGATCGACAAGCCCGCGTTCCACTTCGGCGGGATCACCCGCGCGGCGCTGATGCCAGACCAGTCGCCGCCGCTCGACCACCCGGCGCGCGTCCGCTTCGCGGCCTCGAGCGGCAAGCCCGACTTCTGGGTCCATCCGCTCGGCGCGGCGACGGTCGGTCTGGACGGCGCTCAACTGGCAGAAATCGCCTTGATGCGCGACGCGGGCGCGCGTGCGGTTGCCACCGGGCGGCGATGGATCGCCGACAGCGGGGTCATGCACCGGCTGCTGCAATACGCCGCGATGCTCGACCTCGTGGTGGTGGCCCATGCCGAGGATGACGGTCTCGCCGGCCACGCGGTGGCCACGGCAAGCGAGATGGCCACGCGCCTCGGCTTGCCGAGTGCCCCGGCCGAAGCCGAGGCGCTGGCGGTTGCGCGCGACATCGCGCTTGCCGAGATGACCGGCGCCCGCCTGCACCTGCGCCAGGTGACGACCGCAGCGGCGCTTGCCGTCGTCCGGGCCGCCAAGGCCCGCGGCGTCGCGGTGACGGCGGGGGTGACCCCGGCGCACTTCATGCTTTCCGACCTCGCGCTACAGGATTTCCGCACCTTCGCGCGGCTCTCGCCGCCGCTGCGTGTCGAATCCGACCGGCAGGCCGTGATCGAGGCGATCGCCGACGGCACGGTCGACGTCGTCGCCTCGGGCCACGATCCGCGCGGCCCGGAGGACAAGCGCCTGCCGTTCGCCGACGCCGCACCGGGCATGGCCGGCGCCGAAACGCTGCTGGCGATGGTGCTGACGCTGGTGCGCGACGGGACGATCGACCTCCCGCGCGCCTTCGACCTCGTCGCTCGCAACCCAGCGCGACTGCTCGGCGTCGAGGCGGGCGAGCTGCGTCCGGGAGCCGAGGCCGACATCGCGCTGATCGACCCCGACAAGCCGTGGGTCGTCGATTCGGCGAAGATGGCGGCGAGCGCCGGCAACACGCCGTTCGACGGGCAGCCGGTGCAGGGCCGCGTGCGCGGCCTGTGGAAGGGCGGCAAGCCGGTCGGCTGACGGGGTGGCCGGACGATCCGCCGGGCCAAGAAACGGAAAACCCCTCCCGCGAGGGGAGGGGTTCCCGTTCTTGCCGCTGCAAGAGAAGACGGAGCGGAGTTAGCGCCGGGCCATGCGGATACCGGTCTCGACGGCACCCGGCAGGGGGCGTCCCTCCGCATAGGCGAAGCAGCCCTGCCCGCTCGAACGCACGCGCCCGCACATCGCCTTCGCGCTTTGCCGTTCGTAGCCGGCCGCGGAGACGCGCCAGTAACGCTTGCCGCCGACGACGGCCTCGCTGATGACCATCTGGTGCCCGGCGAGCTCCGGATAGCGCCGCACGTAGATGCCCCAGGCACGCCGCGCGCCCTGCTCGCTGGCGAAGCTGCCGAGCTGGACGAGGTGCGTACCGTCGGCGCGCGGGGCCGAAGCCGCAGGCACCGGAGCGCTCGGCGAGCGCGCGAACTGCGCGGCTTCCTGCACCACGGGCGCGGGAGCGGCCGGGGCCGACGCCGCGGCGAAGGCGGTCTGGAAGCTGGTCGGCGCCTGGCTCTCGATCGCGACCTCGGGCTGGACCGGGGCCAACTCGGCCGGCGTCTCGGCCGCCGCAAGCGGCGGAAGCTCGGTGGCCGCGACCGGCGCGGGGGCGACGGCGCTCGCTTCGGCCGCCAGCTGCTCGATGCTCGGCGAGTTGGCGAGGGCGAGCTGGACCGGCTGGCCGGCATCGTTGACGCCCGCCGGCACGTCGAGAAGGGCCGCGACGCGCACATGCCACGCCTCGGGCTGCGCCATCGCCGCCCACTGGCCGATGCGGTCGTTGACCTGGTCCGCGGGCACGTCCTGCTCGGCCATCAGCCGCGCTTCGCGCCAGCGGCCGGCGAGCGCATAGGCGTACGCGAGATTCTGCCGCATCTTGGGCGTGTTCTCGCCGTTGCGGATCGCGTTGCCCATCAGGTGGATGCCGCGCTCCGGCTGGCCGGCCAGCGCCAGCGCCAGGCCGACGTCGGCGGTTGCGATATCGCGCTCCCAGTCGTTGAGCAGCGCTGCAGCTTCGGCATGCCGGCCCGAACCGACGAGGGCCAGGGCGAGGCTCAGCGCCGTGCGCGGCGAGTTGTCACCCAGCTTCATCGCGTCGTCGAAGGTGGTCGCGGCCGAGGCGAAACGTCCGGCATCGAGGTAGGCCGAACCAAGAGTCGCGCGGAATGCGGCGTTGTGCGGCTCGGCGAGCACGGCAGCTTCGGCGTGCGCGATCGCCTGCCTGTGCTTGCCATCGGCAAGCGCGGCTTCGGCGCGGCTGGCCGAGACGTGAGCCGGCGGCGCGCTCGACGCGGCGCACCCGGTCAGCAGCGCTGCGGCCATCGCGGAAGTGGTAGCCCAGGCGAACTTCGGGCCGATCATACGGGTGCCGTTGACGGTTCGATTCATGGCTGAACCCCTTTGATCACTGGCTGTTGCGCTTCAGTTGCGCGGCGAGCGCCTCGACCTCGGGGATCTCGGCGAGAAACTTGTCGAGCGCCTGGGTCACCAGCTGCTGGGCACTGCGATTCTTGACGGTGCTCGCGAGACGCAGCTTCAGGTGGCGCTTGGCGTCGAGGCGCAGCGTGAACGCGGCTCGGCGTCCGGCGGCTTCCTCGGGCAACTCCTTGGCGGAAACCTCGGCCAGCACGGGCTTGGCAGGCTTCGCCGCAGCCGCGGGGCGGGCAGCGGGGGCCTTCGCCGGCGCGGGCGGGACCTTGGCCTTCGGAGCAGGAGCTTCGGTGGCGCCCTTCTCGAGCAGCTCGGCAAGCTCCTCGTGGATGCTGCGCACGAGCGGCTTGGGCGAGCCGGCGTCGGTCTTGGCTTCGGATTCGGGATTGGCCGGAGAAGGAGTCAGCTGGAGCACGTCGGCCGAGCGATCGGGCACGACGTCGTCTTCACCCATGTCGTTCCAGCCGAGGTCCTCGAGCGCGTCGAAGTCCTCCAGCGCGCGCGCCGCCGCTTGCGCGCCGCCGCCACCCACCGGGGCAAGCTGCGGCCGCATCGCCGGTTTGGCTCCGCCCTTCCGGGCGAGGAGCGTCGGACCGAGGGAAGCGAAAGGCTTGGGCTCGTTCATCGCGCCGCGCCTCCGCTCTTACTGAGCAACGCGGCGGCCGAAGCCGCCCTGCGGACGGTGAGCACCGGGGATCTGCGAGACCGAGCCCGGAGCGGCAAAGATCGTGCGGCGGAAGTTCTTCTCGAGCCGGTCGGCGACATAGTGCCACAGCGCGATCACTTCCTGTGCACTGCGGCCCTCGGGCTCGACTTCCATGACCGTCCGGCCGTCGATCATCGAGGCTGCGTAGTCGGTCCGGTGATGCAGGGTGATCGGCGCGACCGTGCCGTGCTGCGACAGCGCAACCGCGGCCTCCGAGGTGATCTTGGCCTTCGGGGTGGCGGCGTTGACCACAAAGATCAGCGGCTTGCCGGCGCGCTCGCAAAGGTCGACCGTGGCGCCCACCGCGCGAAGATCGTGCGGGCTCGGGCGAGTCGGAACGACGATCAGCTCAGCCACCGAAATGACCGACTGGATCGCCATGGTGATCGCCGGCGGGGTGTCGATCACCGCCAGCTTGAAACCCTGCTGTCGCAGGATCGCGAGGTCGTTGGCGAGCCGCGCGACCGTGGTCTGCGCGAACGCCGGGTACTCTGCCTCACGCTCGTTCCACCAGTCGGCCAGAGAGCCCTGGGGATCGATGTCGATCAGCACGACCGGGCCGGCGCCGGCGCGTTGCGCCTGGACCGCCAGATGCCCTGAAAGCGTGGTCTTTCCCGACCCGCCCTTCTGCGAAGCCAATGCCAGTACGCGCAAGGCCTATCCCCCTGATTTCGAGCCGGAGACATCCAACTTTCCGGCGGTTCCAGGCAGGGGATCGCAGATCACCCTAAATTTTGAGTTAATGCCAAAGGCCTGGCCGAACCGCTCCGGCCAGTGCCGTGCGGAGCGGCATTTCACCCAGCCGCTCCAGTTTCGTGCGCCGCTTTGTGACGGGTCTTTGCTAATGACCTGTTTACTATGACCCCCTAGGATCAGGGCGTTCGAAGAAGGGGCACCATGCTGTCGGATGCGATGAAGCCTGCCTGGGGTGCGGTCGCGATGCTCGCGGCCCTTGCCGCCGCGCCCGCGCTGGCCGACGTCAAGGCCGGCGTCGACGCGTGGAGCCGCGGCGATTATGCGGCCGCGGTGCGCGAGTGGGAAGGGCCCGCCGGGGCCGGCGATCCCGATGCGATGTTCAACCTTGCCCAGGCCTACCGCCTCGGCCGCGGGGTGCCGGCGGATCTCGTGCGGGCCGAGACTCTTTACGCCCGCGCCGCGGCACAGGGTCACCTCCAGGCGGCCGACACCTACGGGCTGATGCTGTTCCAGGATGGGCGGCACGAACAGGCGCTGCCCTACCTTCGCGATGCCGCGCGGCGCGGCGACCCCCGGTCGCAGTACCTGCTCGGGATCGCGCACTTCAACGGCGACCTCGTCGAGAAGGACTGGACCCGCGCCTACGCGCTGATGACCTTGGCGAACGGTGCCGGGTTGCCGCAGGCGGCATCGGCAATCGCCGAGATGGATCAGCATATCCCGCTCGACCAGCGCCAGCTCGCGGCCGGGCTTGCGGTCGAACTGCGCAACGAGGCTGACGCGGCGCGAGCGAGCGAGCTGGCGGCGTTCGATCTCGCCGTGCAGGGGGCGGCGAGCCCAGCGGCCGCGTCTGCCGTCGCCGAACCGGCTCCGCGCGTGCCGCGGCCGGTGGCAACGATCGCGGTCTCCCCTTCGGTTTCCGCCGCGCGTGCCGCCATCGCCGAAGCGACCCGCGCCACCGGGACCGAAGATCCGGCAGGGGCCGGAGCGATATTCGCAGGCGCTGCGCCACCGACCCAGGTGGCACGCGCCTCCGAACCTGCCGCCTCAACGGCAACGCCCCCCGCCTCATCTGGAAACGCGTCGGCGTCTCCCGCGGCGCCGGTTGCTCGAAGCTCGACTTCGCCGGCGCCTGCCGCGGCCAACGGTCCCTGGCGGGTCCAGCTCGGCGCGTTCTCCGTTTCCGGCAACGCCGAGCGCCTGTGGAGCCGGCTCAGTCGCCGCGCCGAACTCGCGGGTCGGTCGCGATTGCTGATCCCGGCGGGACGGGTGACCAAGCTCCAGGCGGGCGGTTTCCCCACGCGCTCAGCCGCCGAAGCTGCCTGCCGCTCGCTGCGACAGGCGGGCCAGGACTGCCTTGTGACCGACCGCTGATCGAGCGTAAGACCGGTCCCGAGGGGGACCGGCCATGAACGCCTCGCCTGCCGCGAATACCGAGCATACCGATCCGGCGGCCGAGAGTGCGGCGCCGGGCCGGCCCGTTTCCGCCGACGAGCGTATCGTTGCGCTCGACTTCATCCGCGGCATCGCCGTGCTCGGCATCCTGTTCGCCAACATCGTCGCCTTCGGCTACCCCATACTTGCCTACTTCTGGCCGCCCGCGCTCGAGGGCGGGGCCAACGAGGCCAACCGTTGGGTCTGGTTGTTCCAGTTCGTCACCGTCGACGGCAAGTTCCGCGGCCTGTTCACGCTGCTGTTCGGCGCCGGCATTTACCTGTTCATGGAGCGAGCCTGGGCACGCGGGGCCGGTCGCAGACTGCAGGCGAAGCGGCTGATCTGGCTGGCCCTGTTCGGCCTCGCGCACTTCTACCTGCTGTGGACGGGCGACATCCTGTTCCTCTACGCGGTCTCGGGGCTCGTCGCGCTGACGATGATCAAGTGGCAGGCGAAAACCCAGCTCCGCGTCGGGCTGATCTGGTACCTCGTCACCTCGCTGATGTTCTCGCTGGTCATGGGCGGGCAGGCAGCGATGGAAAGTCTTCCCGCGCTCCAGGCGCAGCAACCCGAAGCCTATGAGCAGATGCGCGAAGCGCTGGCCGAGCTGCGCTCCAGCGCGGACGAGGAAAGCCGAGTCATGGCCAGCGGCAGCTATCTCGAGATCGTCGCCTGGCGCGCCCGCGAGGAGAGTCTCGGCCTGGTTACCGAGGTTCCGTTCTTCGCCCTGCTGGAAACCATCCCGTTGATCCTGATCGGCATGGCCATGTACCGGCTCGGCCTGTTCGAGCGCCGTTTCGATCCCGCGAAGATGCGGCGCTGGGGCTGGATCGGGCTGATCGCAGGAGCCGCCCTATCGCTGCCGCTAGGCCTGTGGGTCGTCTCCGCCGGGTTCCCGATGATGCTGACCCAGTTCGCCTTCAACGGGCCCTCGCAGTTCCTCCATCTGCCGATGGTCCTCGGCCTTGCCGCGTTGCTGGCGCTGTGGGCGCCGAGCGCGGCCGCGACCTGGCTCGGCAGCCGGTTCGTCGCTGCGGGCCGCATGGCGTTCAGCAACTACCTCGGCACCTCGCTGGTCCTGATGTTCGTGTTCCAGGGCTGGGCCGGTGGGCTCTACGGCCGGTTCCATCGCCTGGAGCTGCTTGTGGTCGTGCTGGCTATGTGGGCGCTCATGCTCGCCTGGTCGAAGTGGTGGCTGGCCCGATTCCGCTATGGACCGCTCGAATGGCTGTGGCGCTGTCTGACTTACGGCCTGTTGTTCCCGCTGCGGCGCTAGATTCAGCTTGCTATTGCGACCTATTCGCATTAGATGGCGGCGAAGGAATTCGGAGTTTCGCCTGCCATGTACGTCTGCGTCTGCAACGCCATTCGCGATTCCGAGCTGCGCCACGTCGCGCGCCAGACAGAGGGCGATGTCGAAGCGGTCTATGCCTCGCTCGGTTGCGAGCCCCAGTGCTGCATGTGCCTCGAAGAAGCGGCCGAACTGATCGATGAAGAGCGCTCGCTCGACCGTCGACCGCGCCTCGTCGCCGCCTGACGTGGGCACCTGATTATCATTCGCAAACCCTAGGATTTCTGCGGTTTTTTGCGTTTCCGGCCTTGCCGTCGGAGCCTGCGGGGCGCATCATCGGGGCCTTGCAGGAGACGTACGATGCAAGGTGACCCGCAGGTCGTCGACTATCTCAACAAGGCGCTGACCAACGAGCTGACCGCGATCAACCAGTACTGGCTGCACTACCGCGTGCTGAAGAACTGGGGGATCGAGAAGCTCGCCGAGTACGAGCGCCACGAATCGATCGACGAGATGAAGCACGCCGACACGCTGGCGGACCGCATCCTGTTCCTCGAAGGGCTCCCGAACTTCCAGGCGCTGCACAAGCTCAAGGTCGGCGAGACCGTCGAAGAAATTCTCAAGGCCGATCTGGCGCTCGAACTCGAGGCCATTCCGCTGCTCAAGGACGCGATCCAGCACTGCGAAAGCGTCCGCGACTATGTCAGCCGCGAAGTCTTCGAACGCATCCTCGAAAGCGAGGAGGAGCATGTCGACTTCCTCGAGACCCAATTCGAGCTGATCGAGCGCATGGGCCTGCAGAATTACATCCAGCTGCAGAGCGAGGCGGCCGAGGCCGATTGATGTCGCTCGCGAACGGGCGGCAGCGTCTCGCCGCGCGGAGTCGCTAAGCTGTCATCGAACTATCGCCAAAGCGTCATGACCGGGCCCTAGGGCGCCCTCCGTCGATGGACGGAGGACGATAATGAAGCTTCGGGGTCAACTTCTGGCCGGCTCGGCGTGCGCAATGCTGGCGGCGCTCGCAGTGCCGACCGCCGCGCTTGCCGAGGACGGTGCTGCCGAGGACGGCGCTGCCGCGGGCAATGAAGGCGCATCACAGCCGCAGGCCAGCAACCAGATCGTGGTGCAGGCGACGATCGGCTACCGCAACCACAGCGACGCGCCTGAGCCGGTGCTGGTCTACGACGAGGAGTATTTCCAGCGCTTCGAGCCGCTCACCGCAGGCGACGCGCTCAAGCGCGTGCCCTCGGTGACCTTCCTGTCCGACGTGATCGAGAGCGACGGACCGCGGATGCGCGGGCTCGACCCGGGCTATACCCAGATCCTGATCAGCGGCGAGAAGGTGCCCGGTCCCAACCCCGACCGCTCGTTCTTCCTCGACCGAATCCCGGCCGAGCTGATTGACCGCGTCGAGATCGTCCGCTCATCGTCGGCGCGGCGGACCGGGGATGCCGTCGCGGGGACGATCAACATCGTGTTGCGCGACGCCTTCGCGCTAGACGGCGGCTATGTGAAGGGGGGCGGCCTGCTGTTCGACGACGGTGAGGTGAAACCGACTGCGGGGCTCTACTACGGCGGCGCGCTCGGGCCGGGCCGCGTGCTCATCGGGGCCAACGTCCAGGGGCGCTACAACCCGAAGCAGAAGATCAGCTTCCGTTACGGCGATTCGCCCGAGAACGATCCCGATTACGCCACTTCCGAGTTCGACAACCGCGAGGACCAGAGCGACATCCGCGACGGCACCGACTACGCGTTCAACGCGAGCTGGGGCATCGACGGCGCGGCGACCGATTTTGAGCTGAGCGGCAACTTCGTGCACACCGACCGGACCGAGACCGAGCGCAGCCTCGAGTACAACGTCGTCACCGGCGACCCTGGCCCGATTCGGTTCGAGGACGACGAGCAGCCCGGCCTGCTGACCGATTCGCACCAGCTCGAGGAGATCGAGCAGGACAATTGGGCCGTCGCAGCGAAGCTGTCGCACGCGTGGGCGCTCGGCGAGACTTCGTTCAAGGCCGGCTACGCGCGCTTCGACGACAACGTCGAGGCGACCGAGACCGAGGTCGATTTCGAGACCGGCGAAGACGGCGATCGCGAGGATCCCGAGTGGGAAAGCGAACGGGTCGTCACGCGCAACGTCGACGAGGAGCTCTCGTTCGCGATCGACCACGAGATTCCGCTGACGATGAACGTCGATTTCGTGATCGGCGCATTCTGGCAGGACAAGGACCGCCGGACCGACATTTCCGAGTCCGAGCAGGACGACGAACTCGACGGGCGCGGCTGGAACCAGTTCGGCGACTCGCCGGCCCAGCTAATCGGCTCGTTCGAGGATTTCGAGCCGGCCGACGGCGGCCTCGGAACGCTCGAGGAGAAGCGCTTCGACGTGTTCGCCCTGGTCGAGGGTGATCACGGCGCCCTCGGCTGGGAAGTCGGGCTGAGGTGGGAACGGACCGCGGTGCACATCGTCGACCTGACTGTCGACCCGGCCGATGCCGAGAGCGACAACGAGTACGACTATTTCCTGCCGTCGGCCTCGCTCAAGTATGCGTTCGGCAACGGCCGCGTCACCGCTTCGGCGGCGCGCACCGTACGCCGGCCGCAGTTCGACCACATCTCGCCGGCGCTGCTCGAGGAGGAGCTCGGTGACAACGACCTGCTCGGCTACCCGCTGTTGATGCCGGAGAAGGCCTGGGGCGTCGATCTGGGCTACGAACACCGATTGGGCCGCACCGGCGTGATCGGGGTCAACCTGTTCTACCGCGATGTGAGCGACCTGGTCGAGCTCGCCACGGTGCTCGACGCGAACGGCGTTCCGATCCCCGGTTCCGCGCAGGACGAGGAAGACGAGGACGTGGTCGCTTTCGTCCTCCAGCCGCAGAACGTCGGCGACGGCGAGGTCTACGGCATCGAGTTCGACCTCTCGGCCGATCTCGGTTTCCTCGGCCTGCCCGACACCGGGGTATTCGGAAATCTCTCGCTGCTCGACAGCAAGGTGACCGACGCGTTCGGCGAGCGGCGATTCAACAACCAGTCGGACGTGGTCTACAACTTCGGCGTGATCCAGAACCTGCCCAGGGCGGGTGTCGCCTTCGGCGCGACCTACCGTAAGCAGGGTTCCGCCTACAGCCGGGTGGTCAGCGAGGAGGTAACCACGACCTACGGCGCCGATCTCGAAGTCTTCCTCGAGAAGCGCTTCGGCGACAGCTTCACGGTCCGCGCCGTCGGCTCGAACCTGCTCAACGGCAAGAAACGCGAGGTGTTCAACAAGTTCGACACCGTCGGCGACCAGATGGACCGCGACTTCGACGAGTACGAGCTCGAGGCCGAGGAAGCCGGCCCGGTGTTCCAGCTCGTCGCGCGGTACGCGTTCTGATGCGCGCGCTTCCGATCCTCGCGCTGGCGACCACGCTCGCCGCCTGCGCCACCACCCCCGTCGGGCTGCCGCCGGTCGCGGTCGTCGCCGTCGCCGAGACCGACCCGGTCGGCACCGCCGCCGAGGATGCGGCGGACGACCCGGCGATCTGGCGCAACCCCGCCGACCCTGCCGCGAGCCGTATCGTCGGCACCGACAAGAAGGCGGGGCTGCACGTCTACGACCTCTCGGGCCGCACGCTGTTCAGCGAGACCTCGGGCCTGATCAACAACGTCGACCTCGCCGAGCTGCCCGACGGGCGCGTGATCGTCGTCGCCAGCGACCGCAACGACCCGGCCAACGCCATGCTGCGCGTGTGGCAGATGGACAAGGCGAGCGGCGCGCTGACGCTGCTCGGCACCACGCCGGGCGGCACGGGCGAGGGCTACGGCTTCTGCCTGCGCCGCGACGGCGCCGCGCTGCACGCGTTCTCCGCGCTCAAGGACGGCACGGTCGAGGAATATCGCCTGACTTTCCCGGGCGGCAGCGAGGTGCGCTCCGAGCACCTGCGCACGCGCAGCATCCCGAGCCAGATCGAAGGCTGCGTCGCCGATCCGCGCGACGGCACGCTTTACGTCGGCGAGGAGGGCGGCGGGCTGTGGCGCTTCGCCGCCGAGGCCGCCCAAGGGGAGCTCGTGGTCCCGATCGACAACCGCTACCTCGTCGCCGACCTCGAGGGTCTCGCGCTGGTGCCCGAGGGCACCGACGGCGGCTGGCTCGTCGCCTCGAGCCAGGGCGACAATGCGTTTGCGGTGTTCCGGCTGCCCGGTCTCGAACCGGTCGGCCGTTTCCGCGTCGCGCAGGGCCGGTTCGGCTCGGTCGAGGAGACCGACGGGATCGAGC
>JBIQKN010000161.1:0-2174 GCA_044506565.1 Sphingomonadales bacterium | reverse complement strand
CGCGGTGGCGTTCGACACGTTCGCCAAGTCGCGCCGGCGAACCGGATAGGCTTGTACGGACGCTGTCCGTGCGCTATCTGGAAGTCGTTGCGAGGAGAAGAGAACAGCGATGGCCATGCGCGCCGAGGCCCGGGACGACCGGATCGAGATCAGGACCACGAAGGAAGAGAAGCGCCTCCTGATGGCCGCCGCCGAGCACGAGCGGCTCGACCTGACCAGTTTCATCATGCGGAACGCGCTGCCCGCTGCCCGCGACGTGATCGAGAAGGCGGACCGGATCGTCCTCTCCGAGCGCGACACCAAGCGCGTGCTCGAACTGCTCGAGAACCCGCCGGAGCCGACGGAAGCGCTCATCGCTGCGATGCGCCGGCGGCCGCGCCGTTGATCCGACCCGTCGACTGGCAGGAAGCGCCCATCTCACGCGCGCATGACCGCATGGGCTTCGACTGTGGCATCGACAGCCTCAACACGTATCTGCAGCGCTATGCCCGCCAGAATCATGTGGGCGGGGGCGCCAAGACCTTCGTCGCCACGCGCGAGACGGATCCCGCAAGAATCCTCGGCTATTACTCCATCAGTCCTGGCGAGATCGAGTTTGCCAGCGCCCCGACGGCCATCAGCCAGGGCCTGGGACACTACGACGTTCCGGTCTTCCGTCTGGCACGCCTGGCGGTCGACCGCTCGGTGCAGGGACTTGGTTACGGATCCGCTCTTCTTGCACTCGCCGCGACACGAGCGCTCCAGGTCCGCGAACTGGTCGGCGGTATCGCGCTGGCGATCGACGCAATCGATGCGCAGGCCGCCGCGTGGTACGAACGCCACGGTGCGCTTCGGCTCGTGGACGATCCGCTCAAGCTCGTGCTGCCCCTTGCCACGATTGCGACTGCCGACCGGCAGGCGCGGTGATCTCTCTTGTTGCTGCAGGTATCACCCATGCCCGACATCATCTGCATCGGCGAGCCGCTGTTCGAGCTCAACCAGCCGCGCGGCGAGGACATCTTCCGCCAGGGCCACGGCGGCGACACCTCGAACTGCGCCATCGCCGCGGCGCGGCAGGGCGCCTCGGTCGCCTATGCCACCGCGATCGGCGCCGACCAGTTCGGCGACTCCTTCCTCGAGCTGTGGAAGCGCGAGGGCGTCGACACCAGCGCGGTGAAGCGGAGCCCGGTCGCCCATACCGGC
The DNA here is from genome assembly GCA_044506565.1 of Sphingomonadales bacterium. Taxonomy (GTDB): domain Bacteria; phylum Pseudomonadota; class Alphaproteobacteria; order Sphingomonadales; family Sphingomonadaceae; genus Croceibacterium_A. The sequence goes on along the minus strand of JBIQKN010000161.1, from coordinate 992 downwards.
CTCTATTTCGTGACCCACGGCCCCGACGGTCACGTCTTCTCCTACATGCGGGCCGGATCGGCCGCGAGCCGGGTCACGCCCGACGACATGCCGGAGGCGATGATCAAGGGCGCGAAGGTGATCCATGCCTCGGGGATCAGCCAGGCGATCTCCTCGAGCGCGGCGGACGCCGTGTTCGTCGCCATGCGGATGGCGCGGGCGGCGGGCGTGCTGGTCTCCTACGACACCAACCTCCGGCTCCGGCTGTGGCCGCTCGACCGCGCCCGCGCCGTGATCCACGCTGCTGTCTCGCTCGCCGACATCGTCCGCCCCGGGCTTGACGACGCCATGCATCTCACCGGGCTCACCGACCCGCACGAGATCGTCGGCTTCTACCTCGCCATGGGGGCGAAAGTCGTCGCCCTGACGCTCGGCGCGGACGGGGCCCTCGTCGCCACCCGCGAGAAGCGCGAGCGCCTCTCCCCGGTCCAGGCGAAGCTGGTCGACGCGACCGGCGCCGGCGACATGTTCGACGGCGCGTTCCTCGCAGAGTATCTCCGCACCCGCGATCCCTTCGCCGCCGCCCGCTACGCCAACGTCGCCGCGGGGCTGTCGACCGAGGGCTATGGCGCCGTCGCGCCGATGCCGCGGCGCGCCGAGGTCGAGGCCGCGATTCAAGCGGGCCGCGGCCGGTGACGATCTGGCCGTCGTCCGCACGGGTGCACGCGCACAGGAAAGGCCCACACTTCCGTCATCCTCGGGCTCGACCCGAGGATCGCGGGCCGAGGCGCGCCGTGTGAGGAGGGGCCCGACCCGTCCGCTCGCACCTGGCAGCGTGCCCGCTGAGGCCGATCCTCGGGTCAAGCCCGAGGATGACGGGAGGTGGAAGGCGGCAACGATAGAGGCAACAAACCACGAGAAGAACAACGGGGCCGCCGTAGCAGTGGCGTGCGCCACGTGCCCTCCTACGCGGACAAAGGCTCCTGCGGCGGGTCGAGCCTGGCCTGCGCTTC
>JBIQKN010000069.1:13265-14448 GCA_044506565.1 Sphingomonadales bacterium | reverse complement strand
AGCGCCTCGGCGAAATGCCGCCGGCACAGCGCCACGTAGAGCTCGTTGCCGCCCACATGCGTCTGCTCGCCATGAGCGACCGGCTCGCCGTGCGCGTCGGTCCGCAGGTTCATCGTCGCCTTGCGCCCGCAATGGCACACCGCCTTGAGCTCGACGAGCGTGTCGGCGATCCCCAGCAGCACTGCCGAGCCCGGGAACAGGTCGCCGCGGAAGTCGGTCCTCAGCCCATAGCACAGCACCGGGATGTTCTCCTGGTCCGCCAGCCGCGCGCACTGCCACACCTGCGTCGCGGTCAGGAACTGCGCCTCGTCGATCAGCACGCAGGCGAGCGGCGTCTCGCGGTGCTGCTCGCGCACCGCGCTCCACAGGTTCGTGCCGGGCCCGAACCGGCTGGCATCGGCGCCAAGCCCGATGCGGCTGGCGATCGCCTGCTCGGCCCGCGTGTCGAGCGCCGCGGTCCACAGCATCGTCCGCATCCCGCGCTCGCCATAGTTGAAGTTCGCCTGCAGCAGGTTGGTCGATTTCCCCGCATTCATGCTGGCGTAGTAGAAATAGAGCTTGGCCATGGCCGGCTCATACCGCCCCCGCCCGCCGTCGGGGAGCGCGGCCGCCCGACAATCCCGAGCTTTCTAGTCCTCGCCCAGGTCGTCGAGATCCCGCGCCACGCGCGGATCGCTGAGCAGGCGTTCGATCCGTCCGGCCTCGTCGAAGCTCTCGTCGGCGGTGAACTTGAGCCGCGGCGCGAACTTGAGCCCGAGCCGCTGGGCCACCTCGCGCTGGAGGTAGGCGGTGTTGCGCCGCAGCGCCTGCAGCACCTCCTGCTCGTCGCTGCCGAGCAGCGGCTTCACGTAGACCCGCGCCTGCCTGAGGTCCGGCGACATGCGCACCTCGGTGACCGAGATCTGGTGCGCGGTCAGCACGTCGTCGTGGACCTGCTGGCGCGTCAGCAGTTCGCTCAGCAGGTGGCGCACGCGCTCGCCGACCTTGAGCAGGCGGACCGAGCGATCTTCAGTGGGTTGGCGGGCCATGGCGCCTAGATGCGCTCCGCGAGCCAGAGTGCAAGCATCTCGCGTCCGGCTTTCGCGAGATCGGCGCCGTAGCGCCGCGCATCGGCGCGGATTTCCGCCACGTCGAACCCGGCCTGCGCGAGTTCGGCCGCATGGCCGACCAGCCAGCTCTCCAG
>JBIQKN010000069.1:0-13165 GCA_044506565.1 Sphingomonadales bacterium | reverse complement strand
GGCCGCTCCGCGCCGAGGCGCCGCTCGATCAGCTTCAGCTCCTCGACGAGGAACGGGTAGCGGTCGTGCTGGTAGGCGCCGATCGGGCCGCCGAGCACGATCAGCAGGTCGGGCGCGAGCGGGTCCACCGCGCCGAGGTCGGCGACCGGCGCATCGACGTAGGCGACCGTCCAGCCGTTCGCCTCGAACCACGGGTGCCACACGCCGAGATCCTCGAACACGACATGGCGGATCACCGCGACGCTAGGCATCCGCGTCCAGCTTTTCGAGTATCCGCGCGAGCGAACGCACGTTGCGCGCGGTGGCGCGTCCCTTGACGATCTTCGCCCTGGCCATCGCCGGATCGAGCTTCGAACGCGCGACTCCTTCGGCGAAGTCGACGTAGAACTCGCGCGTCCCCGCGGCGAGGCGCTCGGGACCGTCATAGGCCTTGGCGAACGCCTCGAACGCCGCCCGGTCGAGCGGATCGGACAGGAAGATCGTGTGCACGAACTTCGGCTCCCCGTCCTTAGCGAACGGATTGTCCTCGATCGCCGATTTCAGCTCGGCCTTCGTCCGCACCGCGGCGAACGAGTCGATCCCGAACCGCTCCCTGACCACCTCGGCGATCTTCCGCTCGAGCGCGGCGTCGGGCGCCCTGTCGTGCTCGAACAGCACGTTGCCGCTGGCGACGACGGTCTGGACCTTCGCCAACCCGGCCTCCTCGAGCGCCGCCCTGAGCTCGTCCATCTTCAGCCGGTTGCCGCCGACGTTGATCGATCCGAGCAGGGCTACGTACTGCGGCAAGACTCCCTCTCCGCTTCAGAGGAGACGGCTTCGCGTCACAGCACCCGCTCGCGTTCCTCGACCTCGAACACCTCAAGATGGTCGCCCGCCTTGATGTCGTTGGTATCGGCCAGCACCACGCCGCATTCGAGACCGGCGCGGACTTCGTCCACGTCGTCCTTGAACCGGCGCAGCGAAGCGATCGTCGTCGCCGAAACGATGACGTCGTCGCGGGTAAGGCGCGCGTGGAGACCCTTGCGGATCGCCCCTTCGAGCACCAGCAGGCCCGCGGCCTTGTCGCGCTTGCCGGCCGGGAACACCTGCTTGACCTCGGCACGGCCGACGACGTTCTCGATCCGCATCGGCCCGAGCACGCCGGCCATCTCGCGAGCGATTTCCTCGGTCAGCTGGTAGATGACGTCGTAGTACTTCATCTCCACCTTGTGCCGCTCGATCAGCTCGCGCGCCTTGGCGTTCGGGCGGACGTTGAAGCCGATGATCGGCGCCTTCGAGGCCGAGGCCAGGGTGACGTCGCTCTCGGTGATCGCACCGACCCCCGAGTTGAGCACGCGCAGCTTGATCTCGTCGTTCGAGAGATTGTGCAACGCGGTGACGATCGCCTCGGTCGAGCCCTGCACGTCGGCCTTCACGACCACCGGGTACTCCTTCACGTCGCTCTTGAGCCCCGCGAACATCGCGTCGAGGTTGGCCGGAGCCGTCGCCGTGCGCTTGGCCGTGGCCTGCTGCTGGCGGTACTCGGAGACCTCGCGCGCGCGCTGCTCGTTCTCGACCACGGTCAGGTGGTCGCCGGCATGCGGCACGCCGCCGAGGCCGAGGACCTCGACCGGCATCGACGGCCCGGCTTCCTTGACCTGCTGGCCCTTGTCGTCGACCAGCGCGCGGACGCGGCCGCTCTCGGTGCCGACGACGAACACGTCGCCGCGCTTGAGCGTGCCGCGGTTGACGAGTACGGTCGCGACCGGGCCGCGGCCCTTGTCGAGCTGCGCCTCGATCACGGTCGCATCGGCCGGGCGATCCGGGTTGGCCTTGAGCTCCATCAGCTCGGCCTGCAGCAGGATCTTCTCGATCAGCTCGTCGAGCCCCGCGCCGGTCTTGGCCGAGACCTCGACGTCCTGCACCTCACCCGACAGCGCCTCGACGATGATCTCGTGCTCGAGCAGGCGCTCGCGGATCTTCTGCGCGTTGAACTCGGGCTTGTCGGCCTTGGTCAGCGCGACGATCATCGGCACGCCGGCGGCCTTGGTGTGATTGATGGCCTCGACCGTCTGCGGCATGATCCCGTCGTCGCCGGCCACCACCAGCACCACGATGTCGGTCACGTTCGCGCCGCGCTGGCGCATCTGCGTGAACGCCTCGTGGCCCGGCGTGTCGAGCACGGTGACCTTCTGCCCGCCCTTGGTGGTGATCTGGTAGGCGCCGATGTGCTGGGTGATGCCGCCGGCCTCGCCCTTGACCACGTCGGTCCCGCGCAGCGCGTCGAGCAGGCTGGTCTTGCCGTGGTCGACGTGGCCCATGATGGCGACCACCGGCGGACGCGGCTTCTTGGTCTCTTCCGGATCGACGTCCTCGCTGGTGTCGATGTCGACGTCGCTCTCGCTGACGCGGACGACGTTGTGGCCGAATTCCTCGACCAGCAGCTCGGCCGTGTCCTGGTCGATCGTCTGGTTGACGGTGACCATCATGCCCATGTTGAACAGCGCCTTCACCAGGTCGGCGCCCTTCTCGGCCATGCGCTGGGCGAGTTCCTGAACGGTGATCGCCTCGGGCACGACCACGTCGCGGATCTGCTTCTCGCGCGGCTGCGACTGGCCGGCATAGTGCGCGCGGCGCTCCTTCTCGCGCGCGCGCTTGAGCGCGGCGAGCGAGCGGGCGCGGGCGCCCTCGTCCTCGTTCAGCGCGCGGGTAACGGTCAGCTTGCCGGCGCGGCGATGGTCGCGGTCGCCGGCGCGCCCGGCCGGCGCGCCCTTGCGCTGCTCCTCGCGCTTCTTCTCGGGCCGCTTGGGCTCGGGACGCGCGACCGGCGTGAACTTGCGCGGCGCGGGCGACGGCGAAGCGCCGCTCGCGGTCGCCGGCTCCTCGGCCGGCTCCGCCGCCTCGGCGGTTGCCGCGGGCGCGGGAGCTTCGGCCGCCTCGGCAGCCTGCTCCCCGGCGCGCCGGTTCTCCTCGGCGCGACGCTTCTCTTCCTCGATAGCCTTCAGCCGCTCCTGCTCCTCGCGGCGGCGCGCTTCCTCGGCCAGCCGCAGGCGCTCTTCCTCGGCCTCGCGCTGCAGGCGGGCGACGCGCTCCTGCGGCGTCTCGCCGGCCGGAGCCGGCTTGCGCACGGGCGGCGGCGGCGGCGGAGCAGCCACCGGCGCAGGCGCGGGTGCCGGCGTCGGCGCGGGGGCCTCGCCGGGCTTGCCGATGACGCGGCGGCGCTTGACCTCGACGACCACCTTGTTGGTGCGGCCGTGGCTGAAGGTCTGCTTGACCTCGCCGGCATCGATCGAACGCTTGAGGCCGAGCGGCTTGCGTTCGCGCGGGGTGTCGGTGGTGTCGCTCATAAAACTCGTTTCGTCCTTCAAATTCAGTCCGCCGTCGCGCGTTACCGCTACGCGGGCATGCCGTCGGTCACCGCGGCCCGCCGGCCGCCCAGGAAATGCAGCAGACGCCGCAGCGGGATGGCGACCCGCTCGGCCGATGCGCGATCGGCCAGCGCCAGGTGGACGACGTTGTCGCGGCCCAATGCCACAGACAAAGCCGCGCGGTCCAGTGGCAGGCGTTCGCCCGCAAGGCCAGTCCCTTCGGCCTCGCAACCGACGCGGAACGCCTGGTCGAGCTTGCGGCGGCCGTCCTCGCTCGCATCCGCCGCATGATACAGCGCGGCAATCTTGCCGAGCCGCGCGTCGTTGGCGATGCGGTCCGAGCCCAAGATAAGCTTTCCGGCGCGCATTTCGAGCCCCAGCCGGTCGAGCAGCGCGCGCACCAGCGCCTGTTCGGCCCTGTCGGGCAGGTCGGCCGGGATGGTCAGGGCGCCGCACTTGAACGCCCGCGCCAGCGCCGCCTTGAGCTTGCCGCTGGCGAGCGCCTCGGCCAGCGCTTCCCTGTCCACGCCGACCCACGCCCCGCGTCCGGGGGCGCGGGCGAGCGCGTCGGGCAGCACCTCGCCATCGGGCGAGACCGCCAGCCGCAGCAGCGCGTCACGCCCGCCGTGGGCGCCGGTCAGCACGCAGCGCCGTTCGGGGCCGTCACCGGTCCCGCGCGCTTCGCCGATGTCGAGATCCGCTAGCGGCTCATTGCGAGGATTCCGCATCGGCGGCCTCCTCTGCTGCGGGCGCGCCCGTGGTTTCGGCGACTGCCGGCGCTTCCTCGTCCTCGAACCAGTGAGCGCGGGCGGCCATGATGATCTCGTTGCCCTGCTCTTCGCTGAGCCCGAACTCGCCGAGCACCCCGCCCTTGTCCTCCGAGCGGCGCTGCTGGTCGCGGCGCAGCGGCGGGCCCGCTTCGGGGTTGCGGCGACGCGGCGCCTCGCGCTTCTTGGCGATCAGCTCGTCGGTCGCGAGATCGGCGAGGTCGTCGAGGGTCTTGATCCCGGCCTTGCCGAGCACGACCAGCATCTGCTCGGTCAGGTGCGGAATCTCGGACAGCGCGTCGTCGACGCCGAGTGCCCGGCGCTCGCCGCGGAAGGCCTCTTCCTTGCGCTCGATCGCCTCGGCGGCGCGGTTCTGCAGCTCCTCGGCGAGCTCCTCGTCGAAGCCCTCGATCGAGGCGAGTTCGGACAGTTCGACGTAAGCCACTTCCTCGAGCTCGGCGAAGCCCTCGGCGACGAGCAGCTGCGACAGCGTCTCGTCGACGTCGAGCTCCTCCTCGAACATCTTCGAGCGCTCGGCGAACTCGCGCTGGCGCTTTTCCGAGGCTTCCTCCTCGGTCATGATGTCGATCTGGCTCTCGGTCAGCTGGCTGGCGAGGCGCACGTTCTGGCCGCGGCGGCCGATCGCGAGGCTCAGCTGGTCGTCGGGCACGACGACCTCGATGCGGCCCTCTTCCTCGTCGAGCACCACGCGGCTGACCGTCGCCGGCTGCAGCGCGTTGACCACGAACGTCGCGGTGTCCTCGCTCCACGGGATGATGTCGATCTTCTCGCCCTGCAGCTCCTGCACCACCGCCTGCACGCGGCTGCCCTTCATGCCGACGCAGGCGCCGACCGGGTCGATCGAGGAGTCGCGGCTGATCACGCCGATCTTGGCGCGGCTGCCCGGGTCGCGGGCGGCGGCCTTGATCTCGATGATGCCGTCGTAGATCTCGGGCACTTCCTGCGCGAACAGCTTCTTCATGAACTCGGGATGCGCGCGGCTGAGGAAGATCTGCGGGCCGCGGTTGTTGCGCTCGACCTTCATGATCCAGGCGCGCACGCGCTCGCCGACGCGGGCGACTTCGCGCGGGATCTGCTGGTCGCGGCGGATCACGCCCTCGGCGCGGCCGAGGTTGACGATCACGTGGCCGAACTCGACCGACTTGATCACCCCGGTGATGATCTCGCCCTGGCGGTCCTTGAATTCCTCGTACTGGCGCTCGCGCTCGGCGTCGCGGACCTTCTGGAAGATCACCTGCTTGGCGCTCTGCGCGTCGATACGGCCGAGGTCGACCGGCGGCAGCGGATCGACGATGAAGTCGCCGAGCTTGGCCCCCGGCTGCAGCTTCTCAGCCTGCTTGAGGTCGACCTGCTTGAAGTAGTCCTCGACCTCCTCGACCACCTCGACCACGCGCCACAGGCGCAGGTCGCCGGTCAGCGGGTCGAGCTTCGCGCGGATGTCGTTCTCGGCGCCGTAGCGCGCGCGGGCGGCCTTCTGGATCGCCTCTTCCATCGCCTCGATGACGATCGCCTTGTCGATCATCTTCTCGGTGGCGACCGACGTCGCGATCGCGAGCAGCTCGGCCTTGTTGGCGGAAATCGGACTGGCCATCAGTCGTGTGCCTTCTCTTCCTCGGGAGTTTCTTCGATCTCTTCGACCCCGCTCGTGTCGAGCGGGCGGGTGGCGGCGATCAGCTTGTCGGTCAGGACCAGCTTCGCCGAATGAATGGTCGCGAACGGCACCGCGACGCGGCCCGCCTTGCGGTCGGCGACGGTCACCGTGCCGCCTTCGATCCCGACCAGCTCGCCGCGCAGCTTGCGGTGCTCGCCCACGGGCTCGTTCAGCGAGAAATTGGCCTCGTGGCCGGCCCAGTTGGCGAAATCCTTCTCGCGCGTCAGCGGCCGGTCGATCCCCGGCGAGCTGACCTCGAGGTTGTAGGCGCCGCGGATCAGCTCCTCGCCGGCTTCCTCGATCGCGTCGATCCGGTCCGAGATGCGCCGCGACAGCGCCATGCACTGGTCGACCACCAGCTGCCCGGTCGCCGGGTCCTCGGCCATCACCTGCAGTGTGCGCTCGTCGCCCTGCCCCGAAAGCTTCACGCGCACGAGCTCGAAGCCGAGCGCTTCGGCTTCGGGTTCGATCACTTCAATCAGACGCGCGATATCGGCCATCCGGATTCCATGTACATCAAGGCAAGGCCTTTTCGGGCCGGCCCCCGGGGGCGCCAGCACCTGACCTTGCCATGACAATGTCGGGATGCAGCGCAGATAGGCGCGGACGCGGCGGAAAGCAATACGCGTTCGTCGGCTATTCCGGCGGGCCGAAATCCTCCTTCATCAGCGCGATCTTGCCCTCCTTCACCCACCACAGCTTCCGGCTCGGCTGGGCGACGACCATGTAGCCGTCCGCGAACTGGAAACTGGCGAACACGTGGATCTCGCTCGGCGCGTTGCCGAACAGGTAGCTGACCCCGGGATGAGCAGCCTGGCCGTCGGGGCCCTTCTGCGGCGTCGTCGGCAGGTCGAAGCAGGTGTTCATGTAGCGGAGCGTCTTTGCGACGCTGCCGTCCGCCGCGATGTCGGCGCGGTAATGTCCGCCGATCGGGTAGGTTTCGGCCGAGCGCGTCGAGGTCAGCAGGTAGAAGGCGACGTTGCCGCTCTCGTCGGGCGGCAGGGCCAGCGTGTTGGGAGACTCTTCGTTGCACAGCCCGTAGTCTTCTTGAGCCATCGCCTCGATCGCCGGCTGGCGCGCCCGGAACAACCGCTCGGCAAGCGGCGACAGCGCCGGCAGGTCGCCGACGGGTCCGCCGCCTTCGACCGTGCTCTCGCGCACGACGTAGCGCGCAAACTCGCGCAGCGTCCCATCCCGCTCGGCCACGAAGATCGTCTCGAGCGTACCCTCGCTCGCGCCCGGCACGACGACGTAGCCGCGCGGGTTCTCGACCGTCTGCGGATCGATGTCCTCGAGCAGCGCGTCTGTCGCGTGCCACGCCGCCTGGTCGTAAAGCCACAGCAGCCTTCCCCGCTGCTCGGCCTTCTCGACTTCGGCGACGATCGCCGGATCCGTCACCGGAAGCGCGTCCTGCGAGGCCGCGGGCGCGGCCAGCGAAAGCGCGGCGCACCCAAGCGCCACTCGCAATGTCCGGACCGACTTCATGGCATACCCCCCGTTTACCCGCTCGGGTCGTACCTCGATCCCCGAACGTGGCATAGCCCGCCCGGCCAGAAGCCGCCGCTCGCTACCTGCCGCGCGTCCCGGCGGGCTGGATCCACGCGCGCATCTCCGCGGCCGTCAGCCAGCGGGCACTGAGATGGGGCGCGGCGTTGGTCATCGCGTAGAACGCCTCGGCCTTGCGCCGGCTCATGCCCATCTCGGCGTAGTAGGCGACGTACTTGCGATGCTGCGGCGAATCCGCCGCGAAGTCGCCTGCCTCGTAGCCGTGCTCGTCGCGCCAGGCGTGGACTGCGAACATCGCCCCATCGTCGATGCGTCGGCGGGTCCCGGCGAGGAACAGCTCGACCGCGCCCGAGCGGACCGAGGCGCCCGGCGGGACGTAGGTTTCCAGCCGTGCCGCGCGGATCATCCTGCCGACCGCGAGGTTGGACACGTCGTCGTGGGTCCCCGGGCATTCGACGAACACCAGTTGCTCGAGCGACGGGTGCCGCCGGAGCATCGCGCGGAACGCGGCTGGGGAGCGTTCGTCGGTGCTGCCGACCAGTGCCGCCCGGCGTGAATCGAGCACGACGAACGGGCCGTAGGCCTCGACCCACGCAGTCGCGACTTGCGCCTGCGCCGCCAGCGACAGGGCGCAGAGAAACGGTACCAGCAGGCGGAGCAACCAGCGCATGAGCGGGGTCCGGCAGAGCTCGGGCGATACCCGGCGCGAGCCTGCGGCCGGAGCCGGCGTCCGACATCGAAGAAACCCCCGGCGGCACTACGAATTTCCCCGGTTCGTCGCGCGGGATGGTCCGCCGGTCCCTCAGCGGTGGCCGGCGGCTGCGGGATCTCAGCGGGTCAGCGGAAGGAAGCCGCAGTCACTCGGGCGCGCGCTCGCTCAGCCCATGCTTCCTGATGCAATGCCTGAGCTGGTCATAGGTCAATCCGAGCGCCTTCGCGGTCTGCCGCTGGTTCCAGCGGTTGCGGCCGAGGTGATGCTCGAGGATCGCCCGCTCGTGCGCCTCGACCGCAGCGCGCAGGTCGGCAATCGAATCGTAATCCGGCGCGCCGGCGCGGACGACGTGCGCCGGCGGTACCTCGTGGCCGTCGCCGCTCGGGCGCGGCGAAGACGCCGGCTTCCACGGGCTGTCGAACGGATCGAACTGGATGTGCGCGATCGGCTGCGACCAGTCGTCCCAGCGGTAGACCGCGCGCTCGACCACGTTCCTCAGCTCGCGCACGTTGCCCGGCCACGGGTACTCGTCGAGCTGGCGGCGGACGTGGTCGGCGAAACCGGGCCACGATTCCCAGCCGATCTCGGCCGCCATCCTCCGCCCGAAGAAGTCGGCCAGCACGTCGATGTCGCCCTCGCGCACCCTCAGCGGCGGCAGCGTGATGACCTCGAAGCTCAGCCGGTCGAGCAGGTCGGCGCGGAAGCGGCCCTGGTCGGCCAGGCTCGGCAGGTCCTCGTTGGTCGCCGCGACGATGCGCACGTCGACCCGCACCGGCCGCGACGCGCCGATCCGCGTCACCTCGCCGTACTCGACCGCGCGCAGCAGCCGCTCCTGCGCGGCCATCGACAGCGTGCCGATCTCGTCGAGGAACAGCGTCCCGCGGTCGGCCTCTTCGAAACGCCCGACCCGGTGTCGCGTCGCGCCGGTGAACGAGCCCGCCTCGTGGCCGAACAGCTCGGCCTCGATCAGCGTCTCGGGCAGCGCCGCGCAGTTCATGATCACCAGCGGCTCTTCCCAGCGGTTCGACAGGCGGTGAAGGCGTTCGGCGATCAGCTCCTTGCCGGTGCCGCGCTCGCCGATCACCAGCACCGGGCGCCGCATCGGCGCCGCGCGGCTGGCGCGCTCGACCGCGTCGAGAAAGGCGCCCGACTGGCCGATGAAATGCTGGGACTCCCGATCCATGACCAACTTGTAGCGGAAATCCCCATATGCTGGCAATCTCCACCATATCCCTCGCGCGGGAAGCGCGCGCGATACGGCGATTTTCGGCGATTCCGGGTTTTGGCACGCCTCTTGCTGAATGACCGGTACAACACTGGATCAGGAGGTATCACCATCATGTTCGACCGCGACTTCTTCGCCAGCAAGCTCGGCCTCGCCGCGCTGGTGAGCGTTGCCGCGATGGTGACGTTCAACGTCTTCGCGCTGTCGCATCAGCTCGGCACGATGGCCGATGCCGTGGTCATCACGGCGCCCGTCGTGGAGCTGGCATGACGGGCGACGACAACCCCCTGTCCCCGATGGGCGCCGGCGCAGCCCGCAAGGCGTCGCGGCTCGACCGCGAGATCGAGCGGCTGCGCACCAGCCCGACCCCGACCACTACCACCACCTCGCCACTCGATTCCGTCAATTCTTTCGTATCCGGAGTACCCTGGATGGGCATCTTTTCCCGTACCCGCGACATCATCGCCGCCAATTTCAACGAGCTCCTCGACCAGGCCGACGATCCCTCGAAGATGATCCGCATGATCATCCTCGAGATGGAGGAGACGCTGGTCGAAGTCAGGGCCAGCGCGGCGCGCACCATCGCGGACCAGAAGGAAATGCACCGCCACACGGTCAAGCTCGAGAAGCTCCAGGCCGACTGGGGCGAGAAGGCCCAGCTGGCGCTGAGCAAGGATCGCGAGGACCTCGCCCGCGCGGCGCTGGTCGAGAAGAAGCGCGCGGCCGACATGGCCGACCAGCTCAAGCAGGAGATCGCCGTGCTCGACGACGCGCTGCGCGCCTACGAGCAGGACATCCAGAAGCTGCAGAACCGCCTGCGCGAGGCGCGCAGCCGGCAGACCCAGATTGCCGCCCGGCTCGAGAGCGCCGAGAACCGCGTCAAGCTGCGCAGCCTGATGACCAACGAGCGCGTCGACGAGGCGTTGACCCGCTTCGACCAGCTCGAGCGCCGGGTCGACTACGCCGAGGGCCGGGCCGACGCGCTGTCGATCGCCGACGGTACCGGCAAGCCGAGCCTCGCCGACGAAATCGCCGCGCTCGAGGGCGCCGACAAGATCGACGCCGAGCTCGAAGAGATGAAGCGCGCGCTCGGGATGGGCGGCAGCGAGAAGAAGGGGGAGTGAGCCATGGATCCTGAAGGCGTCTTTGCAATCCTGGCGATCTTCCTCGGCCTGCCGTGGATCATCATGCACTACATCACCAAGTGGAAGACCGCGGCGACGATCACCACCGACGACGAGCACCTGCTCGAGGAACTGTACCAGCTCGCCCGCCGGCTCGACGAGCGGATGGACACCGTCGAGAGGCTCGTCGGTTCCGACAACCCCGAGTTCAAGCCGGCGCGCATCCGGCACGACCAGGACATCGACAACGAACCGCTGCGCGAGCTGGACCGCCTGCTCGCCGAGAAGAAGGGAGCCCGCCCGTGAACAGCCCGCGTACCACGCTCTACCGCGACCAGCAGAACGCCAAGCTGATGGGCGTCTGCTCGGGGCTCGAGGACTACACCGGGATCAACGCGATCTGGTGGCGGCTGGCCTTCGTCGTCCTGACCATCTCGACCGGCTTCGGCATCCCGATCTACTTCGCCCTCGGCCTGCTGGCGTCGAAGAAGCCCGACCACCTCTACGTCGACCGGGACGAGCAGAGGTACTGGCAGCGCGTTCGCCAGTCGCCCAAGCGCACCGCGCGCGAGATCCGCGCCCGGTTTCGCGACATCGATCGCCGGCTGGCCGAGGTCGAGACCTACTACGTGACCAGCAACCCGCGCCTCTCGGCCGAGATCGAGCGCCTGCGCTGAAGCCGCCTGAAGGGGGATTGATTCGATGTTCGATGCAGGAACCGCCGCCGTACTCGCTCCCTTCCTGATGGTCGTCGGGATCGTCTGGGTGCAGAGCCGCGCCAAGCTCGAAGAGAAGCGCATCGCGGCCGAGACGGCCCGCGGCCCCGATCCGGACCGGATCCGCGACGCCGAACGCATCGACGAACTCGAGGAGCGGGTTCGCATCCTCGAACGGATCGTCACCGACCGCGGCTACGACCTCGCGCAGAAGATCGAGGCGCTGCGCGACGATCGCTCCGCCGGTACCCGGATCGAGGATGCCATGCAGAGGGAGAAGATCTGATGGGCGAACTGATCGGCCTCGTTGCGGTCCTCGGCGCGTTCGGCATTCCGGCCATCGCCATCTGGACCCAGCACCAGCGCAAGGTGCTCGAAGTCCAGGCGAAGCTCGCGGCCGAAAAGGCGGCGCAGTACGCGGCCGGCACGTCCGAGCTCGAGGAACGCGTCCGCGTGCTCGAGCGCATCGTCACCGACCGCGGCTACGATGTCGCCACCCAGATCGAAGCGCTGCGCGATCAGCGCCGCGTCGAGGAACGGCTCGAAGCGGCCGAAGCGGAAAGGAGCAACTGATGGGTCCCGGCGAAACCATTGCCCTGGTCGCGATCGTCGGCGGGCTGATCGCGGTGACGATCCTGGTCGGCACGATCTTCAAGCGGATCATGTCCTACAAGGAAAAGCAGCTCGCGCTGACCGCCGACAGCACCGCCGAGAAGGCGGCACAGTACGCGACGCACATCGAGAAGCTCGAGCGCCGCGTCCGCGTGCTCGAACGCATCGCCACCGACAGGGGCGCCGACCTGGCGCTGCAGATCGAGGAACTGCGCGACGAGCGCGCGGCCGAGCTGGCCGGGCCCGAGAAGGAGCTCAACTGATGGAGGTCTTGCCGCAAATCCTGCCGTACATCGGCTGGATCATCGCCGGTGCGGTCGCCGTGTCGCTGGGAGGCATTCTCGCCAGCGTCCACAACACCCGGCTGAAGATCAAGAACGGTTACCCGATCGAGGGCATGTGGGGCCAGTCGCTCAAGCCCGGCACCGACGCCGAGACCAAGGAGCGGGTCAAGCTGCTGACCCAGGAGAACGCGCAGTTGCGCGCCGAGATCGGCGCGCTGCAGGACCGCCTGGTCAACGTCGAGCGGATCGTCACCGACAGCGGCTACCGGCTCGGCCACGAGATCGAGCGGCTGCGCGAGGAGCCGGCCCTGACTGCAGCGAAGCCCGGAAAGCCGACGAACTGACCGCCGAGAGGACATGAAGGGGACAGGACGATGAACTGGGGTGGACCGGAATTCGTGCTCGGCATCATCGCGATCGCCACGTTCGGCGGAATCCTCAAGACCTGGATCCACGCGAGGCACGGGCTCCCGGTCGAGGACGGCTCATGTCGCGGCAAGTATCGCCGCGGCCGGGCCGACAGCGACGAGGTCGCGCGGCTCAAGGCGGAGAACGCTCGCCTCGTCGACCGGCTCGAGGCGTCGGAAGACCGCCTCGCCGTGCTCGAGCGGATCGTCACCGACCGGAGCTACCACCTCGCCGGCCAGATCGAGGCGCTGCGCGACCCGCCGCAGCGAATTGAGACAAGGGGTACAGCACAATGAATCTGTGGACCGCCATCGTCATCATCGTGGCCCTGGTCTGCGTGGCCGAGATCATCAAGTCGAGGCATCGCGCGAAGAACGGGATCGCGGTCGACTGGATGGGCAGCGAAAAGCCGATCGCCCCGCCGACCAACCCGGAGCTCGAACGCGAGGTTGAGGAGCTGCGCGAGCGGGTCAAGGTGCTCGAGCGAATCGCCACCGAAGATCGCGAAACCAGGCGGCTCTCGGCCGAGATCGAGAGCCTGCGAGAGAAGTGACCGCACAGGTCGAGGAGACTAGCGACAATGAGCCAGGATCTGCTGATCGCCGCCAGCGCCCTGATGGGACTTCTGGTGATCGCCGGCGCCATGCTCAAGGGCTGGCAGGATTGGCTGGCCCTCAAGAGCCGCGAGCTCGAGACGGGCAGGCGCTCGCCCGAGATCGAAGGCGGCGCCCGCGAAGGCGCGGCCCGCATCGAGCTCGCCGACCTCAAGGAACGCATCCGCAAGCTCGAAGC
>JBIQKN010000068.1:0-14504 GCA_044506565.1 Sphingomonadales bacterium | reverse complement strand
GTTCCTTCATCCGCTCGACGACGAGCTTGCGCGCCTCGAAGCGGTCGAGGCCGAGGAATTCCTCGGGAACGAGGCCGTCCTGCGTCTGCACGACGCGCGCCTCGGCGTCGAACATGTTGAGCATCTCTGCGGGCTTGATGCCCGCGCGCTTGCCGACCTCGAAGTCGTTGAAGTCGTGGCCCGGGGTGATCTTGACCGCGCCGCTGCCGAGCTCGGGATCGGCGTGCTCGTCGGCGATGACCTTGAAGCGGCGGCCGGTGATCGGCTGCAGGATGTCCTTACCGATCACGCTCGCATAGCGCGGGTCGTCGGCCGAGACCGCGACCGCCATGTCGGCGAGCATGGTCTCGGGGCGGGTGGTGGCGACGACGATGTGGTCGGCGCCGCTCGGCAAAGTGACGCCGTCGGCCAGCGGGTAACGGAAGTGCCAGAAGCCGCTCTTCACGTCGTGCGTCTCGACCTCGAGGTCAGAGATCGCGGTCTTGAGCTTGGGGTCCCAGTTGACCAGCCGCTTGTCGCGGTAGATCAGCCCCTCGTCGTAGAGGTCGACGAAGACCTTGACCACCGCGCGGGTGAAGTGCGGGTCCATCGTGAACTGCTCGCGGCTCCAGTCCATCGAGCAGCCGAGCCGGCGCAGCTGGCGGGTGATCTGCCCGCCGCTTTCGGCCTTCCACTCCCAGACTTTGGCCACGAAGTCCTCGCGGCTGTAGTTGGTGCGCTTGTCCTGGCTCTTCTCGAGCTCGCGCTCGACGACCATCTGCGTGGCGATGCCGGCGTGGTCGGTGCCGACCACCCACAGCGCGTCCTTGCCCCTGAGGCGCTCGTAGCGGACCACGACGTCCTGCAGCGTGTTGTCGAGCGCGTGGCCGATGTGCAGCGAGCCGGTGACGTTGGGCGGCGGGTTGACGATCGTGAACGGCTGCGCGTCGGGGCGCTCGGGGCGGAACAGGCCGCGATTTTCCCAGTGGGCGTACCACTTCGCCTCGATGGCCGCGGGATCGAAAGTCTTGGGCAGTTCGGTCGACATGTCGCGGCGGCCTTTGCCAGTGTCGCTGGCGCAGGGCAACGGCGGGGTTTGAGGCGGGGTTCTTTCCCATTTGGCGTTTCGCGGATCACCCCCATCCAACTCCGACTAAGCCCCTTCGGGGCGAAGTCTCCGTATCCTTCCCCCATCGAGGGGGAAGGGGCGCCAGGCCGAGTTGTGCAGAACCCTTCCCCCTCGATTGGGGGAAGGATAGCGAAGCTTGCCGCCGTCAGGCGGTCAGCGAAGTTTGGATGGGGGTGAAGGCGTCCCGACCGTCCCCCCAAGGAAACCTTGCCGCAACAGCGTTTTGCCCGCATAGCTCGGCCCCATGCGCGAATGGGCCGATTTCACGGTGCACGAGGCAGGGGGGCGCACCACGATCGTGCTGCAGGGCCCGCTGCTGGTGTCCTCTATCGGGCTGCTCGACCGGCGTCTGCGCGAGTTCGGCGAACCGGTGCAGTTCGTCGACCTGTCGGGCACCGGGGAGATCGACACGATCGGCGCGTGGACCGTCTGGCGTTTCGCCGACGAGCACAGCGCGCACATCACCGGCGCCAGCGAGCAGGCCGAGAAGTTGCTCGAGACGGTCGGCGCCAATGCCAGCACCGCCCCGATCGAGCCGCCGCGGATGCCGCTGGTAAAGCGCGCGCTCGAATTCACCGGGGCGTGGACGATCGAGTTCGGCCACGGAGTCGCGCGGATGGTCGGGTTCCTCGGCGCGATCCTCGTCGGGCTCGCCACGGTGATCCGCCACCCGCGACGGTTCCGCCTGAAGTCGCTGGTGCGGCAGATGGAGCTGGTCGGGGTGACCGCGCTGCCGATCATCGGGCTGATGAGCTTCCTTATCGGCATCGTCATCGCCCAGCAGGGTGCGGCGCAGCTCCGGCAGTTCGGCGCGGAGATCTACACGATTAACCTGACCGGGCGGCTCTCGCTGCGCGAGCTCGGGGTGCTGATGACCGCGATCATGGTCGCCGGCCGCTCGGGCTCGGCCTTCGCCGCGCAGATCGGCACGATGAAGCTGACCGAGGAAATCGACGCGATGCGCACGATCGGCGTCTCGCCGATGGAGGCGCTGATCATCCCGCGGATCCTCGCCGCGGTGCTGATGATGCCGCTGCTCGGGTTCTTTTCGGCGGTGATCGCGATGGTCGGCGGGGCGTTCATCGCCGACCTCACGCTCGGCATCCCGTTCATCACCTTTCTCACCCGAATCCAGGAGGTCGTGCCGCTGTTCGACCTGTGGGTCGGGCTGATCAAGGCGCCGGTGTTCGGGCTGATCGTCGCGCTCGCCGGGTGCTACCAGGGGCTGCAGGTGCGCGGCAATTCCGAGGAAGTCGGCATGCGCACGACCAAGGCCGTGGTCCAGGCGATCTTCATGGTGATCGTGCTCGACGCCTTCTTCGCGGTGTTTTTCGACCAGATCGGGTGGGGATGAGCGGGAAGAACGGCCACGACGACGAGGAACTCGAGGAGCTTCGCGAGGAAGTCCTCGACGAGGCGCGCGACGATGTGATCAATCATTTCGACGGCGAGTACCCGATCGAGATCGAGGGGCTGAGGAACAGCTTCGGCTCGCAGGTGATCCACGAGGACCTCTCGCTCAAGGTCAAGCGCGGCGAGATTCTCGGGGTGGTCGGCGGCTCGGGCTCGGGCAAGTCGGTGCTGATGCGCTCGATCATCGGGCTGCAGGTCCCCGACGCGGGCGAGGTGCGGGTGTTCGGCCAGAACACCGTGGGCGCCGAGCCCGACGAAGAGGCCGCGGTGCGCAGCCGCTGGGGCGTGCTGTTCCAGGGCGGGGCGCTGTTCTCGACGTTGACCGTGGCCGAGAACATCGAGGTCCCGCTCAAGCAGTTCTTCCCCGAACTCGAACCCGAGCTGCTGCACGAGATCGCGCGCTACAAGGTCAGGATGAGCGGGCTGCCCGAGGAGGCGGCGGCCAAGTATCCGTCGGAGCTTTCAGGCGGGATGAGGAAGCGCGCGGGGCTCGCGCGGGCGCTGGCCCTCGACCCCGAGCTGCTGTTTCTCGACGAGCCGACCGCGGGGCTCGATCCGATCGGCGCGGCGGCGTTCGACGAGCTGACCGCGGAGCTGCAGGAAACGCTCGGGCTGACGGTGTTCCTGATCACCCACGACCTCGATACACTGCACGCGATCTGCGACCGCGTGGCGGTCCTGGCTGACCGCAAGGTGATCGCGATCGGGACGATCCCCGAGCTGCTCGAAAGCGACCATCCGTGGATCCAGGAATACTTCAACGGACCGCGCGGAAGGGCGGCGCACGTCGGATTTGCGGGCGGCAAGGCCAGCCGGAAATCCGTGGACAAGCCCGCCGCGGGCAAGCAATAGGGCAAGGGGATGGAAACGCGGGCAAATCACGTCTGGGTCGGGGCAGTCACCCTGGCGTTGCTCGCGCTGCTGGCGGCGTTCTTCGTCTGGCTGGTCCAGCTCGGCGGCGACGACAAGGAATACGAGATCTTCTTCCCGCAATCGGTCGGCGGCCTCGCCAGCGGCTCGGCGGTGACCTATTCGGGCGTCCCGGTCGGCCAGGTGGTCCTGATCGAGTTGTGGAAGAAGGATCCGGCTTTCGTCAAAGTCCGGATCGAGGTCGACGCCGAAACGCCGATCCTCGTCGGCACCACCGCCTCGGTGTCGTCGAGCTTCACCGGCGTTTCGACGATCAGCCTGAAAGGCGGGACCAAGGGCGCGCCGGCGATCAGCTGCGAGACCACCGCGTGTCCCGAGGGGTTCCCGGTGATCCCGCCCGAGCCCGGGGGTCTCGGCGAGCTCCTCGCCAGCGCCCCGCTGCTGCTCGAGCGCGTGGCGACGCTGACCGACCGGCTGACCCGGCTTCTGTCGGACGAGAACCAGGCTTCGATCACCGGTATCCTCGCCAACACCAACCGGATGAGCCGGCAGCTGGCCGACATGGGCCCGGACCTTCGCGCCACGCTCAACGAACTCAAGGTGACGCTGGCGCAGTCGACCGAGACGCTGGCGGCGTTCGAGAGCACGCTGCAGACCACCGACGGACTGCTCAACGAGGAAGGCAAGAGCCTCGCGGCCGAACTGCGCAACACGCTGCGTACGACGGCCGCCGCCGCGGCGGCGCTCGAGACGACGATGAACGACGCGCGGCCGGCGGCGCGCGAGATGACGCAGACCACGCTGCCGGCGGCCAACGCGGCGATGCAGGACCTGCGCCGGACCAGCGAGGCGCTGCGGCTGCTGACCGAGCGGCTCGAGAGCCAGGGCGCGGGCTCGCTGATCCGCGGCGGCCAGCTGCCGGACTACGAGCCATGAGGAAGGCGCGATGACCAGACGAGCCCTGCTTCCCGCGATTGCGGCCCTGGCGCTGGCCGGCTGCGTCAGCCTGTCGTCGGAGCCGCCCGAGAGCCTGCTGACGCTGACGCCGACGCGTTCGGCGCCCGCGGGAGCGAGTGCGGCCGGCGAGCCGGCGAGCGCGCTTTCCGTGGCCGAACCGGCGACCGACCAGCGGCTCAACGTCGTGCGCGTGCCGGTGCAGACGAGCGATTCGAGCCTCGCCTACCTCAAGGATGCGGTGTGGGTCGAAAAGCCCGCGCGGCTGTTCCAGCGGCTGCTGTCGGAGACGCTGCGCGCCGACGGCGGCCGGCTGGTCGTCGCCGAGGGCGAGGTCGGCTACAGCGCGGCGACCAGGCTGTCGGGCCGGCTGCTCGAGATGGGCTACGACGCGCTCAGCGGCAGCGTGATCGTGCGCTACGACGCGGTGCTGCAGACGCCGGACGGGCAGGTGCGCACGCGGCGGTTCGAGAACCGCGTGAGCGGGGTCCCGGCCGAGGCGGCGTTTGTCGGGCCGGCGCTCAACGACGCGGCCAACGCGGTGGCGCAGGAAGTCGCCGACTGGGTCGGCTGACCGGCTTGAGCCGGGTCAAAGCATTCCGTCCGCAGGCCCGGTAGCACCGCCGCAAGCCAGCGGAGTGTGCCGATGTCCAGCCGCCGCATCCTCGTCGTCGATGCGCATCCCGATCCCGATCCCGCGCGGTTCGTCCACGCGCTCGCGCGGACCTATGCCGACGCCGCGGCGGCGGCCGGGCACGCGCTGGCGGAAATCGAGGTCGCCTTGCTCGACTTTCCGCTGGTGCGGAATCCCGACGACTGGCTGCACGGCGAGCCGCCTCCGGCGATCGCGCGGGCGCAGTCGGACATCGAGTGGGCCGACCACGTGGCGATCTTCTTCCCGCTGTGGCTCGGCGACATGCCGGCGCTGCTCAAGGGGTTCCTCGAGCAGGTCATGCGGCCGGGCTTCGCGCTCGAATACCGCGAAGACGGGCTGCCGCGAAAACTGCTCGCCGGACGCTCGGCGCGGATCGTGGTGACGATGGGGATGCCGGCGCTGTTCTACCGGCTGGTCTACGGGGCCAACAGCGTGAAGAGCTTCGAACGCAACATCCTGCGGCTGGTAGGGTTCAGCCCGGTCGAGCGGACGATCGTCGGTGGGGTCGAGCAGGAGAGCCACCGCGAGGCCGCGCTGGAGGCAATGCGGGAGCTGGGCGCGCGCGGCGTGTGACTACCCTCCGTCAGCCGTCTGGCGGTGGGGTCATCGTTGTCTTGCGAGGCTCGCGAATTCCGCGGCCTTCTCGAACGCCGCGAGCTTCGCTGCGCGGGCGCGTTCGGCCTCGTGGTCCCAGCCCCACAGCTCGGCCTGCCAGTCCTGCTCGGCATTGGCGGCGGCGAACAGCGCAGCGGCATCGGCGGCGGGCTCGAGCGCTTCGAGTGCGACGGAGAGCGAAGCGGCGAGCGGGGCCAGCGTGGCCAGCGCCGCGAGCGTGAAGTCGTCGTGTGCGGCGAGGATCTCGCCGAGGCGGGCGATCGTGGCCGCGGGCTGCGCGCGGTGGACGATCCCGCTGACCCGCTCGAGCCGGACCCCGTGGCGCGCCTCGAACGCGGCGACGAGCGGCTCCCACAGTTCCTGCTGGCGGCGGTAGAGCGGCTCGTCGGGATCGGCGCGGTAGCACAGCGTATCGGTCTCGGCGTAGCGCAACAGGTCCGCGATGATTCCGTCCCGGCCGGGGGCGACGCGGTCGATCGCGTAATCGGCGAGATCGCGCAGCGGGAAGCCGCGCGGGTCGACCTCCTCGCCCTGCGCGCGCCATTCGGCGGCGAGCGCCTCGGCGAGCGCTGCACGGGGCACGAGTTGCGGCTTGCCGCCCTGCGTACGGATCGGGCGGCCGTCGAGCGTGACGCGCCAGGCGCCCTCGAGCGGCTCGACCGCGACCTCTCGCCAGAAGCGCTTCATTCGGACGGGCTGCGCCATTTGCGGGCGAGGACGATCGGCATGACGAACGCGTCGAGCATACCGATCACGACAAATGCATAACCGACTACGCGATTGTGCTCTCCGGCAATGACCACGGCATCCTGCGTCATCAGCAGGCCGAGGACCGCAAAGGCCACACCGGCGACGCGCATGACCTGGATGACCATCCAGCGCCCGAAGGCCTCGTTGCCGGATTCGTCGGGCGGACGGCTAGCCATCGAGCATCTCTCCCAGGTGCGCGGGCGACTCGGCGACGGCTTCGGCGCCCGCGGCGAGCAGTTCGTGCGGCGCGTGATAGCCCCAGGCGACGCCGATCGCCCGCGTTCCCGCGCTGCGCGCCATCTCGATGTCGTAGACGGTGTCGCCGATCATCACGGTGTCGGCAGGGGCGGCCCCGGCCTCGGCCATGGCCGTCTCGAGCATCGACGGGTGCGGCTTCGACGGGTGGCGGTCGGCGGTCTGCAGGGTGACGAACAGGTCGATAACGCCGTGCGTGGTCAGGCAGCCGGTCAGCCCGCGGCCGGACTTTCCGGTGGCCACGCCGAGCGTCCAGCCGGAGCCGTGGAGGCGCGCGAGGAGTGCGGCGATGCCGTCGAACAGCGGCTCGTGAACGAGGCCGCGCTGGCGGGCGGCGAAGAACGCCTGCTTGTACGCCGCCACCACGCGGGTGTGGGTCTCGGGCGGGTGGTCGGGGGCGAGCCGGGCGATCGCGCCCGGCAGGCTCAGGCCGACGATCCGGCGCACCTGGTGCGGGTCGGGTGCAGCGAGGCCGCTCTCGGCGAAGGCCTGCGCCATCGCGGCGCAGATCGCCGCCTGCCCGTCGCTGAGCGTGCCGTCGCAGTCGAACACGGCGAGGCGAACGGTCATTCGGCGAACCGCCGCATCAGTGCCGCGATCGCGCGCGAGCCTTGGGCCTCGAGCGCGTCGGCGACGCGCAGGCGCTCCTCCGGCGGCTTGTTCTGCGACAGCTTGAAGGTCGGGCGCCAGGCGCGGATCTCGAGCTCGAAGCCGACGATGCCGCGGGCGAGCTTGTCCCACAGTTCCTGTTGGACATCCCCGGGCTTCCACGGTTCGCCGGCGGCGATGCGCGCTTCCTGCTTGTCGCCGATCGTCTCGAGCAGGCCGGTGAGCCCGTCGTCGTCCATCTGTCGCACCGGGCCCTCGAGCTCGAGCGCGACGTAATTCCAGGTCGGCACCTGGCCGCGGTCGGCGTACCAGCGGGGGCTGACGTAGGCGTCGGGGCCGTTGATCACCGCGAGCGCGGTGCGGCCGGCGATGTGTTTCGTCAGGGCATTTCCCCGGGCGAGGTGGAAATGCAACGCGCCGTCGCCGGTCGAGACCAGCGGGACGTGCGCCACGCGCGGGCCGTCGGGCGTCTCGGCGAAGACCATGCCGAAGCCGATCTCCTCGATCAGCGATTCAAGGAGGGCGCGGTCGTCGATCCGGAACAGGGAATTGGGGTGCATCAGTCTACCCAGCGAGACATCTCGGCATGGCTCCCCGACCCCCTCCCTGCTGGGGAGGGGGAGTTCAAGGAGATCGCTCGCGGCCTCATCGCTTGCCGCCCTTCGGCTTGGTCCGCGGCGCGCCGAGGGTGCGCGAGCGGCGTTCGCCGCGGCGGGCCTTGCGGTAGGTCTTGGCGTGGGCCTTGGCGGCCTGTTTCTTCGCCACGCGCGAGGGCGGGGGTGGGCCGCTGTCGGGCTCGGCCGCGCTGGCGTGCTCGTCGAAGCCGAGCTGCTCCATCGAAGCCGCGAAGTGCTCGGGCAGCTCGGCGGTGACGTCGAGCGTGCCGCCGCCGGGCGCATCGATGACCAGCCGACGGGCGTGCAAGTGCATCTTGCGGCTGATCGAACCGGTCAGGAACGCGTCCTGCCCACCGTACTTGCCGTCGCCGACGATCGGGTGGCCGATCGCCGCCATGTGCACGCGCAACTGATGAGTGCGGCCGGTCAGCGGCTGCAGCTCGACCCAGGCGGCGCGGTTGCCGGCGCGGTCGATCACGCGGTAGCGGGTCTTCGCCGGCTGGCCGTTCTCCATGTCGACGTGCATCTTCTCGCCGCCGGTGCCCGGCTGCTTGGCGAGCGGCGCATCGATCGTGCCGTCGTCGATATCGGGCACGCCGACCACCAGCGCCCAGTAGATCTTCTTCGCCGAGCGGCCCGAGAAACGCTTCGAGAAGAACGCCGCGCTCCCTGGGGTGCGCGCGACGAGCAGGACGCCCGAGGTGTCCTTGTCGAGCCGGTGGACGAGGCGCGGGCGCGGCTCGTCGTCGCCATGGTAGGCGTCGAGCAGGCCGTCGACATGGTTGAAGGTGCCGGTGCCGCCCTGGGTGGCGAGGCCGGGCGGCTTGTTGAGCACGAGCGCGGCCTCGGTCTTGCGGATGACCATCGCCCCGGCCTGCTCGACCTGCGCCGGAGTCAGCTCGCGGCGCTTCGGCCTGGGCTTGCCGCTCTCGCCGCCGGGCGGCACGCGCACGACCTGGCCGGGGATGAGGCGGTCCTCGGGCTTGACCCGCTTGCCGTCGACGCGGACCTGCCCGGTGCGCGCCCAACGCGAGATCGTGGCGAAGCCGACTTGCGGCAAGTGGCGCTTGAACCACCGGTCGAGCCGAACGCCGTCGTCGTCGGGCTCGACGGTGAACTGGCGGACTTCGCCCGAGGGTTTGGCGTCGGTCATGCCGCGAGCCGCATGATGATCAGGCCGATGTACAGCGCCGAGAGGCCGGCAAGCACCGAGACCGCGCCGTATAGGAAACCCTGGGCCGCCTGGCCGCGCTCGATCAGCATCATCAGCTCGAGGCTGAAGGCCGAGAAGGTTGTGAACCCGCCGAGCACGCCGACGCCCAGCAGCAGGCGTGCGGGCTCCCCTTCGCCGTGCCGGGCGAAATATCCGGCGAGCAGCCCCATCGCGAGACTGCCGAGGATGTTGACCGTGAGGGTGGCCCACGGAAACGCGGAAACCGCCTGCGGCCCGAGCCAGTGCGTCATTCCCCGTCCGACCTGGTAGCGCAGAACCGAGCCGATCGCTCCGCCGAGCGCGACGTGAAGCGAGGCGGCAAACGGGGATGGTGCGTCCATGCGGCGGGCTGTAGCCCGATTGCCACGCGACGCAAACCGTCGCCGTGCCGGCGCCTAAATCCTTGCCTCCGGCAGCGGTTTCCCTTATGCGCGCCCCCGTTCGAGCCGGTCCGGTTGCGGATTCGGCGCGCTTTTCTTTGGAATCATCTGGTGCAACCCGCGCCGATCACGCGGGCTCTGCCGGTCGGAAATTGCAAGAGGTGGCTTAGGTTTATGCAGATCATCGTCCGCGACAACAATGTCGAGCAAGCCCTGCGCGCGCTCAAGAAGAAGCTGCAGCGCGAGGGCGTGTACCGCGAGATGAAGCTGCGCCGCCACTACGAGAAGCCGAGCGAGAAGCGCGCGCGCGAGAAGGCCGCCGCGGTCCGCCGCGCCCGCAAGCTCGAGCGCAAGCGCGCGGAGCGCGACGGCGTCAAGTGAGCCGCTGGCCGCTGACGGCCTTCCGAGTTCGCTTGCTACGAAGAGACAGCTAAGCCAAAGGGGCGTGGGGCATAATCCCGCGCCCTTTTCTGTTCCAGGACCCAGCCCATGGCCGAAGTCACCCGCGTTCCCCTGCAGCCGGTCAGCCGCAACTCGCTGATCATGCTGTTCCTCGGCGTCCTGCTCGGCGTGGCGCTGTCGGCTGCCTACGCCTGGTTCACCGTTCCGCGGGTCGACGTCGACACGATCACGGCGGGAACGGGCGGCAATCCGAAGCCGGACGACGTCGTGTTCGTGAAGTACGTGGGCAAGCTCGACGACGGCACCGTGTTCGACCAGTCGGAGGACATTCAGCTGCCGGTCCAGGGGATCATCCCTGAGGGCACCCCGCTGCCGCTCGAGCAGATGGTCCCGGGCTTCCGCGACGCCGCGGTGCAGATGCAGAAGGGCGGCAAGTACGAGGTCTATATCCCGGCTTCGCTGGCCTACGGCGAGACCGGACGCATGAACCCGCAGACGGGCGAGGGTATCCCTCCCAACGCCAACCTTACGTTCGAGATCGAGCTGGTCGACTTCCTGCCGATGGCCGACTTCGAGGCCAAGATCCAGCAGCTGCAGATGATGATGATGCAGCAGCAGCTGCAGCAGGGCGCCCAGGGCGAAGGCGGAGCTGCCGCGCCGACGCCGGCGGAGTAAGGCGGGCTTTCACCGGCCGGGCGGCGCTGCGCTTGGCCGCTCCACCCCCATCCAACTCCGACTAAGCCCCTTCGGGGCTAAGTCTCCGTATCCTTCCCCATCAAGGGGGAAGGGCGGAGCTTGTGCCGACGCGCCAGGGTGATTGTGAACCGATAGAGATTCGTTTCCAACTGGTTCCCTTCCCCCTGGTTGGGGAAAGGATAGGAAGGCTTGGCGGCTTTGCCGCCTAGCCGGAGTTGGAAGGGGGTGGAGCGGAGCCACGACCTTCCTGGCAGTCCCGCCGGCATCGCTTTTCACCCGGCCCTCACGAATTGCTCATGCCCGCCGGCCGGCTTTCGGGCATAAGCGACCGCCAGGCGGTTGAGGAAACCAGGCATGACCGAAGCTGAGGCCGGCGAAGCCGGAGTGGGCGTTTCCGAGGCTGAGCGCGGCGAGGCCGAGTGGCCGCTGCGACCGTGGCTGCTTGCGGGGCTGTTCGGACTTGCCGGCCTGCTGATCCACTTCGCGACCAACGGGCACGACGACGATCCGGTGCGCGGGGCGCTGGCGGCGTTCCTGTTGTTCGGCGCGATCGCGGCCGGGTTCACGCTCGAGCCGGGGCGATGGAAGGCGCCGTCGCTGTTCGCGGTGCTGGTAGGGCTGGTGATGGCCGGGCTCACGTGGCGCGCGGTGCGCTACGGCGAGAGCCTGCCGGACGAGGAGTACGGCTTCGCCGCCGGCGTGGTGGCGAGCGCGCTGGCGCTGCCGCTGTTCCAGGCCGGGTTTCACAAACGGCGGATGGCGACGCGCTATCCCGAAGTCTACGGCCACGTATGGACCGATGCGATCTGCGCTGCGGGCACGGCGGCGTTCACCGGACTGTCGTGGCTCGTGCTCCTGCTGCTCAGCGAGCTGTTCCACCTGCTGAAGATCGACCTGCTGCGCGACCTGATCGACGACGGCTGGTTCGGTCTCACCTTCACCGGCCTCGCGGCCGGCGCGGCGCTCGGCACGCTGCGAAACCAGGTCAGGATTCTCGCGACGCTGCAGACGGTCGTGCTGCTGGTCGCTTCGCTGCTCGCGGTGCCGCTCGCGTTCGGCCTGGTGGTGTTCCTGCTGGCGACCGCTGTATCCGGCCCGCAAGTGCTGTGGGACGCGACGCGCAACGCCACACCGCTGTTGCTGGCCTGCGCTGCGGGCGCCTTCGTGCTGGCCAATGCCATCGCGCGGCAGGACGACTCGGCGATGACCGGCAACCGGGTGATGCGCGGCGCGGGGCTGGTGCTGGCGGCGGTGATCCTGCCGCTGGCGGTGTTCGCGGCGTTTTCCATGGGACTGCGGCTCAACCAGTACGGGCTCGCGCCCGAGCGGCTGTGGGCGCTGGTGGCGATCGTCGTCGCCTGCTTCTGCGGGGTCGGCTACTGGGTCGCGCTGGGCCGGGGGCTCCGGAGCGGCTGGGCCGCGTACCTGCGCCGGGCAACGTTCCATGCCGGCCTGTTCGTATGCGCCCTGGCCGTGCTGCTGGCACTGCCGATTCTCGACTTCGGCTCGATCTCGACGCGCAACCAGCTGGCGCGGCTCGAGAACGGTACGGTGACGGCCGAGGAGTTCGATTTCGCCGCCCTTCGATGGGATTTCGGAGAAGCGGGCCGGCGGGCGTTGCAGCGTCTCACGCAAAGCGACAACCCCAAGGTTGCCGAGCTGGCACAGATCGCCCTTCAGCAAACCAACCGCCCCTATCGCGCCTTTCGAGAATCGATCCGCGCCGCCGGGGATTTCGATCTTCGCGTTCAGCCCGACGATCCCGAACTGCGCCGCCTGGTGCTCGACTATCTCGTAAGCAATCCCTGGCCGTGCACCAGGCAGTGCCTCGCGCTCGATATCGGAGATGGCACCGCCGAAGGCGGAGAAAGGAAGGTCGCGATTATCGAGGGCAACTCATACCACGGCGTCTATCTGCCAAGCGGCCAGCTGGTGGCACCTCGCGACGGCAATTTTTGGCAGCTGGGGACGCTGAAGGAGAATTCGAAGGTTGAGATTCGCGATGTGACCCGGCGCTACATCTTCATCGACGGAAAGCCGATGGGGGCCCCACTCGATTAGCTTGAAGCTGGCCGGGCGCCCCGCTAACGCGCGGGCCATGTCAGTCACCCGCGAAACCGTGGCGAAGATCGCCAGCCTGGCGCGCATCCGGATGGGCGAGGACGAGCTCGACCGGATGGTGCCGGAACTCAATGGAATTCTCGCCTGGGTCGAGCAGCTCGGCGAGGTCGATTGCACCGGGGTCGAGCCGATGACCGCGGTGATCCCGCAGAAGCTGCGCCTGCGCGACGACGTGGTCGACGCCGATCCGCTGACCGGCGGCGGGGTGCGCGACAAGGTACTGGCGAATGCGCCGATGGCCGAGCACGGGTTTTTCGGCGTGCCGAAGGTGATCGAGTGATGAGCGAGAGTGCACGCCGGATATCCCCCTCCCGCTTGCGGGAGGGGCTAGGGGTGGACCAGCGCGCGGGCGCGTGGTCGACCTTACTGGCCCACCCCCGACCCCTCCCGCAAGCGGGAGGGGAGGAAGCATGACCGACCTTACGACCCTCGGCGTCAAGGCGATCCGCGACGGGGTCGCCGCGGGCGACTTTACCGCGCGCGAGGTGGCAGAGGCGTTCAACGCCAATGTCGCCGCGGCCGCCAAGCTCAACGCGTTCATCGTCGCGACCCCGGAGAAGGCGCTCGAGGCGGCCGAGAAGGTCGATGCCGGTCGGGCTTCAGGCAAGCCGCTCGGCAAGATGGCCGGCGTGCCGATCGGGATGAAGGACCTGTTCGCCACGCGCGGCGTGCAGACCACCGCGGCGAGCCATATTCTCGAAGGATTCGTGCCCGAGTACGAGAGCACCGTCAGCCAGAAGCTGTGGGATGCGGGCGCGGGCATGCTCGGCAAGCTCAACCTCGACCAGTTCGCGATGGGCTCGTCGAACGAGACTTCGTACTTCGGCAATGTGATCAGTCCGTGGCGGCGCAACGACGGCGGCAATGCGGCGCTCGCGCCCGGCGGTTCGTCGGGCGGCAGCTCGGCGGCGGTCGCGGCGCGGTTGTGCCCGGCGGCGACCGGGACCGACACCGGCGGCTCGATCCGCCAGCCGGCCGCGTTCACCGGCATCTCGGGCATCAAGCCGACCTACGGCCGCTGCAGCCGCTGGGGCATCGTCGCCTTCGCCTCGTCGCTCGACCAGGCCGGGCCGATGGCGCGCTCGGTCGAGGACTGCGCGATCATGCTCGAGGCGATGGCCGGGTTCGATCCGAAGGATTCGACCAGCCTCGATCTGCCGGTGCCCGAGTGGGCGGCGTCGCTAAACGCCGACCTGCGCGGCAAGAAGGTCGGCATCCCGCGCGAGTACCGCATGGAGGGGACCGACGAGGAGATCCTCAACTCGTGGGACCAGGGGATCGCTTGGCTCAAGGACGCGGGGGCCGAGGTGGTCGACGTCAGCCTGCCCCACACCAAGTACGCGCTGCCCGCCTACTACATCATCGCGCCGGCCGAAGCGTCCTCGAACCTCGCGCGCTACGACGGCGTGCGCTACGGCCTGCGCGAGCTGCCCGAGGGCGCGAACCTGCAGGAGATGTACGCCGCGACGCGCGCCGCCGGGTTCGGCGACGAGGTCAAGCGCCGTATCCTGATCGGGACGTACGTGCTCTCGGCCGGGTTCTACGATGCCTACTACACCCAGGCGCAGAAGGTCCGCGCGCTGATCGCGCGCGACTTCGAGCAGGCGTGGGGGCAGTGCGACCTGCTGCTCGCGCCGACCACGCCGACCGCCGCCTTCGCCCTCGGCGACAAGCTCGACGATCCGCTGGCGATGTACCTCAACGACGTGTTCTCGGTCCCGGCGAGCCTCGCCGGCCTGCCGGCGATGAGCGTGCCCGCCGGGCTCAATTCCGACAGTCTGCCGCTCGGGCTGCAGGTGATCGGCAAGGCGTTCGACGAGCAGGGCGTGCTCGACGCGGCGCTGGC
>JBIQKN010000160.1:0-2196 GCA_044506565.1 Sphingomonadales bacterium | reverse complement strand
CACAGCAATAGTGGGAGGAAACCCAAATGGCATCGCAGAAGGTCGCAATGGTCACGGGTGGCGGCACCGGCATCGGGCGCGCCTCGGCGCTCACGCTGGCGAAGAACGGCTACTCGGTCGTCATCACCGGCCGCCGCAAGGAACCGCTCGACCAGACCGCCGCCGACATTGAAAAGCTTGGCGTGAAGGCGCTCGCCGTCATCGCCGATGTCGGCAAGCCGGGCGACGTGGACATGCTGTTCGCAAAAACGAAGCAGACATTCGGTCGTCTCGACGTGCTCTTCAACAATGCCGGCATGAGCGCGCCCGGCGTCCTGCTCGAGGACCTCCCCTTCGAGACCTGGAAGGCGGTCGTGGATGTGAACCTCACCGGCGTCTTCCTCTGCACGCAGGCGGCCTTCCGCATCATGAAGGACCAGGACCCGCGCGGCGGCCGCATCATCAACAACGGTTCGATCTCGGCGCACGCACCGCGCCCGAACTCGATCGCCTACACCGCGACCAAGCACGCCGTCACCGGCCTCACCAAGACGACCGCGCTCGACGGCCGCAAATACGACATCGCCTGCGGCCAGATCGACATCGGCAACGCGGTGACGGAGCTGGCCGCGCGCATGGCCAAGGGCGTCCCGCAGGCCGACGGCTCGATCAAGGCAGAGGCGATGATGGACGTCGATCATGTCGGCCAGTCGGTCGCCTTCATGGCGAGCCTGCCGCTCGAGTCGAACGTCCTGTTCCTGACGGTGATGGCGACCAAGATGCCGTTCGTGGGGAGAGGATGACTTCGCCGTCATTGCGAGCCCGAGCGCAGCGAAGGGCGAAGCAATCCAGAGCGACCGCAACATACGAAGATGCCGTTTGTGGGGAGAGGCTGACTTCGCCGTCATTGCGAGCCCGAGCGCAGCGAAGGGCGAAGCAATCCAGAGCGACCGCACCATAGCTGGATTGCTTCGGCGACTCCGCCGCCTCGCAATGACGAATAAGGGGAAGGCGTGAAAAAGCAGCCGGCTGTTTACATCATGGCCAGCAAACGCAACGGCACATTGTACACCGGCGTAACGTCGAATCTTGTCCAACGGACATACCAGCACCGCAACGGACTCGTGCCCGGCTTCACGTCCCGGTACGGCTGCAAAGCGCTCGTCTGGCACGAACAGTACGACGACATGACATCCGCGATAACTCGCGAGAAGCACATCAAGGCAGGCTCACGGCGCAAGAACCTTGCCTTGATCGAGGCCATGAACCCGGGTTGGCGCGATCTATACGAAGACCTGACGTGATGCGTCATTGCGAGCCCCGGGCGCAGCGAGGAGCGAAGCAATCCAGACCTGCGATCGGCCTCTGGATTGCTTCGGCGGCTCTGCCGCCTCGCAATGACGGAAAAGAGAACTTTCCCTCAAAGCCCTCAACCCCACACCTCTTCCGCAATCTCCACCACATGCCTGAGCTTCGCCCACTGCTCGTCTTCGCTGAGGAGATTCCCCTCCTCCGTCGAAGCAAAACCGCATTGCGGCGACAGGCATAGCCGGTCGAGATCGACGAACTTCGCCGCCTCGTCGATCCGCCGCCTGATCTCGTCCTTCGATTCAAGCTGCGGGAATTTCGAGGTGATGAGCCCGAGCACCACCGTCTTGTGCTTTGGCAGGAAGCGCAGCGGCTCGAAGCCGCCCGCGCGCTCCGTGTCGTACTCCATGAAGTAGCCGTGCACATTGATGCGGTTGAGCAGCACTTCCGCGATCGGCTCGTAGCCGCCGGCGCCCACGAAAGTCGAACGGAAATTGCCGCGGCACAGATGCATCGTCACCGTCATATCGTCCGGCAGGTCGCGCAGCGCCACATTGATGACGCCGGCTTCGAGGTTCGGAATCTTCTCCGGGTCGTCGCCGCGCGCCACGATCCCCTTGCGATATTCCGGGTCGCACAGCAGCACGAGGAATACCTCGTCGAGTTGCAGGTAGCGGCATCCCGCGTCGTAGAAGGCGCGGATCGCCTTCCGGTACGCCTCGCCGAGATCGGCGAAGAACGCATAGAGATCCGGATAGGCGTGCTCGTTCACGGCCTCGCGCGCCGCAGCCCGCGCATACAACGCACTGGGACTCGGAATCGTCATCTTCGCCGTCGCTTTCGTGGTCGCCGCGAGAAACCGGAAATGCTCGATCATCGGATGGCTGCCGAAACCGAGCTTGCCGACCG
>JBIQKN010000159.1:0-2254 GCA_044506565.1 Sphingomonadales bacterium | reverse complement strand
ACCCCGAACGTCGCCCAGGCGGTCAAGGACGCCAAGGGCGGCCAGGTCGAGTTCCGCGTCGAGAAGCAGGGCATCATCCACTCGGGCATCGGCAAGATCAGCTTCACCGACGCGCAGCTGAAGGACAACTTCAAGGCGCTGGTCGACGCGATCGTCAAGGCCAAGCCGGCCGGGGCCAAGGGCAAGTACGTCAAGAAGGTCTCGCTGACCTCGACGATGGGCCCGGGGCTCAAGATCGACGTGGCCGAGGTCGAAGGGGCCTGAGGCGCCTGCGATTGCGAGAGATCGCCAAGGGGGCCGGCGGAGCGATCCGCCGGCCCTTTTTGCGTCAGGTCACCGCTCGCCGGCTTCTTCATCGCCCGCTGTCGCGCGGGCCGCGCGGCAGAGGGCGTCGACCAGCGCCAGAACGCTCTCGCGCTGCTCGTCCCGCCGGCAAGCGACGTAGTGACCGAGCGGGTTTGCCAGGACCCGCGCGCTGACGGGCACGAGCCGTCCGTCGTCGAGCCATTGCCGGGCGAGCGGCTGGCGCAGGAGGGCGAGGCCGAGCGCGCCTTCCGCGGCCGCGAGGACCAGGTCGTAATCCTCGAACCGGCGGTCGTCGGCCCGCGGCCGGTAGCGGAGACCGGCCGCGGCGAACCAGGCTCGCCACTGGCTGGTCTCGGAATCGTGCAGCAGGGGGAACCGCGCGAGGTCCTCGGCAGTGGGATCGCTGCCGAGCCGCGCGGCGAGGTCCGGCGAGGCGACCGGGACCAGAGTCTCGCCGAACAGCGCGCGGACCGACAGGCCCGGCCAGTGGCCGCGCCCGTAGCGGATCGCCACGTCGGCTTCGGCGGCATCGAGGTCGACGGCGCGATGCGCGATTCCGAGATCGATCCGGACCTGCGGAAGTGCTTCCTCGAGCGCGGACAGCCGGGGCAGCAGCCACAGCCGGGCGAACGAGGGCACGACGCTCAGCCGGACGGTCGTGCGTCCGTGCCGGGGGCGCCAGCGCTCGGAGGTCTGCGCGATGCTCTCGAGCGCGCGTTCAACCTGGCGTGTGAAGCGCTGGCCGGCCGGCGTCAGGCGAACGCCCCGGCCATGGCGCTCGAAGATGCTGGTCCCGAGCCAGGCTTCGACCGCGGCCACGCGCCGGCTGACGGCACCGTGGGTAATGCCGAGCGTGTCGGCCGCGATCGTGAACGAGCCACCCTGCGCGGCGGCGATCACCGCGTGCAAGCCTTCGAGCGGCGGCAGGGGACCCAGGCTGTGCATTGCACGCACAGCTGATCCTTTATCGTGAGGCTATGTCAAGCGTTGGCCGGCCGGCAGAGCGACGTCATGAACCTGTCGTCGCTTCGTCCGTCGCGCGCCCTGATGGCCGCGCTGGCCACCATCGCGCTGTGGGCCGGCGCCTTTTCCGCCATCGCCGTCGGCGTCAGGCACGTCGATCCCATCGGCCTCGCGGCGGTTCGCTTCGCGGTTGCCGGGCTGGTCA
The DNA here is from genome assembly GCA_044506565.1 of Sphingomonadales bacterium. GTDB lineage: Bacteria > Pseudomonadota > Alphaproteobacteria > Sphingomonadales > Sphingomonadaceae > Croceibacterium_A. The sequence goes on along the minus strand of JBIQKN010000159.1, from coordinate 780 downwards.
TGGGCCTGTGGCTCGCGTGGCGCGGCGCGCGCGTGAAGTCGTGGGCCGACGCGCTTCGCATCGTCGCCTGCGGAGCGCTCGGGATCGCGCTCTACAACGTCCTGCTCAATACCGGGCAGCGCACGGTGTCGGCCGGCGCGGCGAGCTTCATCATCGCCACCCAGCCGGTCTTTGCCACGGCCTTCGCGTGCCTCTCCGGCGCCGAGACACCGCGCCCGGCGATGCTGGCGGGCACGGCGCTCGGCCTCGCCGGGGTTGCGGCCATTTCGCTCGGCCAGGGCGGGGACTTCAGTCTCGGGGCAGGGGCGCCGATGATCCTCGCGGCCGCGGCCTGTTCCGGCGGCTATTTCGTCATCCAGCGCCCGCTCGTCCTGCGCTACGGCGCAACCGCCAGCGCCAGCTGGACGATCGTCGCGGGTGCGCTCCTGCTCCTGCCGTGGCTACCCTCCGGGATCGCGCAGACGGCCGGTTCGGCGGAGGCGCTGGCCGCCGTGGCCTTCCTGTCGCTCGGCGCGGGGGTCCTCGGCTACGTCTGCTGGATGGAAGCCCTCGCCGGGCTGGGGGCGCCGCGCGCGGCCAACCTGCTGTTTCTCATGGCCCCGCTGGCGACGGCGTTCGCCATTCCGATTGCGGGAGACGTGCCCGAGCCCGTGACCCTTCTCGGAGGAGCGGTGGCGCTGGCCGGTGTCGCCCTCGCCAATGACAGCTACCGCCGATCGCCGGCCGTTGCGCGAAGGGCCTGAGCCGCGGCTTGCGGGGGCGGGCGGTGCGATCGCTGCA
>JBIQKN010000067.1:13679-15064 GCA_044506565.1 Sphingomonadales bacterium | reverse complement strand
AGCTCGCCGTCGGGCGCCTCTCGGCGATCGCCTTCGACCGGGCGATCAACGGCCGTACCGAGCAGGTCTGGCACGAGGGCGAGCTGGTCGCCGAGAAGCGCCTGCCGAGCGACCGGCTGCTGATGTGGCTCCTCGCCCGGCTGGATCCCCGCCGCTTCGCCGCCCCCTGGGAACTGCGCAAGGACGGCGCCGTCGATCCCCAGGCCACGGCGCGCGCGAGCTTCCCGGCACAGCTCGAGGCGCTGGCGGACACCGCGTCGTAGCCGCCATGGCCACTGCGAACATTGGGACCATTCGCGGACGCCTGCGGCCCCTCGGCAAGCCGCGCCGCCCGCGCTAGGAAGGCATTCCACCCGGGGGAACGATCATGACGCTGCTGCTCGCCGCCACGCTCGCGCTGGCTTCCTCGCCGGCCGGCGCGGCCCCCGTCTCCCGTCCCGCGCCGCCCGCCAGCGTGCAGGCCTATTTCGAACGGCTGGAAGCCGTCTTCCGCGCCGATTCCGACGCGGAGGACGTCGAACGGCTGCTGGCGCTGTTCACACCGGAGGGCCGCTACGTGCACCTGAAGTACGAAGCCGATTTCGATCTCGCCGCCTGGCGCGCTGCGTTCCTCGGCAACATCGCACGCGGCGCCTTCACCGCCGCGGCCGATACCTGCATCGCCATCACCAACCGCATCCCGGGCGACGGCGTGGCCGCGATCGAATATGCCTACGGGACGCGAGGCCCCGGCGGCGGCTGCGAGCCCGGCGAGGGCGAGCGCCTGCTGGCCCTGTTCCACCTCGAAGGCGACCGGATCGGCAAGGTCGAGGAGCTGTGGTGAGCGGGAGTTTCGCCGCAGTCCCGCCTCGCGGCATCCCGACCGTCGAGTTCGCCGTCGCCGGCACCCGCCGCCTGCGCCGCCTCGGTCTCGCCGGCCGCCGCCTCGGCGCGGTCGCCGGCCCGGACGCGCTCGAGCTCCGTGGCGGCGATGGCGCTCCGCTTGTGATCCCCTACAGCGAGATCGAGCGCCTGCGCGTCGGCAAGGGCGAATCCGAGACCGGCGCCTACTTCGAGACGCGCCTGTGGCGCCGCGGCGAGCCCGCCCCGCTGATCCTGCGCGCCCCGCGCGACCAATGGTATCCTTACGCCGCGGCCATTCGCAGCCTCGCCACCCCCATCGCCGCCAGCCATGGCGTGGGCGCCATCGAGCGAGGGCTGACCCGCGGGATCGCCCTGACGCTGCCGCTGGCGATGCTGGTGCTGACACTGGCGGCGGGCGCGATTTCGCTGTTCGTGCTGGTCGAGGAGCCGTGGTGGGGACGGCTGATCGTGCCGGCCTTTCCGGCGCTGCTGCTGGCGGTGTGCGTGTGGCTGGCGACAGCGAGGCAGTGGCCGCGAAGTGT
>JBIQKN010000067.1:10833-13579 GCA_044506565.1 Sphingomonadales bacterium | reverse complement strand
GGGCAACCCGCCTTGGCCTCGCTGGCCAGCCGCTCGAACTCGGCGCGCTCGATTCCCGGCACGCGGCCGGTCAGCGCGAGGTCTGAGCGGGTCACGGTGAAGCCGTCACCGTCCTTCTCCAGCGTCACCTTGCAGGTCGTCTCGAGCGTGCCCTCGGTATGGCCGGCGCGGGCGAGTGCGAAACTGGTGGCCATCGTGAAGCAGCTGGCGTGCGCGGCGGCGATCATCTCCTCGGGATTGATCCCGGCCTCTCCCGCGAACCGGCTGCCGAACCCGTAAGGCGCATCGAGCACGCCCGAGGCGCTCGAGACATGCCCGCGGCCGTCCTTGCCGAGGCCTTCGTAGCGTGCGGTGGCGGTGTTGACGGTCATCGGAGGACTCCCTGCTGGCAAATGAAGCGACCACCCGACCAGCGCGCGAGCCCCCGACGCGGTTCCCCCTCGCAAATGGCCCTGTCCCCTCCAGGGGGAGGGTTTCCCCAAAAGCCCTCTCCCCTTCAGGGGAGAGGGTTGGGAGAGGGGACGTCGCGACTCGCAACCGCCACCCGGACCCTCGCGCCACGCCGCGCGTTGCCTGCGGCATGGCCGACAACCTTTCCCCGCTGTCCACCGTCCAGTCCGCCCGCGCCGCGCTGCGCTTCGGCAATCGCGTCTCGCTCGACGCGGAGGTCAGCGTCACCCCGCTCGGCCTGCTGGCGATCGGCGGGCTGGTCTCGGCGATCCTGCTCTCGGTGCCGCCGATCGTGCGCGCCGCGGGCAAGGCCGCCCGCGCGCGCAGGAAGGCCGGGCGAGCCGGCCGGGCCCCCGCACCGGGCTAGCCTTCCGGCAGGACGAGGCTCGGGCGCGACCACCGGGAGGACCCCGGCGCCTGGTTTAGGCGTTCCCGGCTCATGCTCAGTCACGTTTCCCTTGGCACCAACGACGCGGCTCGCGCCGCGGCGTTCTACGATCCGGTCCTCGCGGTGCTCGGCATCGGCAAGGGCAGGCGCCGCGGCGGCTCGATCGACTACAGCGCCGCGACGATCGGCTTCAGCCTCGAACAGCCGGTCGACGGCAAGCCCGCCAGCGTCGGCAACGGCGCCCACGTCGGCTTCATCGCCGAGAGCCGGGCGCAGGTCGACGAATTTCACCGCGTCGCGCTTGCCAGCGGCGGAACCGACGACGGCCCTCCCGGCCTGCGGCCCGAGTACGACGGCAACTACTACGCCGCCTTCGTCCGCGATCCCGACGGCAACAAGGTCGAGGCTGTCTGCTTCATGGCCCAGTGACCCTGGGCTAGGGTGGCGCGATGACTTACGCGAAAGACGCCACCGGCCCGTTCTACCACGGCACCCGCGCCGACCTTTCCGTCGGCGACCTGCTCATGCCCGGGCGGACCTCGAACTACGCCGACCGCAAGCTGTCGTGGATCTATTTCTCGGGCACGCTCGACGCGGCGATCTGGGGTTGCGAGCTGGCCAGGGGGGACGGGCGCGAGCGGATCTACGTGGTCGAGCCGACGGGACCGTTCGAGGACGATCCCAATCTCACCGACAGGCGCTTTCCCGGCAACCCGACGCAATCGTACCGCTCGCGCGATCCGCTGCGGATCGTCGGCGAGGTCGAGACATGGGACCCGCACCCGCCCGAGCGCCTCGCCGAGATGAAGGCTGCGCTCGCGCGGATGGAGGCCGAGGGCGGACCCGAGATCATCGACTGATCCGGGCCCGCCGCCCCTTCCCGCCTTGCGTTAGCCGCCGAGTCCGTCGACCGCCTTGCTGACGAGGATATTGACCGCCACGCGGCGGTTCTGCGCCTTGCCCTGCGGCGTCGAATTGTCCGCCGCCGGATCGGCCTCGGACATGCCGGTCGGGGTCAGCATGCGCCACGGCGCCCAGCCGCACTTCTGCTGCAGGTGGTTGACCACCCGGCCCGCGCGGCGCTCGCTGAGCACCTGGTTGTAGTCCTCGTCGCCGGTGGCGTCGGTGTAGCCGACCACCAGCAGCAGCGCGTTGTCGGTCGCGTCCGCCTCGGCCGCGGTGGCGCAGAGCTCGGCCTCGGCGGCCGGGGTCAGGTTCCACTTGTCGGTGTCGAAGTAGACGTTGGTGGTGCGCTTGATGTTGTACTGATCGATGTCGCCGACGCGGCCGCGCAGCGCCTCGGTCGCGGCGGCGTTCTCGGCGATCGCGGTCTCGTTCTGGCCGAACCGCTGGGCGGTGCCGGTGTGGATCATCGACGCGGTCTGCAGGTTGCTGTTCTTGAAGCGGACCCGGCTGGCGACGAGCCCGCCTTCCCACTGCACGGTCTGCACGGTCACCGGCAGGCCGTTGAGCAGCGAGTCCGCACCGAGCGAGGTGCGCTGGAGGCCGAGGAACCCGCCGCTCGAGCGGACTTCGGTCGCCGGCGAGATCATCACGGTGGTCACCGTGCCGTCGGCCGCGGTGACCTGGATGCCGTCGCGCCCGCGGGCCGAGATGGTGCCTTCGATCTCGGGTCCCTCGGTCAGCCCGGTCAGGTCGGCGGGCACCTGGCCGGTCACGGTGATCGGGTCGGCGGCGCCCTGTGCCGACAGGCCGCTCCACGCGGGCACGGCCAGCAGGGCCAGCGCGACGGGCGCCAGGGCTCGATTGGGAAGACTTTTCATTTACGCTCCTCCTTCAGGATTCCGTCCGAAGCGGCTCGGCGTGCCCGCGCGTCGAGCGCAGCCTCGAGGTTCCGTCGTCTCGATGGGGTCCTCATGGCCTCGCCTGCCGCGTTTCACGCCCCGT
>JBIQKN010000067.1:8938-10733 GCA_044506565.1 Sphingomonadales bacterium | reverse complement strand
GTCAGGATCGCTGTTCTCGATCTCGACCACCAGCCCCTCGATCTCGCCGTCGAGCCCGCGACGAACCTGCTCGACGTCGCCGAGATCGGTGCCGTCGGCGGCGACGAGGTCGGCATCGAGCAACTGGCGCTCGGTCAGGCCGAGCGCCACGACCGTATTGCCTCCCGCAGCGGCGCTGGCGTCGGCCTGGCGCTCGATCAGGTCTTCGGTGCGGTCGGCCTGGCGTTCGGCTTCGGACTCGCAAGCCGCGAGGGCCAGGGCGAGCAGCGGCAGCGTGGCAAGCGGGGCAAGGCGCATGGGACGGATCCTCCGTGGATTGACGCTTCCTCAACCCGCATCCGCGCGGCCCGTTCCGTGCGGAGCCGCAGTCGGCGACGGCGCTGTCTCAGGATGCCACAGCGCGCGGCGCGCTGTCAGGCCGCCACCTCGCCGGGGCCGCCAAGGAACGCTCGCTGCCCCTCCCGCGTATCCTCGGCATGGCCGGCCGTTCCCCGCCGATCTACACCATCGGCCACTCGACCCTGACTATCCCCGCGTTCGTCGACCTGCTTCGCGTGGGCGAGGTGCAGCTGGTGGCCGACATCCGCACGGTGCCGAGGTCGCGCACCAACCCGCAGTACAACCGCGACACCTTTCCGGGCGAGCTGGCCGGATACCAGGTCGACTACCGCTATCTCGACGCGCTCGGCGGGCTGCGCGGGCGCACGCCCGGCGTCGCGCCGGAGGTCAACGGCCTGTGGCGCAACCGCAGCTTCCACAACTACGCCGACTATGCGCTGACAGAGGCGTTCGCCGAGGGGCTGCAGGAGCTGCTCGCGCTCGCCGCCGGGCAGCGCTGCGCGATCATGTGCGCCGAGGCGGTGTGGTGGCGCTGCCACCGGCGGATCGTCGCCGACTACCTGCTCGCGCGCGGCCGCGAGGTGTTCCACCTGATGGCACCGGACCGCGCCGAACTCGCGCGGCTGACGCCGGGCGCGGTGGTCGCCGGCGGCTCTGTGACCTACCCACCGCCCGAGCCCGAGGCCGCCCCGCTCACCGCCGCGGCGGCTTCGGGTCCTTGAAGTTGGTCCACACCGCCTCGTCGAACCAGCTGCACTCGAGGCCCGGTTTCGCCGCCTTGAGCGCCATGAACGCGGCCTTCGGGGCGTTGAGCGCGGTGCCGAGCAAGCGCAGGTTAGGCATCGTCGCAAGCGGCGACAGGTCCTGGTCCTCGAGCCGGGTGTTGGTCAGGAACAGCGCTTCGAGCGCGAAACCCTCGAGCGGAGCGAGGCTGGCGATCGGCTGCGGCGTCCACATCGAGCCCTCGATCCCGAGCGCCACCAGCCGCTCCTTGAGCGGAGCCAGCCATTCCAGGCTGCGCAGGTGCTTCGCGTTCTCGATGAACAGCCGCTCGAGCGCGGGCAGCGCGAGCAGCGGGCCGAAGTCGGTGACGTTGCGCGGGCTGTTGATCACCAGATGCCGCAACCGGGTCAGCGAGCGGAGCGGCGAGAGGTCGGCCGCGGTCACCGGCCAGCCGAGATCGAGGTACTCGAGCTCCGTCAACTCGGCGATCTCGTCGAGGAACGCCTGGTTGACGCCATGCGCCGACAGTTCCCGCAGCGCCGTGCGCCGGCCGATCCCCTTGTGCGACGCCTTGTCGCGCGCGAGCGAGGCGCAAGTTGCGTCGAGCGGCACGTCCTCGCCGCGCGTGAAGTGCGGCAGGTCCGGTCGGCGAACATGCAGCCAGGCGCGATAGCGGGCATTGAGGTCCATTGCGCCGGGCTAACGCACAAGAATGACGATTTCCTGAGCAGGC
>JBIQKN010000067.1:6928-8838 GCA_044506565.1 Sphingomonadales bacterium | reverse complement strand
TCACAGCGTCGTCAGCAGGCCCAGGCCAAGCACGAACAGCACGACCACCACGGCCGAGTCATAGCCCATCTTGAACACCGTTCGGTCGCGGTGCTCGAGCAGACCGACCAGGAACACGCCGATGAGCGAGGCTCCCAGCAAGGCCGAGACGACTTCGAACGCCCCCAGTTCGTCGACGATCGGGCCGCCTTCGAAAAGCGCATCGCCGAGGGGCAGCAGTGCCAGGTTGACGAAATTGGTCCCGAGCACCTGGCCGAACGCCATCTCCGGTCGCCTGAGGCGTAGCGCGGTGACGATCGTCGCCAACTCGGGAGTCGAGGTCGCCAACCCGATCAGCGCGAAGCCGACCAACGCGCTGGTCATCCCCGTCTGCTCAGCTATCGCATCGCCCGTTTGCGACAGCGTATAACCAGCGGCGAAGATGAGAGCCCCGTTGAACGCGACGAGCAGCCACAGGCGCGACAGTGTACGTGGATCGTGACCAGCGTCCTCCGCCCGGCCTTCCGCTGCGTCTTCCCTCGCGTCGAGCTTCCATGGCGAGCGCCGGTCATACCCGGTGGCAATTCGGAACGCCCCGATGCTGAGCGCACAGATGGCGAGGCTCGCTACCCCGAGACCCACGATCTCGACATCGCCGACCGTCACCGCGACCGCGACCGCGACAAGCACCAGCATGCACAAGGTCGCCATCATCAGCGTCGAGGGCCGCACGACCATGCCGGTCACGGCTTCGCGACCGATCCAGGCGTCGGCGACGGCAAGGAGCAAGACATTGATCGCAGCGCTGCCGAGCAGGTTGTTCACCGCGAGCGCCGGGTTTCCGCCGAGCGATGCGGTGGCGACGTTGGCCACTTCCGGCAGCGAAGTGATCCCGCCGAGCAGGAGCATGCCTACGAATACCCTGCTCAGCTCTTGCCGACCGGCGATTACGTCGAGCTGCCGCGTGAGGCGCACGCCGGCGAACCATACGACGAGGCCGGCGGCGACGAAGATTGCAGCGTTCGCCCACAGTGGTGCCGATGCTGTGTCGGTCAGGGGCATAGCGCGCGAACGGGCGGCACCTCGGTCCCGTTCCGCTCAGGGGCGTTGCACACGCGAAGACGCTCGTTGCGCCCGTCGCGCTTCGGGCTCAGCCCATCCCCTGCCACTGGCGGATCGCCTCGATCGGCCAGAACAGCATGATCACGTTGAGCGTGAGGTTGTCGCGAATGGTCCACAGCGTCAGCAACTCGAGCGCGATCGCCAGCGCCACGCTGGCGCGCACCGGCAGCCGCGCCGCGACGAGGAAGCCGACGATCATCCAGCCGATGTCGGCCGCCGAGTTGAGGATCGAGTCGCCGGTGTATCCCCAGCTCACGGTCACGGCGCGGTAGCGGTCGATCACCATCGGGGTGTTCTCGGCCACCTCCCATGCGGCCTCGACCAGCACGGCGATCGGCAGCGCCCAGCGTGCCGGCCTGCCGCCGAACAGCTTCCACCGGCGCCACAGCAGCCAGGCGAAGAAGTACATGATCAGGCCGTGGGTGAAGTGGCTCGGCGAATACCAGTCGGTCAGGTGCTGGCTGTTGCCGTTCGACTGGACCACGCCGTGCCACAGCTTGACCTCGCCGCAGATGCAGGTCGGCGGCCGGTCCATCGCGAACAGCAACGCGACCGCCAGCGCGACGATCAGCAGCGTCGCCAGCCAGGCGGCGCGGTGAGGCATGAGACGACGGACGATCAAGCGGCTGCCGTCATTCAGGACCCGCTGGCGAGGTACCAGTTGACGAACTCGTCGGTGACGTTGCGCGAACCGGCGGCCCTCAGCGCGTCGAGATCGTGCGCCCGCGCCATGGCGAGCCCGGCGCATCCGCGCTCCGACGCGAAAGTCTCGGCGCGCTGGCTGACGCGCGCTTGCACCGGCGCGACCA
>JBIQKN010000067.1:4601-6828 GCA_044506565.1 Sphingomonadales bacterium | reverse complement strand
TCTCCGCCGACCCTTACGAGCGCATCTACGACGCGCTCATCGCCGGATCCGACGACGAGCCGACGATCGAGGCGGCGCTCGACTGGATGGTTGCGGAACTGCGGCGCGACGAGAACATCGCCTTTCTCGAAGCCACCTATCCGGACCTTCTCAAGCGGATGCGGAAAGCGGCGCGGCCGATCATCATGCGCTACAGCGAGCGCGTGAAGCTGGCCTATCGGCCGCGGATGGTCGCGCTGCTGCGAGCCGATCTGACTCCCGACGAAGCTGCCGAGATCGCCGACTTCTACGCGTCGCCGATCGGCCGCAGGCTCGTCGCCGGGGTTACTCAAAGCTATCGTCCGGACGCCGTACTCGACACGGTCCTGACCGACGAGCAGGTGACGCAGGCCGACGTTGAGCGCGACTTGAGCAATGCGACGGCGGCGACCCTGGCGGGCCTTTCGGCGGAGGAATCGCGCGAGCTCTTCGCCGCGATCGCGGAACGCCCGGCAATGGCCAAGCTCGCCCCGGTGGTGCCCAGGATCACCGCGTTGCGCGCGGAGATGGAGGAAGAGCCGATGACCGCCGAGGAGGAGGACGCGATCGAGAACGCCTTCCTCGAAATCTTCGACTCGCTCGAGGATCCGAAGCGCGACAAGCGCAAGTAGCCGCCCATTGCCCTCGTCCGCCGAGCCGCTAAGGCTCGATCCATGAGCGGACGCGACTGCGACATCGCCATCGTCGGCGGCGGGCTGGCCGGCGGGCTGATCGCGCTCGCCCTCGCGCGGTCGCGGAACGATCTCGCCGTGCGGCTGCTCGAAGCCGGGCCGTCGCTCGGCGGGAATCATCGCTGGAGCTGGTTCGAGAGCGACCTCTCGCCGGCCGGCGGCGAGCTGATGCAGGCGTTCACCGTGACGCGCTGGGATATCGGCTACGACGTGCGCTTCCCGGGCTTCGCCCGCGCGCTTTCGACGCCGTACCGTTCGCTCGCGTCGGCCGATTTCGCCAGCAACCTCGAGCGCCTGCTCCCACCGGGCACGATCGGCATCGGCGCGCCCGCGCAGGGTCTCGCCGCAGACGCGGTGACGCTCGCTACCGGCGAACGCATCGCTGCGCGCGCCGTCGTCGACTGCCGCGGTTTCGAGGCGTCGGGCGATCTCTCGGGCGGATGGCAGGTGTTCATGGGCCGGCGTCTGCGCACGCAGTCGCCGCACGGAGTCAGCCGCCCGGTGATCATGGACGCCATGGTCGAACAGCTCGACGGCTACCGCTTCGTCTATGTCCTGCCGCTGGCTGAGGACGAGCTGTTCGTCGAGGACACCTATTACCAGGACACTCCGACGCTCGACCGATCGGCCCTGTCCGCCCGGCTCGACCAATACTGCGCGGCGAACGGCTGGAGCGGCGCTGTCGTCGGTGAGGAGACCGGTGTGCTCCCGGTCGTGACCGGCGGCGACTTCACCGCGTTTCGGGACGCGCAGCGGATCGAAGGCGTGGCGGTCGCGGGCGCACGGGGCGGATTCTCACATCCGCTGACCAGCTACACGCTGCCGTTCGCGGTCGAGACGGCGCTGGCGATCGCCACCGACGCCGACCTGCCGGGTCCGCAGCTCGCGGCGATGCTCGAGGCCCGGGCGCGGCAGCATTGGGACGAAACCCGGTTCTATCGCAGGCTCGGCGCAATGCTGTTCGGCGCGGCGGAGCCGGAGGATCGCTGGCGAGTGTTTGCGCGCTTCTATCGCCTGCCCGAGCCGCTGATCGAGCGGTTCTACGCCGGCCGCTCGACGCTCGCCGACCGCGCGCGGATCCTCTGCGGCAGGCCGCCGGTCCCGATAGGCCGGGCACTCCGAGCCATCCTCTCCCACAGAGGGCGGGGAACCATGCGCAGCATGGTGGAGGGATACGCGTCACAGGCGGAACGCCGGCAGCGCGTGCCCCTCCACCAGCCTGCGGCTGGTCCCCCTCCCCGTTTCGGGGAGGATTTATGAGTCTCGAGGGCAAGCGCGCCTGCGTGATCGGCGCCGGGTTCGGCGGGCTGGCGCTCGCCATTCGCCTCCAGGCCGCAGGCGTCGCGACGACGCTGGTGGAGGCGCGCGACAAGCCCGGCGGGCGCGCCTACTACTGGCAGCGTGAAGGTTTCACCTTCGACGCCGGTCCGACCGTGATCACCGACCCCGATTGCCTGCGGGAGCTGTGGGCGCTGACCGGGCACGACATGGCCGAGGACGTCGAGCTGATGCCGGTC
>JBIQKN010000067.1:1680-4501 GCA_044506565.1 Sphingomonadales bacterium | reverse complement strand
AACCCGCTGACCACGAGCAGCATCTACGCGCTGATCCACAAGCTCGAGAAGGACGGCGGCGTGTGGTGGGCGCGCGGCGGCACCAACCGCCTGGTCGCCGGCATGCTGCGCCAGTTCGAACGGCTCGGCGGCGAAGTCCGGCTGCACGATCCGGTGGTGCGGATCGAGGCCACGGCGACACGCGTGAGCGAGGTCGAGACATGCAGCGGCTGGCGCAGCCGGTTCGACGCCGTCGCCAGCAACGCCGACGTCGTCCACACCTACCGCGACCTGCTCGGCACCAACCCGCGCGGGCAAACGATGGCCAGGCGCCTCGCCGCCAAGCGCTTCAGCCCGTCGCTGTTCGTGGTCCACTTCGGGATCGAGGGAAGCTGGCCGGGCATTCCGCATCACATGATCCTGTTCGGACCGCGCTACGAGGGCCTGCTGGCCGACATCTACGACCACGGGGTGCTGCCCGCAGACTTCTCGATCTACCTGCACCACCCGACCGTCACCGACCCGTCGATGGCGCCGGCCGGCAAGAGCACGTTCTATGCGCTCGTCCCGGTCGCCCACATGGGCAAGCTGACGATCGACTGGGAGCAGGTCGGGCCGCTGCTGGAGCAGCGCGTTCTCGCGGAGGTCGAGCGGCGGCTGATCCCTGACCTGTCCGATCGGATCGTGACGAAGTTCCACTACGCTCCGCGCGACTTCGCGCTCGACCTCAGTGCCCACCTCGGCAGCGCCTTCAGCCTCGAGCCGCTGCTGACCCAGAGCGCCTGGCTGCGCTGCCACAACCGCGACGACGTGATCGGCAACCTCTACCTGGTCGGCGCCGGCACCCATCCGGGAGCCGGCATCCCCGGCGTGGTCGGCAGCGCCAAGGCCACCGCGGGGCTGATGCTGGGAGACCTTGCCCAATGACCCGTCCTATCAGGCGCGTGGCGATCTATTGCGGCTCGGCGAGTCCCGAGAACCCGCGCTACGAAGAACTGGCGATGGAGATCGGCGACGCGCTCGCGCGCCAGGGCATCGGCGTGGTCTACGGCGGCGGCAAGCTCGGGCTGATGGGCGCGGTCGCCGCAGGGGCGCTGCTTGCCGGCGGCGAGGTCATCGGGGTGATCCCCGAAGCGCTGGTCGCCGCCGAAGTCGCCAACAGGGCCTGCACCGAGCTCCACATCGTGCAGACGATGCACGAGCGCAAGAAGGCCTTCACCGACCTCTCGGACGGCTTCCTGACCCTGCCCGGCGGAGTCGGCACGATGGACGAGCTGTGGGAGGCGGTTTCCTGGGCGCAGCTCGGCTATCACGACAAGCCGGTCGGGCTGCTCAATCCCTACGGGTTCTACGACGGGCTGGTCGCGTTCTACCATCGCATGGGCGAGAGCGGCTTCATCCGCCCCGAGCACCGCGGCATCCTGATCGTCGAGGAGGAGCTCGACCCGCTGCTCGCGCGCATGGCTGCCTACGTCCCTCACCGGCCGATCTTCCAAATGAAGGCTGACGAGCTGTGACCGACGCGGGGGAGCCGGGCTGATGGCGATCCGCCCGTTTCGCGACCGGCGCCCGCGGCTGCTGTCGCCGTCGCGCATCCTGCGCCCGACCCAGCGACGGGCGGGCGGCGGACGCGAGCGCGAAGAACTGGTCGAGGAAGCGCGCGCGGCGATCGCCCGGGGCAGCAAGAGCTTCGCCCTGGCCAGTCGGCTGTTCGATCGCGGCACGCGCGAGCGCGCCTGGCTGCTCTACGCCTGGTGCCGGCGGTGCGACGACATCGCCGACGGGCAGGAGTTCGGCGGCCGGCTCGGAGACCAGGAAGACGCCGAGAACCGCATCCAGGCAATCCGCGTGCTGACGCGCCGCGCGCTCGAGGGCGAGCCGACCGCCGACCCGGCGTTCGACGCCTTCGGGCAGGTCGCGCAGGAGGCCGGACTGACGTTCGACATGGCCGACGACGTGATTGCCGGCTTCAAGCTCGATGCCGAGGGCTGGCGTCCGCGCACCGAGGCCGACCTGATGCGCTACTGCTACCACGTTGCCGGCGCCGTCGGCGTGATGATGGCGCGGGTGATGGGCGTACGCGCCGACGACGCCGAGACGCTCGACCGCGCCTGCGACCTCGGCATCGCCTTCCAGCTGTGCAACATCGCTCGCGACGTGTGGGAGGACGACGCCGCGGGGCGCTGCTACCTGCCGCTCGAATGGCTGGCCGAGGCCGACATCCCGCCCGGCCAGCACATGAAGCCGATGCACCGCGCCGCGCTCGTGCGGCTCGTCGCGCGTCTGGTCGACCTCGCCGAGGCCTACGAAGCGTCGGCCCGGCTGGGCACGCCGGAGTTGAGCTTCCGCCAGCGCTGGGCGGTGCTGACCGCGGCCAACGTCTACCTTTCGATCGGCGAGAAGGTCCGCGACCGCGGCGAGCACGCCTGGGATCACCGCGTCCGCACCTCGGCGCGCGAGAAGCTCGGCGCGGTGTTCAAGGGCTTCATGGAATCGCTCGACGCGCCGCTGCCCGCCACCCCCCCGCCCTATTCCCGGGGTCAGATCCTGCTCGCGGTGCGTATGGACGGCCCGATCGCGCCGATCCCGATGACCCCGCTGCCCGACGAGGAAAGCCGATGATCCGCTCGCTGCTGATCGCCAACCGCGGCGAGATCGCCTGCCGGATCATCCGTACCGCGCGGGCGATGGGGATTCGCACGGTGGCGGTCCATTCGGATGCCGACGCGAGGGCATTGCACGTGCGGCAAGCCGACGAGGCGGTGCACATCGGCCCTTCGCCTGCCGCCGAGAGCTACCTCGTCGGCGAGCGGATCATCGAGGCGGCGAAGGCCACCGGCGC
>JBIQKN010000067.1:0-1580 GCA_044506565.1 Sphingomonadales bacterium | reverse complement strand
CCCGAGGGTTCCTGCCCAGCACCGGCCGGCTCACCCACCTTCGCTTGCCCGAACGCACGCGCGTCGAGACGGGGGTCGAACAGGGCGACGGGATCTCGCCGTTCTACGACCCGATGATCGCCAAGTTGGTCGCGACAGGCCCGGATCGCGAGAGCGCGCGCCGGGCCTTGGCCGAGGCGTGCGGCGAAACGCAGGTTGCGCCCGTCCGGACCAACGCCTGGTTCCTCAAGCGGCTGCTCTGCCACCGGTCTTTCGCGATCGGCGATGTGACGACGGGCTTCATCGCCGATCACGAAGAGGACCTGACGCGGCCTGAGGTCAGCGATGCGGTCAAGCTGGCTGCGGTCAGTTGGCGTCTCGAGGAATTCGCCGCGGCTGAGGCAGAAGGTGAGGTCGCCGTGGCGCCGCAAGGTCTGTTCGGCTTTCGCCTCAATGCTGATCGCGCACCAGCCCGGCTCGCCATGCGCATCGACGGCGAAACCCACGCCGTAACCGCAAGACCGGCTGCTGTGCCTGACGACTGGCGGTGGACCATCTCGATCGACGACCGCAGCGAGTTCGTCGCCGGACCGCTCCCGACCACTTTCGGTCCGTCGGCAGACAAGGAGCCGGATGGGAGCATCCTGCTGTTCGACGGCGGTTTCGCTCACGACGCCTCGTTCGGCCCGGAACGATCCTACGGCGATGGGCACGCCGCCGATGGCGCGATCCTCGCGCCGATGCCGGGCAAGGTCATCGCCGTCGATGTCGCTGCGGGCGAGGCGGTGGCGAAGGGCCAGCGCCTGCTGGTGCTCGAGGCGATGAAGATGGAACACACCCTGACCGCCCCATTCGACGGCACCGTCGCCGAACTCGCCGTCGCCGAGGGCCAGCAGGTCCAGGTCGAGGCGCTGCTGGCGAGGGTGGAAAGGGCTTCCGACTAAATCCTCCCTGTCCCCGAAAAAGCGGGGATGGGAAGGTGGCGGACGCCGCAGGCGTCTGACGGAGGGGCTATGTCGCCCGGCCCCTCCACCACGACGGCTGCGCCGCCGTGGTCCCCCTCCCGATGACCGCCTCGCGGCCACAGGGAGGATTGCCTCGCTTCTTCGACTTCGGCACTGTTAGCGCAAACATGGGGAGGGAACGCCGCACATGACCGAAGCCGCCGCCGACACGCCGCTGCGCGATTCGCACTTCAAGGTCATCGCGGCGTCGTCGCTCGGCACGGTGTTCGAGTGGTACGACTTCTACCTCTACGGCCTGCTCGCCTCGGTCATCACGGCGCAGTTCTTCTCCGGGGTCAACGAGACCACCGGGTTCATCCTCGCGCTCGCCGCGTTCGCCGCCGGGTTCGCGGTGCGACCGTTCGGGGCGATCGTGTTCGGCCGGATCGGCGATCTCGTCGGGCGCAAGAACACCTTCCTCGTGACGATGTTCATCATGGGCGGCTCGACCTTCGCGGTCGGTCTGCTGCCGAGCTACGCGACGGCGGGCACGATCGCCCCGCTGCTGCTCGTCGGCCTGCGCCTGCTGCAGGGCCTCGCGCTCGGCGGGCAATACGGCGGCGCCGCAACGTTCGTCGCCGAGCATGCGCCGGAAGG
>JBIQKN010000066.1:0-15244 GCA_044506565.1 Sphingomonadales bacterium | reverse complement strand
TCGAGGTCGGGCGCCGCCGGATCGACCATCGACACCGGCGTTCCCGCCGGGGTCAGCTCGAACGGCCCCGGGTACATGTTGGCCAGCTGCTCGGGCGGGAACACCGTAAACCGCCGCCGCCCGGCGAGGCACACGCCGACGTTCTCCATCAGGTCGTAGTGCGGCGCCACGCGGATGCGGTTGCCGATCCAGATGCGCGGCGCCACGCCCGGCACCAGCGGCATCGGGTTGGCTTCGGCGAATCCCGGCAGCAGCTCGGGGATCTTCTCGGACTGGACCGCGACGCCCTTCGGCTGCGGCTCCTCCGCGATGTGCAGCAGCTCGCCGAGAAACGCCGAGAGCCTGTCCTCGTGCGAGGTGAAGTTCAGGCCCCTGAGATCCGCATCGTAGAAGAACCGCCCGCCGGCCTCGGCCGGCAGCACGATCCCCCGCACCGGCCGCGTCGGCCCGAAGCCCAGCAGGTACTCGGCCATCGCCCGGTCGCCGCGCCTCGCCGCCGCCACACCCGGCCAGTCCGCCGCCAGCCCGCGCAGGATCACCGGCTCGCGCGCCGGGCGGATCTCGTCGTGGAAGCGGGCGGGGTCGACCGGGCCCGCCTCGCGGATCGGCCGCGGTTCGGGCAGGGCGGTCACGCGAACATCCGCATCGCGGGGTCGATCGCGCCGCCGTTGCTTTCGAGGAACTGTTCCTGCGTCGGCATCTGCGCCACGGTCTGCGCGATCGTCGCACGGATCGAGGCGAGGCGGCGCAGTGTTTCGTCGTCGGGCAACATGTCGGCCACCGGGTGATAGCCCTCGGCCCGGATCCCCTGGCCGACCAGCACGGCTTCCCAGCTGGCTTCGGTGAACAGCTCGTTGTGTTCGCGGAACACGCGGCCCGACGAACGGAACATCGCCAGCTTCTCGGCCAGCCCCTCGGGCGGCTCGATGTTGCGGCAGTAGTTCCAGTACTCGCTGTCGTCGCGCTCGGTGGCCATGTAGTGCAGCACGAGGAAGTCGCGGATGTCGACGTATTCCTCCAGCGTCTCGCGGTTGTAGCGCTCGATCTCGCACGGCGAGAACGCCCGCGTCGGGAACAGCGACATCAGCCGCGCGATGCCCGACTGGACGAGGTGGATCGAGGTCGACTCGAGCGGCTCGAGGAAGCCCCCGGCGAGACCCAGCGCGACGACGTTCTTCTCCCACGCCCGAGCACGGTGCCCGGCGGTAAAGCGCAGCGGATTCGGCGAGGCGAGCGGCTCGCCCTCGAGGTTGGCCAGCAGCACCTCGGTCGCCTCGTCGTCGGAGATGTGCGCCGAACTGTAGACGTGACCGTTGCCGACGCGGTGCTGCAGCGGGATGTTCCACTGCCAGCCGCAGCGTCGCGCGGTCGAGCGGGTGAGCGGCTTGCGCTCCGGCCCGAGCGTGCACGGGATCGCCACCGCGCGGTCGTTCGGCAGCCACCTGCTCCAGTCGACGAACGGCACCCCGAGCGTCTGCCCGATCAGCAGCGCGCGGAACCCCGAGCAGTCGATGAACAGCTCGCCCTCGACCCGCGTTTCGTTGTCGAGCTTCAGTGCCGTCACGAACCCGCTTTCCGGATCCTGCTCGACTTCGACGATCCGCCCTTCGGTCCGGCGCACCCCGTGCTGCTCGGCGTAACCCCGCAGGAACTTCGCATAGCGCCCAGCATCGAACTGGAACGCGTAGGCGAGCTTGGCCAGCGGCGAGCGCGGCTGCTCGGGGCTTGGCCGCATGAACCGGTTCGAGCGCGCCGCCATCGCCGAGATCGAGTATTCCTCGAGCTCCGAGGTATCGCCGAGACGCCGGCCCTTGAGCCAGTGGTGGCGGAACTCGATCCCCATCATGTCGAGCCCGTGCGTGCCGAACGGGTGGATGTAGCGGTGGCCGATCCGGGTCCAGTCGACGAACTCGATGCCGAGCTTGTAGGTCGCATGCGTCTCGCGCATGAACTCCATCTCGTCGAGCCCGAGCAGCGCGTTGAACAGCACGATCTGCGGGATCGTCGCCTCGCCGACGCCGACGGTGCCGATCGCCTCGCTCTCAACCAGCTCGATCGAGAGGCCGGGCAGGGCGCCGAGTATCTTGGCCGTCGCCGCGGCCGTCATCCACCCTGCGGTGCCGCCGCCGACGATCACGACTTTGGTGATCCTCTCGTCCCTCATTGCGCGGGCGCCGGCTGGGGCCGGACGTCGGACGCCGCCCAGGCGCCCGCGGCGCGCAGGAACTCCTCCTGCGTCGGCAGCGCCGCCGCCGCCGCGCGATAGCGCTCGCGCATCTCGGCCATCGCCGCGGCCACCTTGTGCTCGTCGAGCGTGTCGGCGATCGGGTCGTAGGCGTCGGGCCAGATGTTCTGGCCGAACATGACCGCGACCCAGCTGACCGTGCCGAACAGCTCCTTGCCCTCGCGGAACACCCGCCCGTGGATCTTCCACAGGTCGATCTTGCGCTGCAGCGTCTCGGGGATCGGCATGTCGCGCACGTGCCGCCAGAACGGCGTGTCGTCGCGCTCGGTCGCCTTGTAGTGCAGGATGATGAAGTCGCGGATGTCCTCGTAGAGATCGCGCATCCCGCGGTTGTACTCCTCGCGCTCGAGCGGGCTGATCGGCTTGCCGGGGAACAGCGCCAGCAACCGCTGGATGCCGTTCTGCACCAGGTGGATCGAGGTCGATTCGAGCGGTTCGAGGAACCCCGACGAGAGCCCCATGCAGACCACGTTGTGGCTCCACGACTCCTTCCGCCGCCCGGTGGTGAAGCGGATCACCCTCGGGTCGGCGAACGGCTCGCTCTCGAGGTTGGCCATCAGCACCCGCTCGGCCTCCCCGTCGCTCGTGAACGCGCTGCAGTAGACGTGCCCGTTGCCGGTGCGGTGCTGCAGCGGGATGCGCCACTGCCAGCCGGCGCCGTGCGCGGTCGAGCGGGTGAACGGGTCGGGCGGGGCGACGTTGGTGGTCGGCACCGGGATCGCCCGGTCGACCGGCAGCCAGTGGCTCCAGTCCTCGTAGCCGACCCCGAGCGTGTCGCCGATCAGCAGCGCGCGAAAGCCCGAGCAGTCGACGAACAGGTCGCCCTCGATCCGCTTGCCCCCCTCGAGCTCGACCGCGGTCACGTCGCCGCTCTCGCCGTCGCGGTGGACCTTGACGATCCGGCCCTCGTGCCGGGTCACGCCCTGCCGTTCGGCCCGCTGACGCAGGAACCGGGCATAGAGCGAGGCGTCGAAGTGGAACGCATAGAGGATTTCCGACAGCGGCGGCCGCGCCTTCTGCGACGGGCGGCCGAACTTGCGCCCCGCCGCGGCGACCGCGCTCATGCAGTACTCCGAGATGTATCCCGGGCTCCCGCGCCCGTTCTCGCGCAGCCACAGCTGGTGGAACGGGATGCCGTGGAGGTCGTGGCCGAAGAACCCGAACGGGTGGATGTAGCGGTCGCCGAGCCGTCCCCAGTCGACGAACTCGATGCCGAGCTTGATCGTCCCCTGGGTCGCGCGCAGGAACTCGTTCTCGTCGAAGTCGAGCATGGCGTTGAAGTTGACGATCGGCGGGATCGTCGCTTCGCCCACTCCGACCGTGCCGATCGCGTCCGATTCGACCAGCGCGATTCGCCGGCGGCCGTTGTCGAGGAAGCGCGAAAGCGCCGCCGCGGCCATCCATCCCGCGGTTCCCCCGCCGACGATGACGACGCGGCCGATATCCCCGTCGCCGCGCGTCGCGCTAACGCTATCATTGGTCACGCTGCGATGGTCCTCCCCACCCGGTTTTCCCCGGTCTCTGCGCTCTTGCCCCCTTTGTGCCCTCTTGCCAATAGCAGCGGACGCGGCTACTGGAGCAACGCAAGCGCTTCGACGGATAATAATGGTAGCGCTAACATTGGGGTTCAGGGGAGGATTTGGCGTGGCCGAGCAATCGACCGTTAGCAACTCGCAGCAGCTCTTCACCGCATTGCGCCACTCGCTGAGGGCGGGCGGCTCCATGGTCGCGATCGGTTGCCTGCTGGCGTCCGCCGCGGCGCACGCGCAGGACGATCCCGCGGCGGCCTCGGCGGCCGACGCGGCCGAGGACGACAACGCCATCGTCGTCACCGGCATTCGCCAGAGCCTGGCCAATTCACAAAATATCAAGCGCGATTCCGACACCGTCGTCGACGCGATCACCGCAGAAGACATCGGCGCGCTGCCCGACCGCTCGGTCACCGAGGCGCTGCAGCGCGTCCCGGGCGTGGCGATCAACCGGTTCGCCGGTTCGAACGACCCCGACCACTTCTCGGTCGAAGGCTCGGGCGTCGTCGTCCGCGGCCTCAACTTCGTCCGTTCGGAATTCAACGGCCGCACCGCATTCGCCGCCGGCGTCGGCGGCCAGGCGCTCAACTTCGCCGACGTGCCGTCCGAACTTCTCGGCTCGGTCATCATCAGCAAGAACTCCACCGCCGACATGATCGAGGGTGGCCTCGCCGGCACGGTCAACCTCAATACCCGCAAGCCGTTCGACAACGACGGTTTCCACGTCGCGTTCAGCGCCGAGGCCAACTACGGCGACTTCCGCAAGGACTGGACGCCGACGATCTCCGGCCTGATCAGCAACACCTGGGACACCGACTACGGCCGTTTCGGCTTGCTGTTCAGCGGTGCGTTCTCGCAGATCAAGAGCCGGGCGGACGGCCTCCAGGTCGCCAACTACCAGAACCGCGACGGCGTGCTCGTCACGGCGGCGAACACCGGCGGCAACCAGGTCTGCCGCAACCCGCTGCCGTCGAACTCCGACACGCAGACCCTGCCTCCGGGCGGTTCGCTGTGCGGCAACTTCGGTGCCGCCGGGGCCGACGGCTTCGCCGACTACGCGAGCTACAGGGTGGCCCCGGTCGGCGGCCAGTTCCGCACCCAGGAATTCAACCGCAAGCGCGACGGCTTCGCCGCCGCCCTGCAGTGGGAGAGCCTCGACGGCCGGCATCACCTGACCGCCGAGTTCATCCGCTCGCACTCGACCAACGCCTGGGGTGAGTGGACCTACGAGACCGCGCCCGACCTGGCCGAGTACTCGACCTATCCGCTCGGATGCCTGCAGAACGCGAACGGCCCGAACATCATCCTTCAGGACGGCACCAATGGCGATCCGACCGCGCGCGCGCAGTGCCCGGTCGGCGCGTTCACCGACTACGTCTACGACGAGAACAACCTGTTCCAGTCGGGCTACATCGTCAACGCCAGCAACGGCTGGCGCGGCGACCCGGGGGCCTCTCCCTTCGTGCCGATCGGCGGCCTTCAACAGTCGCTCGCCCGGCGCCAGGTCCATGACGAGGTTCTCAATCAGGACTACGGCATCAACTTCGTCAGCGAGCTGACGGACCGGCTGACCCTCGAGGTGGACGCGCAGTACGCCCGGTCGCACAAGCAGAACCTCGACGTCAGCGTGTTCGGCTCGATCTTCGCCGACCAGGAACTCGACATCTCCGGCGAATATCCGATCGTCATCCCGCACAAGCCGCAGTTCCTCGGCTACACCTGGTCGAGCCCGGGCCCCGATCTGGCCAATGCGAGCGAGGCTGAGTACTTCACCGATCCGCGCTTCCAGTTCTGGCGCGCGGCGATGGATCACATCGAGGACAGCGAAGGCGAGCAGTACGCTCTCGCCGCCGACCTCTCCTACGAGTTCGACGACGACTCCTTCATTCGCCGTGCTGCGGTCGGGGCTCGCTATCAGGACCGCGACCAGACGGTTCGCTACACGACCTACAACTGGGGCATGCTCAGCGAGACCTGGTCCGGATCGAGGCCGATCAATTTCGAGGACACGGGCGGAAACTCCACCGCGCGCCACGAATTCCCGAACTTCTTCCGCGGCCAGGTCCCCGGACCTCCGGGCGGGTTCTACTACACGGGCGACCTGATCGACGATTACCAGGGCTCGATCGACTACTTCCAGTCCATCCAGGGCATGGCGACTGCGCTGGGTGCCAGCCCGAGTTGGCTTCCGCTCGCCGAGCGGGCCGGCACGATCAACGGCACGCACTACCTGCCTGCCGATATCCAGCCGGTGTCGCAGGAAGACGCGGCCGCCTACGTGATGCTGAACTTCGGTTCCGACGACCTGTTCGGGAACGTGCGTTTCGCCGGCAACATCGGCGTCCGCTACGTGAGCACCAAGGTTCGCTCGACCGGTTCGATCGGTGTTCCGAGCGCGCAGGCCCTCAACGTCGACGGCGACTACGACGTCGAGTGCGCACCCGAGCCGCCGCCGCCGAGCGCGCCTCCGGGCACGCCGCCGAGCAGTCCGGGCGGCGCCTGCGAACTCGGAGAGCAGGGATACAACAACCTCGCGACCTGGGCCGGCAATGGCGCGACGTTCACCGACGTGGCCAGGCACAGCTACGACTACTGGCTTCCGAGCCTGAACCTCCGGTTCGGGGTGACCGACGACATCGTCCTGCGCTTCGCCGCCTCGAAGGTGCTGACACGTCCCGACAACGCCTACATCAGGAACTTCCTGACCACCGGGCTGGGGCAGAGCAATGAGCTGACCTCGACTGCGGGCAACCCGTTCCTGCTGCCGGCCACGGCATGGCAGTTCGATGCGAGCGTCGAATGGTACTTCGCGCGGGTCGGCTCGCTGACCCTCAACGGGTTCTACAAGACGATCGACAACTTCTTCTACCAGGCGGTCACCGAACGCGAGATCACCAGCAACGGGGTCACCCTGCCGGTGCTCGTGCGCGGCCCCGCCAACTACGACGAATCGGGCAAGGTCAAAGGCTTCGAGCTCGCCTACCAGCAGACGTACGACTTCCTGCCCGAACCGTTCGACGGCTTCGGCATCCAGGCGAACTACACCTACATCAAGAGCTCGGGCCTGCCGAACACCTTCCTCAATGGCGGAAACGTTCCGAACAACTCGACGGTGCCGCCCGGCAACCTGCCGCTCGAGCAGTTGTCGAAGCACAACGTCAACTTCGTGGCCTTCTACGAGAAGGGACCGATCTCGCTGCGCGCAGCCTACAACTGGCGCTCGCGGTTCCTGCTCACGGCTTCCGACGTGATCTTCCCGTACTACACCATCTTCAACGAGCCGACGGGACAGCTCGACGCGTCGATCTTCTTCAACGTCACCGAGGGGCTGCGTGTCGGTGTGCAGGGCGTGAACCTGCTCAACGAGGTGACCAAGACCACGCAGTCCTACACCGGCGACCCGGCGGATCTCGCGCCGCGGTCCTACTTCATGAACGACAGGCGTTATTCGCTGGTCATTCGCGGCAACTTCTGACCTGAGCGGGTCATTTGGCTGGCGCCGTCGCTACTCCCTAGCGGCGGCGCCTTTCTTTTGGCCGGGTGCCGGAGCGCGCGCCCAGCCGTCGACAGGCTTGGGATGAGCGGGGAGGGTGTGCGCGTCTGATTGCCGCGCGACGCCTCAGGCCGCGGCGAAGCTCTCCGCGATGGCCGTCCGCAGCGGCTTCGGCGCGTAGGTCGAATCGTAGGGCGTGCCGCGAACCTCGAGCCCGTCGTCGCGCGGCGCGAAGCCCTGGAGCCAGTTGAACCGGTCGACCATCCCCCAGGCCAGCACGTCGCCGAGCTGCGGATAGTCGAGCATGACATCGAAGTATCGGCGCGCGTAGTCGGCCACCCGCGCGTCGCGCACGGCGATGTCGGAGGGCAGCGCCTTGTCCTTGACGTCGAACTCGCTGATCAGCAGGCGGTAGCCCATCGCCACCACCTCATCGAGGAAGCGGCGCCACTCCCGCTCCTGGTAGGGTCCGAGCCCGGTCGCCGGGTCGAGCGAGTACATCTCGATGTGCGACTGGATCCCGAGCGTGTCGACCGGGACGTTGCGCCGGCGGAAGCCCTCGAGCAGCCGCAGCACGTCGGCGCGATGCGCGGCGTGATCCGGCTCCCAGCTCATGTAGTCGTTGTAGACGAGGTCGCCGTCGGGGAGCTGCTCGCGCGCGGTGTGGAAAGCGAGGTCGAGCACCGCCTCCTCGCTCCCCATCGCGCGGCTCAGGCTGGTTGGCAGCAGGCCGTTGGTGTCGTGGTCGATCGCCTCGTTTACCACGTCGTAGCTGGTGATGACCCCGCGATAGCGGTCGGTCACCGTGCGGATGTGCGTCACCAGCAGCCGCTCGGCCTCGGCCACCGGGTTGGCGCCATAGTCGTAGGTGTTGAGCCACTCGGGGAACCAGCGCGGCCGGTGCCATAGCAGCGTATGGCCCCTCACCGCGAGTCCTGCACCCTGGGCCCAGGCGACGATCTCGTCGAGCCGGGCGAAGTCGAAACTATCGGGCCCCGGCCGGGTCCAGCGCCACTTCATCTCGTTCTCGGGCACGACGACCCCGCACTCGGCGCGGATGATCGCCGTATAGTCGGGGTTCCGTATCGACCCGCCGCCGTTGTCGACGCTCCAGTTGATCGCGCTGCCCCACCGGCGGCCGCTCCGCTGCGCCATTGCGTTGAGCCCGGGCGTCGGTGCCGGGCTCGGTGTCGGGCCCGGCGTGGGGGCGGGCGCCGAGCCCACGGCCGTCCCGCCCGAGGTTCCCCCGCAACCGGCGAGCGAAAGCGCTGCCAGCCCGGCGATCGCCTCGCGGCGGGTCGGATGCGTCACGCGGCTAGACATGGCTCGGTCACCTCCAGGCATTCCAACGCCGCGTGGTCGCGGACCAGCGCGAGCGTGCTTTCGTCGCCGTCGAACAGGCCGTACCAGCCTTGCGGTTCGTGCGGCGGGTCGCCCATGTAGGCTTTGTCGCCGTCGACGAAGCGGGAATCCGGATGAGCCGCCCGCGCCTCGCCGTTCCAGGCCCAGAAATTGCTGCCGACGATAGGTCCGCCGCTGGCCCACGATGCCTCGACCGCGTCGTAGATCGTCCGGTAGTAGCGGTTGCGGAACTCGGTCGTCGCTTCGGGCGAATAGCTCTCGCCGTCGCGCGGGAAGCCGAATTCCTCGAACGCCAGCGGCTTGCCGAGCTCGTTCGCCAGCCGCTCGTGCGTCGCGAGGTAGTCGCGGACTTTCGCGCCGCCTGCATCCCAGGTCCCCGCGAGGTCCTTCCCGTCGACCCAGCCCCAGTTGAGCGGCCAGATATGCGCGGTCAGGTAGTCGATGTTGGCGTGCGCCCGCCGCACGATGTCCTCGCTGCCGTGGGCGCCCTGGGTACCCTCGTGGCCGAGCGAGACGAGGTGGTTGCCGTCGAGCGAGCGGATCAGTGTGGCGGTGCCGTCGATCCAGCCGAAGTAGGCCTCGCGGTTGCGCTCGACCACCGCATTGGTGCCCCCCGGACGCGGCTCGTTGGCGAGCTGCCAGCTCATGATCGCCGGGTCGTCGGCATAGCGCTGGCCGGTTACCGAATTCGTCCGCGTGACGATCGCGCGGACGTGCGCGTGGTACAGCGCGACCGCCTCCTCGTTGGCGTAGAACGCGCTCGTCGCGTCGGGATAGGCGGGCCACGGATGCGCCGGGTCGTTCATGTCCATGTATTCGCCGGTCACCCGGTAGAGCCAGGTGCCGAACCCGCCCGACCACTCCCAGAAGTTGCCGAGGCAGACGACCGCGGTCATCCCGCGCTTCGCGATCTCGGCCATCGCGTAGTCGAGGCCGCCGAGCAGCGCCGGATCGAGCGTCCCGTCGGGCCGCGAAAACCCGGGCTTGATCGAGTTCTTCAGCGGCCCTTCCTCGGCTGCCGCCATGATCCTCAGGTTGTTGAGCCCGAGCCCCTTGAGCCGGTCGAGCTCGCGGGCGAGCCGCGCGCGGTCGCCGAACGGCGTGTCGGCGCCGAGCCAGGCCGCGTACCACATGTTCGCGCCGACCACGCGGTAGAGGCTGTCGCCGAGCAGCAGCCGCGTCCCGTCGCGCCGGATGAAGCCGGTGGGCGGCGCCGTGCCAGCTGCACAGCCGCCGGTCGCGAGCAGGGCCACCCCGCCGGCCAGGCCGGCGAGGGCCGAGCGGCGGTCGAGCCTCATCGGGCGATTTCCAGCTCGAAGCCCGGCACCGGCAGGCTGCGCCCGTCGAACAGGTTGACCACCGGGCTGTCGGCCCAGGCGTAGCGCACGCGCGTCGCGGGCTGGCCACCCGTGGGGATGACCAGCCGGTCGCCGTCGACATGCGCCAGCGCATAGCGGCAGTTCCCCGGCGCGGCACCGCACAGCTCGACCCCGAGCGGGTGCGGCCCGCTCCAGACGTGCAGGCCGCCTTCGACGCCGGTGAAACTGACCGTCACCGTGTCGCCCTCGACCCGGGGCGCCTGCGGCATCGGCATCGGCTGGCCGAGCGCGGCCATGGCCAGCCGCTCGCCGAGCAGGGTCTTGTTGGCCGGGTGAATGTCGGTCCGTTCGCCGATATCGATCGCGCTCACCAGCGCGGCGTTGGCATCGGCCGCGACGGCCTCACGCTGGATGTCGCGCGTCTCGGCCCAGCCGGATTCGCCCGGCTGCTCGCCCACCGGGCCGTAGTTCGCCAGCTGCACCACCAGCATCTGCATCTGCTGGCCGAACTGGCCCCGCCATCCGGCGAACAGCCCGCGCATCCGCTCGTCGTAGCCGGGAATGCCGACATCGCTCTCGCCCTGGTACCAGGCAGCGCCCCTCAGCGCGATCCGGCCGAACGGGGCGACCATCCGGTTGTGCATCACGCCGATCCCGGCATTCGCGTCCCACGGCGCGCGGGGCGGTCCCACGTCCGTCGCGCCGATCGAATAGCGCCAGCCGTCGCCGAGCGGGATCCGCTCGCCGCCCTCGACCGTGAAGGCGAGCCTGTCGGCCGGGCTGGAAAAGCCGCCCGAGCCCCAGCTGTTGTTGACCGAGACGATCACTTCGTTGGCGCCGGCCTTCAGGTACGACGGCGGAACCCGGTACTCGCGCTCGTAATCCCACCCGTGGGTGATGCCGATCGGCCTGCCGTTGACCCAGGTCGCGTCGAGATCGTCGAGCACGCCGAGGGCCAGCGTGCCGCCCGCTGCGGCTTGCTCCGCGGTCAGCGTCACCGTTCGGCGAAGCCAGACGTTGCCCAGACCGTCGGAGGCCAGCGGCGTCCCGCTCCAGCCGGTCCACGGCGAGATCGACGGCACCGGCTGCCACTCGAGCGCGTCGGGATCGCGCCACGGCTCCTGTCCGCCGGTCGCCTCGCGCCACCACGCCTCCCAGGTTGGGGCGAACGCGGTCACCGCGCCGAGCGGGTCCTCGGCGACGCGTTCGAGCAACGCCATCTGCTCGTCGCCGTAGATCGCCCGGCCGGCATCGGGGGTCAGCCAGGCGCGGATCTGCGAGCCGCCCCAGTTCGAATGGATCGCCCCGATCGGCACGTCGAGCGCTTCGCGCAGGTCCTTGGCCATGAAGTAGCAGGCGGCCGAGAAGGCCGGCACCGTCTCCGGCGAGGCCACGGTCCAGGCGACCGGCGCGGCGAACGCCGTTTGCGGCACGGGCGAGGTCGCCTTGGGGATCATCAGCAGACGCAGCCCGGGATCGGCGGAGGTCTGCGCCACCGCATCGCCGTTCAGCCCGCGCGAGACGGGGAACTCCATGTTCGACTGGCCCGAGCACAGCCAGACGTCGCCGACGACGAGATCGGTCACCGTCGCCGCGCTGCCGTCGGCACCGGTCACGGTCAGCGTCAGCGGGTCGCCGTCCGCGGGCCGCGCGGGGAACTCGAGCGTGAAGCGCCCCCCGGCGTCGGCCTGCGCCGTCGCGGTGCTGTTGCCGAGGCTGCCCGAGATGCGCTCGCCGGCGCCGGCGGTACCCTCGACGCGGATAGGCGCATCGCGCTGGACGACCGCGTGGTCGGTCCACACCGGCGCGAGCTGCGGGGCGGCGAGGGCGGGACAGGCAACCGCGGCGGCGAGCGCCCCGGCCACGAGCGAAGTGCGGTTCATCCGATCCTCCCCAATTGCCGCGGCCTCAGCGGCAGGCCGCTATCTCCATCCGGCGTCGACCCAGTAGTTGTGCGCCGTACAAAAGCGTGCGTCGTCCGAGGCGAGGAACAGCGCCATCGCGGCGACGTCGAACGGCTGGATCCGCCCGTCGAGGCACTGGCTGGCGATGATCTCCGCCTCGCCTTCCGGGTCGTACCATTTCTGCTGCCGCGGCGTCTGCACGTTGCCCGGGACGATCGTGTTGACCCGGATGCCGTCGCGGCCGAGCTCGCGGGCGAGGCTGCGCGTCAGCCCTTCGATCGCGGCCTTCGAGATCTGGTAGATCGCGAGGTCGGTCATTCCGAGGTGCCAGCTGATCGAGCCGAGGTTGACGATCGATCCGCGGCCGGCCGCACGCATCGCCGGGA
The DNA here is from genome assembly GCA_044506565.1 of Sphingomonadales bacterium. GTDB lineage: Bacteria > Pseudomonadota > Alphaproteobacteria > Sphingomonadales > Sphingomonadaceae > Croceibacterium_A. Next base: position 3,006 of record JBIQKN010000066.1, on the reverse strand, counting down.
TCACCGCCCGCGCGGCGAAGAACTGGTGCTTGAGGTTGACCGCGATCCGCTCGTCCCAATAAGCGGGCGTGACGTCCTCGAGCGCATGGCGGTCGTCGTTGGCCGCGTTGTTGACGAGCACGTCGCATCCGCCGAGCCGCTCGATCAGCCCGGCGATCTCGCGCGTGTAGCGGTCGGTGTCGGTGATGTCGCAGTTGGTGAAGATCGGCGCGATCGAGGCGTCGGCCAGCCGCCGCGCGAGCGCTTCACCCTCGCTCTCGAGCACGTCGATGTAGGCGACCGCCGCGCCCTGGCGTACGAAGCCCTCGACGATCCCTTCGCCGATCCCCGACGCCCCGCCGCTGACGATCACCTTGCGACCGGCCAGACTCGGATAGACTGCGGCATTCGCAAACGGCTTCAAGACCCCCTCGCCCAACGGCTCACTCTCCCGCGCATTCCGGCTTGCCCCGGCGGACCCTCTCCGCATCGAAGCGACGCCAGCCAGCGCCCGCCGCTCCCGAAGCGGGGCATCTGTCTGATAGCGCTACCAATAGGGGGCGGGGCTGGCGGGCGCAAGGAATTTGCGCAGAGCGGGTCGGGGCCGCGCTTCACGTTGCGCGGTCGGCCCCGGAATCGCTCAGCTTCGCCCGGTCACCGGCAAGGCAGCACCACTTCGGCGTCCGTCCCGAGGCGCACGTCGGTGAGCAGGAAGTCGGCCGCACCTTCGGTCGCGAGGATCAGCGGGCTTGAGATCCCGGTCATGTCGAGGCCCTTGTCGCGCAGGCACTTGAGCGACAGCCCGTAGCGCACGAACCCGGCGCTCTCCGGCAGCTCGACCGCGCTCGTCTGCAGCGCGCCGTCGGCGCCGCGCATGGCGATGGCAGCCCCCTCGGGCGCGTCGACCATCCGCAGCGTGACCAGCAGCATGACGTCGCCGTTGGTTTCGCGGCTGATGTCGATCGGCTCGAAGGTGTCGAGGCTGACTGCCGCCTGGCCTCCGGCGATGCGGAACCGGCGGGCGCCTTCCTGCACCGCGCCTTCCTCGACCGTGATCCGCGCGCGTCCGCCGAGCGCTTCGGCGGGGAACGTGGTCAGCCGGGTCTGACCGCCCGATTGGCTCGGGTCGCCGATGTGCAACGACCAGCTCGAGGCGGGCACGCCCGCCGCGAGGAACGTGCGGCTGTCGCCCGCCGCGGCGGCGCCGGCATCCTCGGGCAGGGCCGTCCACCCGCTCGCCGGGGACTGGTAGCTGAGCCCGTAGCCGAACGGGAACAGCTCACCGTCGGCCATGTCTGCGGTCCGCGGCCAGGCCGCCGGCAGCTTGCCCGTGAAGTCGAAGTTTGGCGTACCGTCCGCGCCGCCGACCAGCACGTCGGCCAGCCCGCCGCCCTCGGAGCCCGGCAGCCAGGCGACGACGAACGCGTCGGCGGCGTTGAGCGCCGGGTTCACGTAGAGCGGACGACCGGTGATCATCACCGCGACCACCGGGATCCCCTGCTCCTTGAGCCGGCGCATGGTCTCGTAGGGCGCGGCCAGTTCGGGATCGAGCTGCAGCGAGGCGCGGTCGCCCTGGAACTCGGCATAGGGCTTCTCGCCGAACACCACGACCGCAGCGTCCGGCCGCTGCGTGAAGCTGCCGTCGGGCGCAAGCTCGGCGGTGCCGCCACCCGCGGTGACCGCCTGGCGCAACCCTTCCCACAGCGAGGTCGCGCCGGGGAAGTGGCTGTTGTCGACGCCGGTCCCCTGCCAGGTCAGCGTCCAGCCGCCCGACTGCCGGCCGATATCGTCGGCCCCGTCACCGGCGACGAGCAGGCGCCCTCCGGGCCTGATCGGCAGCACGCCCTCGTTCTTGAGCAGCACCAGCGACTTGCGCACCGCTTCCCGGGCGAGCGCGCGGTGCTCGGGCGATCCGAGCAGCTCCCATTGGCCGGCGAGCGGCCGCGACGACGGCTTGCCCGCCTCGAACAGCCCGACGCGCATTTTGACCCTCAGGATCCGTGCGACGGCCTCGTCGATCCGCGCCTGGGGGATCTCGCCCGCCCTGGCCCTTGCCAGCAGGTCCTCGTAGATCGGTTTCCAGGTGTCGGGCGCCATGTACATGTCGATCCCGGCAAGCAGCGCCTGCGGGCACGATTCGTTGGTGCAGCCTTCGACCTGCCCGTGCGCGTTCCAGTCGGAGACGACGAACCCGCCGAAGTCCATCCGCTCCTTGAGCACACCGGTCAGCAGGCTGTGGTTGCCGGTCATCTTGCGGCCCTGCCAGCTCGAGAAGCTGGCCATGACCGTCGCGACGCCTTCCTCGATCGCCGGGCCGTAGGGCGCGCCGTGGATGTCGCGCAGCTCTTCCTCGCTGATCTTTGCATCCCCCTGGTCGACTCCGCGTTCGGTGCCGCCGTCGGCGAGGAAGTGCTTGGTCGAGGCGATCACCTTGCCGCGCTCGATGATGCTCTGCCCGTCGGGCGGCCCCTGCAGCCCGCGCACCATGGCCCCGACGTAGGACGAGACCAGCGCCGGGTCGGACGAATAGCCCTCGTAGGCGCGGCCCCAACGGAAATCCTGCGGCACGGTCACGGTCGGGGCGAAGGTCCACTCCTGCCCGGTGACGCGGATCTCGGTCGCCGTTGCCGCGCCGATCCGCTCGATCAGCTCGGGATCGTGCGCCGCGCCGAGTCCGATGTTGTGCGGAAACAGCGTCGCCCCGACGATGTTCGAGTGCCCGTGCACCGCGTCGGTGCCCCAGATCACCGGGATGCCGACGCCGCCGTCGCTGGTGTCGACCGAAGCCTCGTAGAATGCGTCGGCCGCCTCGAGCCACTTCTCGGCCGGGGCAAGGTCGTCGCCGCCCGGCCCGCTGTTGCCGCCGTTGAGCACCGAACCGAGGTTGTACTGGCGCACGTCGTCGGGCGTGATGCAGCACAAGTCGCCCTGGACCAGCTGGCCGATCTTCTCCTCGAGCGTCATCCGCCCGATCAGCTCGGCGATGCGCGCTTCGGTCCCGGCGGATTCGGGAACCGGATAGTCGTA
>JBIQKN010000065.1:0-15362 GCA_044506565.1 Sphingomonadales bacterium | reverse complement strand
GCTTCAGGCCGCCTCGGCCTCGACCTTTTCCGGGTAGAAGCACGGCTCGCGCTCGGACCAGGCGGCCGCGGTGGCGGCGGCTTCGCTGAGCGACTGGAGCAGGGTCTTGCGGCGGCACGGGCGGATCTGCGGCAGCGCGGCGGCGCCGCAGAAGGCGGCCGGGAGCCACGGGCGGGCCTTGGCGCCGAGCAGGCGTTCGTAGAGGAAGCGGTACGCCGAGAAGCTCGAGATCTGCTCCTGCGCGAGGTCCTGCGCGGTGATGCGGATCAGCGCGCCGATGAAGTCCTGCACGCCGTCGAGCGCGCTCTCCCCGGGGATCCGGTCGCGCAGCGCGCGGAGTTCGCGATAGGCGAGGTACTGGCTGCGGATCGCATCGGCGTCGCCGCCGGACCACTGCTTGAACGCGTCGCCGCGGCCGAGACCGATGTCGAGGCTGCGCTCGATGAACAGCTGCTCGTCCTCGGTGAAGCTGGCGAACTCGCGCAGCTCGGCGATGGTCAGCGATGCGGTTCCCGACTTGGCCATGACAGCCCTCCGATGTGTCGAAGGGCACTGTCCCGCAACTTGGTTAACGTCCGGCAAAGGAGATGGCGGAATTTGTCGGCTTGTTCCTAGATGAGGCCCGCCAGCGGACTGCTCGGATCGGCGTATTTGCGCGTCGCCATCCGCCCGGCGAGATAGGCGTCGCGCCCGGCCTCGACCGCGAGCTTCATCGCCCGCGCCATCCGCACCGGGTCCTTCGCCTCGGCGATCGCGGTGTTCATCAGCACGCCGTCGCAGCCGAGCTCCATCGCCACCGCCGCATCGCTCGCGGTGCCGACCCCGGCATCGACCAGCACCGGCACCTTGGCGCCTTCGACGATCAGCCGGATCGTCACCCGGTTCTGGATGCCGAGCCCCGAGCCGATCGGCGCGCCGAGCGGCATGATCGCCACCGCGCCCGCTTCCTCGAGCTGCTTCGCCGCGATCGGGTCGTCGACGCAGTAGACCATCGGCTTGAAACCCTCCTTCACGAGGACTTCCGTGGCCCGCAGCGTCTCGCGCATGTCGGGATAGAGCGTGCGCGCTTCGCCGAGCACCTCGAGCTTGACGAGGTCCCAGCCGCCCGCCTCGCGCGCGAGCCGCAGCGTGCGGATCGCTTCCTCGGCGGTGAAACAGCCGGCGGTGTTCGGAAGGTAGGTGACCTTCTTCGGGTCGATGAAGTCGGTCAGCATCGGCGCCGAGGGGTCGGATACGTTGACCCGCCGCACGGCGACGGTAACGATCTCCGCCCCGCTCGCCTCGAGCGCGGCGGCGTTCTGGGCGAAGTCCCGATACTTGCCGGTGCCGACGATCAACCGCGAGCGGAACGTGCGGCCGGCGACGGTCCAGGTGTCATCCTCCCCGTCCGACCCGCCGCCGACGAAGTGCACGATCTCGAGCACATCGCCGTCGGCCAGCGCGGTCTCGGCCAGGGTCGAGCGTGGGACGATCGTGCCGTTGCGTTCGACCGCGACCTTTTCGGGCTTGAGCCCGAGCTCGCCGACCAGTTCGGCGATCGTCGCGGCATGGGAACGGCGCGGCTCGCCGTTGACGGTCAGGGTGATGGGAGCGGTCATCGCCGTGCGAGATAGCGGCCCTGCCGTGCGGCGCAAGCCACCGCGCCGCCCGCCGCGCCCGGCACTCGCGTCGTCGCGCGGTTCAGGTGGCGGCAAGACGCCACCGCCGAAGCGCCCACCCGGGGGCATGGTCACATGCAGAAGGACTTGGGAATGAAGACGATTCTGGCACTCACCGCGCTGGCCGCGGCGCTTTCCGCCAGCCCGGCGCTGGCCCAGAGCAGCGCTCCGGGCGGGTTCTACGTGGGCGCGCTCGGCGGCTACGAGGGCATCGACGTCGAATCGGCGGACGGGTCGGTGACGGCCGACGCCGACGCCGCGGTCTACGGCATCAGCGCCGGTTACGACCTCTCGCTCGGCAGCGCCTTCGTCGGTGTGGAGGGCGAACTCTCCACCAGCGGCAACTCGACCGAATTCCCCGACAGCTTCGCCGGCGCTCGCGAAGGGCTCGACGCCGACGGGCAGTACTACATCGGCGCCCGCGCGGGCTTCGCGCTGACCCCGGGCATCGCCGCCTACGGCAAGGTCGGTTACACCGCACTCGATACCCGCGCGTTCACCTCGTCGGGTTCGCTCGACGAGCTCGACGAGAATGCCAGCGGGCTGCGCTTCGGCGGCGGCGTCCAGGTCCAGCTGCCCGGCCCGCTCGAGGCGCGGCTCGAGTATCGCCGTTCGAAGTACGACAACGTCGGCGATGCCGACTTCGGCGACGCGACGACCGACCAGGTCGTGGCGGGGCTCGGGGTGCGGTTCTAGCGGCAGCCGGCGGCGCCCGCTCCATTGCCAAGCCCGGCCGATCTGGCCATGGCGGCCCGATGCACGGACCGGTCGCAGGTGAGGGAACGGAGCCGCCGCCGGCCCTTCGCGCGCGAGTGCAGGGCCTTCGACGCCTGCTGCTCGTCGCGCTGGTCGCGCTCGGGCTCGCTCCGGGAACCTGGTGGCGTTCGCCGCTACCGCCGCGCGATCGCCACCAGCCCCTCGTCGTAACCCCGGAACCCGCCGGCCGCTGGATCGACGGCGGATTGCGGCTGCTCGGCGCCTGGCGTCTCGAGAGCCACAACCGGCACTTCCACGGCTATTCGGCGCTGGCCGTGCTCGGTGACGGAACCCTGCTCGCGGTCAGCGATCGCGGCCGCAAGCTGCTCCTGCCGCCCGGTTTCGGGGAGGGAGCTCCGGCGCGTATGTCGTTCTTCTCGGGCAACCGGCCCGATGCCAAGTGGCAGTCCGACATCGAGGCGCTCGCGCGCGACCCGGAAAGCGGTCGCCTGTGGGTTGCCTACGAAGGGTCGAACGAGATCGTGCGATACGAGCGTGGCTTCGAGGGGCCGGTGCGTATCGCGCCGGCGGCGATGCAGGGCTGGCCCGGCAACTCCGGCCCGGAAGCGATGGTGCGGCTGGCGGACGGCCGGTTCATCGTCGTTTCCGAAGGCGATCCCGCTTATTTCCGCGGAGGTGCACCGGGGCTGCTGTTTCCCGCGGACCCGGTGGAGGGCGCGGAGCCGGTGGAATTCCGCTTCAATCCACCCGAGGGCTTCCGCGCGGTCGACATGGCCCAGCTGCCCGATGGCCGCGCGCTCATTCTGCTGCGTCGAGTCGACTGGGGCCTGCCACCGGGCTTCTCCGGGAAACTGGTGATCGCCGATCCGGCCACCATCGCGGCAGGCGAGGCATGGGAATGGCAGCCGCTGGCCGACCTGGGCGACCCGCTGCCGATGGACAACTACGAGGGCCTCGCGGTGCAGGCGCTGCCGAACGGGGAAGCTGTGATCTGGCTCATCTCCGACGACAACGCGATGCGCTTCCAGCGCACGCTGCTGCTCAAGCTGCTGTGGCGGCCAAACGAAAAGGCGCGCGGTGCGGACCGCGCGCCTCGTTGATCCGGCGTCGATTCGCGGGCGGTCAGGCCGAGGCGGCGACCGCCTTCTTGAGCTCGCGCTTGACCTTGAGTGCGCGCGGGCTGAGCTTGTCGTCGGAGGTCTTCAGCAGCCAGTTGTCGAGGCCGCCGTTGTGCTCGACCGAGCGCAGGCCATGCGTCGAGACGCGGAACTTGAATCCGCGGTCGAGCTTCTCGCTGAGCAGCGTCACGTTCTGCAGGTTGGGCAGGAAGACGCGCTTGGTCTTGTTGTTCGCGTGGCTCACGTTGTGGCCGATCTGGCGGCCCTTGCCGGTCAGTTCGCAGATGCGCGACATGGTTCGTCTCTCGAAAATCTTGTTCAGGGGGTGTCCCGGAAAGCGGCGCGCATAGCGGCGAGGCCCGCTTGCGTCAACCAACGATGGCGAATAGCGCGGGCGGCGTGACCCGCTGGCCGCTTCCTCCGCCGATGGCGCGCGCGCTCGAGCTGGCGCGCGAGGCCGAGCGGGCCGGCGAAGTGCCGGTCGGCGCGGTCGTGGTCAGGGACGGCGCCATCGTCGGCGAGGGCCGCAACGCGCCGCGCGCGCTGGCCGACCCGACCGCACATGCGGAGATCGTTGCACTCAGGCAGGCCGCGGCCGCGCTTGGCAGCGAGCGCCTCGACGGCTGCGAGCTGTGGGTCACGCTCGAGCCTTGCGCGATGTGCGCCGGGGCGGTCGCGCACGCGCGAATCGCCCGCCTCTACTACGGCGCTGCCGATCCCAAGGGCGGTGCGGTCGAGCACGGCGCGCGGGTGTTCGAGCAGGCGCAGTGCCTGCATCGGCCCGAGGTCTATCCGGGAATCGGCGAGCAACCGGCCGCGGCGCTGTTGCGAGAGTTCTTCGCTCGCCGCCGCTAGAGCCCGCGCCAGATCTTCACGGGTTGCGAATCGCCGGGCCCGAAGCGGCGCGCGTCGCAGCGGGTCGGCGCGAACGCCCGGTCGTAGCAGAGCCGCATTTCCTCGAGCCAGCCGCGTTCGTTGACGACCAGCCCAATGTGCTGGGGCTGCCACCCCGGATTGGCCTCGGCGAACTCGCGCCGGATACTGCCCGCGTCGAGATCGTCGCGGCGCGACAGGCGGTCGAAGTCGGGCCAGCGCAGGCCGTTCCACAGCAGGCGGACCGTGCCGAAATAGCTCTCGGGTGTCGGGGACATGCAGGCCCCGTGCTTGGCCCACTCGTGTGCGAGCAGGGCGGCCGACGGGGCCATGCACAGGTTGCGCGCGAGCTCCCGGCCGGTCGGCGCCCTCGCGGGGCACCACTGCGGCCAGGCGGCGCCGCGTCCCTCGGGCCACAGCCCGTGAACGACGAAACCGAAGCGTCCTTCGCGGCCCGAGCACTGCCTCCGGTCGGCGACGCGCGTCTCGCGGCCGCGGCAGTACTCGGGCGACCAGCTGAGCGCGAGGGTGTAACCGGTAATCGGAACGCGCCGCACCGGCCCGTCGCGCGGTGCGGCGGGCACTTCGACCGCCAGCGGTACGCGGCACTGGTAGGCCTGCGCGAGCGCGGCGCCGGGGATGCAGGCCAGGGCCGCGGCGAGGGCGGCCGCGGCGCGCACGGTCAGTCGGAGGTCGCGGCGCCGGCCGGCCGGTCGCCGTTGAACCACGCCGCCGCGTCTGCCCGGAACAGGAACACGACGGCGGCTACCTGCAGCGCACAGATTGCAAGCCCGAGGTACTGCATCGCGCCGAACGGACCGGCCAGCGACGGCACGGCCATGATCACGCCGATCGCTATGAAGACGACCAGGATCCATTTCGCCACGTTCGAGGCCTTGTGGGCGATCAGGTACCACAGCAGCAGGTAGACGGCGAAACTGACGACCATCACGCCGACCACGAAGCCGCCGCCGAGCCCCACGTTGCGCAGCGCCGGGTCGGCGCCCACCGAGTTCACCACCTCGTCGAAAGTCAGTACGGTGCCGAGCAGGCTGCCCGCCAGCGATGCGAGGAACAGGCGTTCGAACATCAGGATGGAATTCGGGCGCATCGTGCCTCCCCCTTCTTGCCTGGGCCCGTTGTGCCCCGGCCGCGCCGCCGGCGCAATCTCACTCGGGTGTGAAATCGAGTCCGATGTCGACTGCCGGTGCGCTCTGGGTCAGCCGCCCGACCGAGACGTAGTCCACCCCCGAGGCGGCGATCGCGCCGATGGTGTCGAGCCACACGCCGCCCGAGGCCTCGGTCGCGGCGCGTCCCGCGACCCGTTCCACGGCCTCGTGCAGCGTGGCCGGGTCCATGTTGTCGAGCAGCAGGTGGTTGGCTCCGGCGGCGAGCGCCGGCTCGATCTGGTCGAGACGGTCGACCTCGCAGATGATCCGCTCGATGCCCGCGCCCCGCGCCCGCGCCACGGCCTCGCCCACGCCACCGGCGACGAGCACGTGGTTGTCCTTGATCATCGCCGCGTCCCACAGGCCCATGCGGTGGTTCTGCGCCCCGCCCACGCGGGTCGCGTACTTCTCGAGATGGCGCAGCCCGGGGATCGTCTTGCGCGTGTCGAGCAGGACGCAGCATGTCTCGCCCATTGCCCGCACATAGGCGCGGGTCAGCGTGGCGATGCCGCTCAGGTGCTGCACGACGTTCAGCGCGCTGCGCTCGGCCGTCAGCAGCGCGCGCGCGTTGCCCGACAGCCGCATCAGGTCGCTCCCGGGCGGGACCTCCTCGCCTTCGGCTGCGAGCAGATCGATCTCGACCGCGGGATCGAGCGCGCGGAAGAAAGCCGCGGCTACCGGCAGGCCGGCGACGACGATCGCATCGCGGCTGTCCATGACGCCGGCAAACCGCGTCCCGGCGGGAATCACGCTTTCCGCCGTGACGTCGCGACCGCCGCCGGGGAGGCCGGTCCCGAGATCCTCGTCGAGCGTCGCGCGAACGAAGGCGGCGAGATCGAACCCGGGAAGCGCAAACTCGGTCATGTCCCGGCCCCTGTCCGCCTGCCCATGGTCGACGGCACGCCTGCTAGCCGCGCGGCGCGGTGTCGGGCAAGCGTTCGCTCGGCTGTCGCGGCGTCAGTGGACGAAGCGCGCCACCACGTCGCGGTACGACCGGCTGACTTTCACTTCGGCGCCCGAATCGAGCACCAGGAAGCACTCGCCGTTGGTGTGCGGCCGGACCTGGCGGACCTGGTCGAGGTTGACGATCGTCGAGCGGTGCACCCGCTGGAACACCCGCGGGTCGAGCCGCCGCTCGAGATCCTTCATCGTCTCGCGCAGGATCAGCGAATTCTCGCCGGTGTAGATGCACATGTAGTCGCCGGCGGCCTCGATGTGCTCGATCGTGTCCACGTCGACCCGGAAGATCTTGCCCTGGTCCTTGATGTTGATCATCCGCTCGTAGCGGCCGGCGCTCTCTTCCTCGGTCGGCAGGTTCTCGATCGCATCGGGGGCGATCTCTGCGAGGACGTCCTGCAGTTTCTTGGCCTCTTCGGCCGAGCGTTTCTCGGCCAGCCGCGTGCGCACGCGGTCGAGCGTGTCGGCGAGCTTGTCGTCGTCGACCGGCTTCATCAGGTAGTTGACCGCGTTGGCCTCGAACGCGCGGATCGCGTGCTCCTCGTAGGCGGTGACGAAGACGAACAGCGGAGGCTCGATCTCCATCACCCCCTTGACCACCGAGAACCCGTCGAAGCCGGGCATCTGGATGTCGAGGAACACGAGATCGGGCTTTTCGGTCTTGATCGCGCGGATGGCCTCGCGGCCGTTGGCGCACGTGCCGATGATCTCGACGTCGGCATAGGGCTCGAGCCGCAGCTGCAGGCCCTGGATGGCGAGTTTCTCGTCGTCGACGAGCAAAGTACGAATGGTCATGCTTGGGTTCCCACTGCCCGTTCGCCGGGCTCGTTGGTAACGGCCGTGGCGGCCGGAGGTTTCGTGGAGGCGTCCGCAACCGGCTCGGGCTCGCGGTAGACCTCGTAGGGGACTTCGATGATCACCGTGAATCCGCCTTCGGGCGGGGTTACGATGTCGAAGCGGTGATCGTCGCCGTAAGTCTGCGCCAGCCGGTCGCGGATGTTGGCGAGTCCGAGGCCGGTCGAGACCGGGTCGCCGCCGCTGCTGCGGTTGTCGTAACGCCGCTGGATCAGCGGCCGGCCCTGGAGCCCGGGGCCGGTGTCGGCCACGGTCAGGCGCAGCCGGTTGCCGAGCGCCTGGCCGGTCAGGCTGATCCGTGCGCCTTCCTCCTGCGGCGAGACCGCGTACTTGATCGCGTTTTCTACCAGCGGCTGGAGCAGCAGCGAGGGGATGCTCGCACGCGCGGCGGCCGGCTCGATCTTGAACACCGTGCGCAGCCGCTCCTCGAAGCGCATCCGCTCGATGTCGAGATAGAGCTTCAACGTTTCCACCTCCTGCGCCACCGAGACCTTCCCGCCAGGCTGGCTGACCAACGTGTGACGCAGGAAGCCGGATAGCCGTGTGAGCATGGCATTGGCCGGCTCGGTCTGCTTGAGCAGAACCAGAGTGCTGATCGAGTTCAAGGTGTTGAACAGGAAATGCGGGTTGAGCTGGTAGCGCAGCATGGCGAGTTGAGCGCTGGTCGCCTGCGCTTCGAGCCGTTCGAGCCGGTCGGCCTGCTCCTCGACCTGGAGGTAATAGTTGATCGCGTAGTACAGCGCCGACCAGGCGCCGAGCAGCGGCATGTCGAGATAGAGCATGCTGAGCACCGCCTTGGCGAAGCCGGTGTCGCTGCCCCCCTGACTGAGATTGAGCGCCCAGCCGTTGATCATCGCCGAGATGACCACCGCGACCGCCAGCGCCAGCGCGGTCACGCCCCAGGTCACCAGCGGGCGGTAGTTCATCAGCCGGCCGTAAACGACCGACAGGATCGAGCTGATCGAAAGCCCGGTGATCGTCGCGATCAGGGTCAGCACGATCTGCTCCGGCCGCCCGTTGGCGATGTTGGTCATCGCCCGGAACATCCCCGCGCCGCCCCAGCCGATCAGCTGCAGGCGCCAGAACGCGCGATCCTTGTCGGCGAAGAACGGCGCCGGCACGAACGGCAGCATGGCGATCGAGGCCCCCCGGTCCGCCGCGCCGGGCCGGGCCCCGGACAATTCCGCCGAACGGCGGGCGAAGGGCAGCTTGACCGTCAGGAGCGGCGCGCCTCGGCTATGGCCTCGCCGATCGCTTCCTGACCGACGGCGCCGTTGAAGAACCGGTCGCCCACGACCCACCCCGGCGTGCCCGAGATGCCAAGCTGGCTGGCCAGCGCGGCGTTGGCGTGGAGCTGCAGGTCTAGCGTACCGCTGTCGATCGACGCCCGCGCCAGCGCGAGGTCGACTCCCGCCTGCCTGGCCGCGGCTTCGATCGTCTCGGCCGACGGCGGGCCGAGCCGGAACATCGCGTCGTGGAACGCCGCGTACTTGCCCTGCTGGGCGGCGGCGAGCGCCATCCGCGCGGCGTCGACGCTTTCCGCCCGCAGGATCGGGAACTCGCGGACGACGACCTTGAGATCGGGGTTGGCGGCGATCAGCGCGTCGACGTCCTCGCGGCTTTGCCGGCAGTAGCTGCAGGCATAGTCGGAGAACTCGACGAGGGTGATCGACCCGGACGGGTTGCCGAGCACCGCTCCCGGAAACGGCGCCTCGAGTTCGCTGCGAAGCGGCTCGATCCGTGCCACCTGCTCGCGCTGCTGGAGCACCTCCATCGCTTCGGGCAGGACTTCCGGGTTGGACAGCAGGTAGGCGCGGGTCGACCGGTCGCCGAGCCCGCTCACGTCCCACAATCCGGCCCCGGCAAAGCCGGCGGCGAGGGCGATCACCACGGTGACGATCGGGCGCATGGGCCCCGGCCTATCTGCGGTCGCGGGTTCGTTCAAGTTCCGCTCTCGCCTGCAGGGCGACGTCCTGGGCCCGGATCCAGTCCGCCGAGCCCGTCGGCAGCCCACGCTCGGCGGCCTCGGCGTTCTGCAGCGCTTCGCGCGGCCGGCCCGACATGATCTGCTGCTCGGCGCTGGCCAGCCGGGCGCGCGGGATGTCGCCTTGCGCGCCGTAGACCACGCCGAGCTGGTACCAGGCGGCCGGGTTCTCGCGGTCTCGGCCGACCGCCCCCTTGAGCACCTGTTCGGCCTCGGAAAGGTGCGAGGAATCCTCGGTCGCCATCAGCGCGTGGGCGAACAGGCTGGCGATCAGCGGGTTGTTGCCGGTCAGCGTGGTCGCCCGGCGCAGCGGCTCGAGCGCCTCGGTCGGCTTGCCCGATTCGAGCAGGATCTGGCCCTTGATCTCGAGGAAATAGGGATCCTCGGGCGCGGTGGCGAGCAGCGCGTCCGCCTCGGCCAGCGCGGCGTCCATCCGCGACTGCTTGTGGTAGGCGTAGGCGCGCGCGTAGCGCGCGGGGGTGGTGGTCAGATACTCGGGATAGGCGGTGAACGTCTGCGCGGGCGTGGCCAGATAGCCGTAAAGCTTGGCCTTCGCGCGCTCGAAGCGGCGCTCGAGTTCCGCGGTCGCGATCGGCGCGGCGGCGCAGTTCGGGTCGGCGGGCGAACGCGCGTCCTGCGCGGGCGGCGCCGGCGAGGGCTCGAACTGGGTCACGAGGTCGGCGTCCGGTGCGCCCCAGGCGGGGTCGCTCTTCAAATCGGCTTCGAGCCGCGAAATGCGATCGCCGGTCAGGGGATGGGTACGGGCGAACCCGGCCTCGTCGCTCTGGCTGTAGCCGTGGCGGAATTCCAGGTTCTGCAGCTTGCGGAAGAAGGCCACGGCGCCCCGGCCGCTGATCCCGGCGCACTTGAGAAACTGGACCGCGGCGGCGTCGGCGCTCGATTCCTGCGTGCGGCTGAAAGCCAGGAACGAGCCCATCGCCGCCTGCTGGCCGAGTGCCATCGCCGCCATTCCGGCATCGCCCGCGCCGGCGAGCATCGCCCCGACGGCGGCGAGCATCGACAGCAGCTGGATCTTGGTCGCCTTGCCGGCGCCTTCGTAGATGCTGATGACGTGGCCGCCCGTGATGTGCCCGAGCTCGTGCGCGAGGACGCCCTGAACCTCGTTGGCGCTGTCGGCCGCGTTGATCAGTCCCGAATGGACATAGATCCGCTGGCCGCCGGCGACGAAGGCGTTGATCGAGGGATCGTGCACCAGCACGACGTCGACCGCGCCCCTGGGCAGGCCGGCCGCCTCGACCAGCGGGTCGACCATGTCCTTCAGCAGCGCCTCGGTCTCGGCGTCGCGCAGGATCGACTGGGCCGCAGCCGGCTGGGCGACGATTCCCAGCAGCGCGAGGACTGCGAGCAGCCGGGCAAGGACTCTGGCGAGGGGTCGCATCGCGCCCTCGCTAGCGTATTGCGGCCTGAACAGGAACTGAAGAGATGGCGCCCCGCCCGCGCCCGAACGCGGGCGGCTCAGCCGAGCAGGCGGCGGGCGGCGCGCTCGACCAGGGTGAGATCGTCGGGCACTTCGCCGAGCATGACCACCTCGCCCTCGTCGGTGCGGCGGATCATCACCAGCGCGAACTCGCTGCCCTCTGCGTGCAGCGCGTCGAACGGCTGCGGCGGCAGCTCGCGAAGCTTGCGTGCGAGGGCGTGGCGCGGCGCGTCGGCCGGCTCGACGGCCTTGCCGGCTTCTTCGCGGCGCAGCCGGCGCTCGGCCTTGACCACGCCCTTGAGCCCGCCTTCGGCGCGGCACAGGAAGTCCGACAGCGCCCCGCGCGGCAGCTTGAGGCGGTGCGCGTGAGTCAGTGCCGCCGCGTACTCGGTGAGGCGGGTCTTGTCGTAGTCGGCGCCGAACACGAGCTTGACCACGGGCGTCATCGGCGCCCGCTCCTGCATCGTCAGGCCCGAATCGGCGAGGATCTCGTCGAACTCCTCCGGCTGCTCCGTTGCCGCCAGCGAGAAGTCGTAGGCCCGGCCGATCGCCTCGTAGAGCGCCTCGCGGGTCCGCTCCTCGCTGCCCCGCGCGGCGACGGCCATTTCGCGCGCCGCGGCGAGCCAGTCGCCGAGGCCCATCTCGGCCGGGTCAATTTCAGGCAGGTCGATCTCGGGCAGGTCGATCTCGGTCGCGCCGACATCGCCGACGTCGGCTTCGGCCTGGTCCCCGGTCGCGACCGGAACTTGCGGCGCCGGTCCGGTGTCGTCGGACGGGCCGGTCTCGGCCTCGAAGTCTGTGACGAAAGCGGGGTCGGCGAACTCGTCGACCGGCGCGACGAGCGATTCCGTCTCGCCCTCGAGGCCCCCGTCGGGCAGGCGTTCGAAGTCCTGGTCGAAGGACACTCCGGGCGCGTACTCGCTGAGGTCGAGCGGCGTCTGCGGCACCTGGATCGGCATCTTCAGCAGCGAGCCGAAGCGCGGGCCCCGCTCTTCCTCCTCGTCGTCCTCGTCCCGGGCTGAGGCGCTGCCGCCGTCGTCGTCCTCGTCGGCCATCCCGAAGCTCGGCAGCGGCAGGCCGCCGTCTTCGTGCGGCTCGACCTCACGGCGCTCGATATCCGGAGCGCCGCCGGCCGAAGGCTCTTCGGCGGGGGCAGCGAAAGCGTCGACGGAATCGTCCGCCGGCTCGGTGCCGGGGCCGTCGGCCCAGTCGGTCAGTTCTCCCTGGGCCACGTGACCGGGAGCCGGCGAGAGCCGGGGCTGCAGCGCCTGGTCGATCTCGAGCAGCAACTCGTCGGCCGTCTCAGCATCGGCGAGCTCCTTCCAGTTGATCACGCCGTAGATGAAGTCGATCGTGTCGTCGTCGCTCGAATAGGGCAGCAGGATGCCGCGATAGGCGATCGTCGTGCCGCGCTGGTTGACGAACTCGGCCTCGAACCCGATCGGCGCCTGGTTGGCGAGGATCTGCATGTAGTGGTCGGTGATCCGGCTCAGCAGCGAGCGGCTGGGCACGTCGGCGAGCGTGCTCAGTTCGCCGTCGGCGATGTCGCATTCGGCCGCCAGACGTTCGCCGAGGAACGCGATTCCGGGATTCTCGATGCCCGAGGAGAAGTCGAGAAGCACGCTGTAGGGGCCGAAGTCCGGGAGGTTCTCGGGTTCGAGGTCCTCGATCGCGGGAAAATTGCGGTCGCCGAGCAGGCCCGCCCAGTGGTTGTAGGCGCGCACCTGCATGCGCCGTTCGTCCTGGCCGATCCCAGCCGGGGGTGTTTCGCGCACGGGTTCGTCCTCCGCCGGATCGTAGCTGTCAGATTCGGCGAGCGACCCGAAATTGCCGCGCATCGTATCCATGCGAATAAGCCCCCTAGGTCTCCTCGGTCGGGCCATATCGGCGCAACATAGTAAATTAACGGTAAAGTTGTGCCGCGTCGAAGCCGTGCCGGAGTGACGCCGCGACGCGCCGGTGGCGCTAGAGCATGTAGCGCATCCGGATCGTCTGCCGAACCTCCGCAGGGCCGACCTCGAATGCCGCCTGCTCGAAACTCGGCGGCCCCATCCGCACCGGCGCGTCGCGCGAGAATCCGTACCCTTCGCGCGGCATCAGGCTGAGCGCGCGGTCGGCCTTGCCGTTGCCGTTCTCGTCGTGCAGCAGCGCGATCGCGTAGCGGCCGGGCCGCACGTCGGCGAACGCGAGCGTGACGCGCTCCCCGGCCGGTACCACGAGGGCATAGGCGTCGGCGTCGCCGCGGCACCGCGGGAAGCGGTCGGGGTGCGACGTCATGCACGCCCGCACGACGCCTTCGACCGAGCGCAGGCCGGTCACCTCGACCGTCACCGCCGTTCCGCCGCCGGCACCGGCGGGCAGCGGCAGCGCGGCGAGGCTCAGGCCGCCAAGCGCGAGGACAAGCCGCGATCGGTGCCGCACAGGCGATCCCAGAAACGGAAGTATAGGCCGAAGTTGCATAAGTACTCGTCGTGATGACGCTGGTGATGGCTGGCGGTGATCAGCCAGTTTCCCAGCCGGGAATGGACGAGGGCGCGGGGAAACATCTCCCAGCCCATGTGATTGGTGACCCCCATCACGGTCATGATCGCCAGCACGAGGCCGAGCATGCCGACGTGGATCGGGACCACGAACACCAGCGCCGGGATCACCACCGCGCCGCTGACGGCTTCGAGCGGATGGAAGCTCATCGCCGCCCAGGCGGTCGGGGGCCGGCTCGCGTGATGCACGGCGTGGGCGGCGCGGAACCACGCAGGCCGGTGCAGCAGGCGGTGGGTCCAGTAGAACCAGGTGTCGTGCGCGGCGAGATAGAGCAGCAGCGACAGCGGCAGGTACCACGCCGGCCAGGCCGCGAGGTCGGTGTAGATCAGGGTCCAGCCGCGCTGCTGCCAGCCCCAGGCGACGATCCCCGCCGGCACCCCGTAGATCGCGGCCGAAGCCAACGACCAGCCGATCTCCCGGCGGATCTGGGGGGCGAGACCGCCGTAGAGGCCCGGGTGAAGCCGGCGGGTCAGCCAGGCGAACAGTCCGCTCGACAGCAGGTAGCGGATTGCGACGATCGCGCTCATGGCCAGGGCTGAAACGAGGGCGGCGGTTGCCATGGGCGCGACTATGCCGCGGCGGCCGCGCGACCGCCAGTGCTAGCCGTGTCCGTAGCCCCAGCTCGCGCAATGCGGGTCGAGCCCGACGACCTGGCGCCGTAGCGCGGTACGCGCGAGCCGCTCGACTTCCGCGCGGCGGCGCGCGGCGGCGAGCGGGCGGCTCGGTGCCGGGCGGACGATCTCGGCGTCATACTGGTCGGCAACGATCACCCCGCAGCACTCGGGCAGGAACTCGGGCAGCTCGAGGCACGAACGGTCGAGCTCGGGCGAGAGCCCCCAGTAGAAGCGGTCGCAGAACTCGAGGTAATCGGGCCACTTGCCGTCGCCGAGCAGGTCGGCGCGCGCGGTCTTGATCTCGACGATGACCACGTGGCCCCGGGGATCGATACCCATCAGGTCGGCCCGGCGGCCGTTCCGGAGCGGCATCTCGGCGAGCGCCCAGATGTCGTTGCGCGCCAGCAGCCGGCAGATGCCGCGGGCGACGGCCTGTGCCCTGCGGGCATCCTCGGGCAGGGCGCGGTCGGTCACGGTCTGAGACATCGGCCCCGGGTGGAACAGACAAGGAACAATGTCAATTGCGCGATCCATGGCACGCACACCGGGTTTATGTCAAAACCGGGCCGCTCCGTGAAACTTGCCCAGTTACGGATGAAACATAATTTCAGCCGCCGTGCTAACCACATGTTTCTACGTATGAATCCGTGCTGTTGCGGTTTGGTTACACCTGCAACGCAAAGTTGTTGCCTCTGCAACCAAGAAATTTGCGGTCGCCGCGGGCATGGGGCAGGAACGGGCATCCATCTCCGGTCGGCCTGTGGCGATCGGCCCGATTCCATTGGGCCTCGTTGACCTCACCAGCTGGATTACGGGTGGATGCGGCGCCGAGAGGCGCCCCATTGCGAAAAGGGACTGCAATGCAAAAATCTACTCTGACTGCCCTTCGGGCAGGCGCGGCTTCGTTCGCGCTCGCCGCTGCGCTGACCGGCGCACCGGCATTCGCTCAGGACACCCCCGCCCCGGCAGCTGCCGCGGAAGAGGAGGAAGACCAGGTCATCCTCGTCACCGGCACGCTGTTCTCGCGCACCAACACGGAAACTCCGTCGCCGGTCACCGTTCTGTCGTCCGAGACGCTGGCCGAACGCGGCATCAACACCGTCGCCGAGGCGATCCAGCGCATCCCGGCGAACAACGCGGGCACCATCCAGCAGGGCTGGAACACCGGCTTCAACTTCGCTTCGGGCGCCAACGCGCCGGCGCTGCGCGGCCTGACCGTGCAGTCGACCCTGTCGATCGCCGACGGCCTGCGCCTCGCGCCGTACCCGCTCGCGGACGACGGCCAGCGCAACTTCGTCGACCTCAACACCATTCCGCAGGCCATCATCGAGCGGATCGAGATCCTGCGTGACGGTGCGTCGTCGACCTACGGCGCCGACGCGATCGCCGGCGTGATCAACGTGATCACCAAGAAGGAAATCCAGGGCCTGCACCTCAA
>JBIQKN010000158.1:0-2320 GCA_044506565.1 Sphingomonadales bacterium | reverse complement strand
CGCGCGGCCCCTCGTAGAGCGCGTTCCACGCGGTCACCCCGGCGCACGGCAGGCACGCGGCCTGCGCGTAGTCGAGGCTCGCGGCCATCGGCACCACGCCGGCCTCGGGCAGCACCACCAGCTCGGCGAGCATCCCCGGCGCGAACCCGTCGCCGAGCGCGGGGCTCCGCCGCGGCGGGCCGTCCTCCCACTGGGTGAAGAACGAGCCCTGCACCCGGTCGCCTTTCTTGAACCGCGTGACCTCCGCCCCGACCGCAACGACCTCCCCGGCCCCGTCGCTCAGCGGGATCGCCGGCGCCTTGAGCGCACCGCCGAAGTACTTTCCCGCGGCGACCGCGAAGTCGCGGTAGTTGATCGAGCAGGCGCGGATCCGGATCAGCACCTCGCCCGGGCCGGGCACCGGATCGGGCAGCTCCTCGAGCGTGAGCTTGTCGAACCCGTCGGATCCGGCCGGAAGCCTCCATGCGCGCATTCTTGGTTCTCCTTCGCTTGCCATGCTCTCTCCCCTTCAGGGGAGAGATACGAAGGCTTGGCAGCTTGCTGCCTAGCCGCAGTTGAGAGGGGGCTCCAGCGCTGCGCCTGTGCCCCTCTCCCCACCCTCTCCCCTGCAGGGGAGAGGGCTTCACACCTCGATGCTCTCGAGCACCCCGCCGTCGACCGCCCAGTCCTGCCCGGTGACGTGGCTCGCCGCGTCGCTGAGCAGGAACGCGGCGACTTCGGCCAGCTCCATTGGCGTGCCCATCCGCCGCTGCGGCACGCGCGCGGCGATCTTGCCCTTCTGCTCGGCGGGGATCCGCTCGAGCGCCTCGGTGACGATGAAGCCCGGTATCACGCAGTTCGCGCGCACGCCGTGCGGCGCCATCTCGACCGCAATCGCCCGGGTCAGCCCGAGCACGCCGTGCTTGCTGGCGACATAGGCCGGGTTCATCGCCATGCCGCGCTTCGAACCCATCGAGCCGGTGACGAGGATCACCCCGTTCTTCGCCTCGATCATCGCCGGCAGGACCTTCTGGATCGCCCAGAACACGCTGGTCAGATTCACCCGGATCGTCTGCTCGAACACCTCCGGGTCGAACGCCACCGCCGGGGTGAACCCGCCGGTCAGCCCGGCGTTGGCGAACAGGCCGTGGACCGGCCCGAAATGCGCCGCCGCCGCGTCGAGCGCGGCCTCGAGCTGCGCCTTGTCGCCGACGTCGGCCGCGAACCCCGCGGCGTGCTCGCCGATTCCCGCCACTGCCTCGTCGAGCAGTTCCTGGCGCCGCGCGATCAGCGAGACCCGCGCGCCGCGGTTCGCCAGCAATTGCGCGGTGACGAGCCCGATCCCGCTCGACCCGCCGGTGACGACGATATGCTGCCCGTGGAAATCCATCATCTCTCCCGTTCGCCGTGAGCCTGTCCGCGGATGAACGCGGCCCAGGCCGGCGCATCCGGGTGCTCGTTGCTCTCGGGCGACCATTGCCGCTCCATCAGTGCCCGTGCCTCAGCCTCGGGCATCCCGCAAGCGCGGTTGTAGCGATAGAAAAACGCCGAGACGCGCCAGTTCGCGATGCAGTGGACGTGCACCGGCCCCTCGACCGCCTCGAGTGCCGCGACGAAAGCGCGGTAATGCGTCTCGTCCGGCGCGTCGAACGGCACCGGGATGTGCGTGTAGGCCACGCCCGCGTCGGCAAACGCCTGCTCGGCTCCGGGCAGCGCCTCGGGATGATCCGCCATCGCCAGGTTGATCACCCGCCGCACCCCGATCGCCGCCAGCCGCGCCGGATCGCGCGCCTGCAGCCGGCCGGAGGTCGTCACCCGCTTCGACAGCCGCTGCCACGCCCGGATGTCCTCAGGATCACGCACCCGGCCCTCCCTCGTCATTCCCGCGCAAGCGGGGATCCAATAACGATTTCGCGCAGAGAACGCAGAGACCGCAGAGGTCGAGAAATCGCCCTCTCTGCGTCCTCTGCGCAATCATTCTATCAGGTTCCGCTGCCGCGGAAACGAGGGCCTCACGCCAACCCCAGCACCCGCGCCGCGTTGTCCTTCATGATCCCCGGCATCACTTCCTCGCGGAAGCCGACTTCCTGCGCCGCGGCGATCCACTTGTCGGGATGGATCAGCGGAAAGTCGCTGCCGAACAGCATCTTATGCTTGAGCTGCGTGTTCGCGTACTGGATCACCTGCTTGGGGAAGTACTTCGGGCTCCAGCCCGAGAGGTCGATGAACACGTTGGTCTTGTGCAACGCCATGCTGAGGCTCTGGTCGACCCACGGCCAGCTCGGATGCGCGAGGATGATCTTCATGTCGGGGAAGTCGACCGCGACGTCGTCGATCAGCA
>JBIQKN010000064.1:12569-15639 GCA_044506565.1 Sphingomonadales bacterium | reverse complement strand
GGATTCGAACCCTCGACCCCAACCTTGGCAAGGTTGTGCTCTACCCCTGAGCTACGCCCGCTCACCGGCGTCCGGTGCGCCGTGGCGCTCCGGTGGGAGGCGCGCGGTTAGCAAAGGGCTGCGGGGGCCGCAAGGGCAAACCTTGCGCCCTTCACAAATCCCCCCCAAGGGCCACATTAGGCGCTTCGCACGCGGTGCGCGCGACGACACGAGAGAGGGTAAGCGACGTGGCAAGCATGGGTCTCAACCTCGACGAGCAGAAGGCGGTCGAGCGCTTCCGCAAGGACGTGGTCGAGCCCTCGCGCGACAAGCTGGTGATCCTCGACTTCTGGGCCGAGTGGTGCGGCCCGTGCAAGGCGCTCGCCCCGGTGCTCGAGAAAGTCGCCGCCGAGTACGCCGACAAGGGCGTGGTGCTGGCCAAGCTCAACGTCGACGAGGAGCAGTTCATAGCCGCGCAGTTCCAGGTACGCTCGATCCCGACGGTCTACGCGATGTTCCAGGGACAGCCGGTGGCCGACCTGACCCCGGCGCGGACCGAATCGCAGCTCAGGCAGATGCTCGACCAGATCCTCGCGCAGTTGCCGATCGCCGCCGGCGGCCAGCAGCAGCAGGAGATCGCTCCGCTGGTGGCAATGGGCGAACAGGTCCTCGCCGAAGGCGACGGCGAGCGGGCCGCCGCGATCTTCGCGCAGATCGCCGAGATGGCACCCGAAGATGCCGGCGTGCAGTCGGGCCTGATCCGCGCGCTGCTCGCTGCGGGGCGACGGGACGAGGCGAAGGCCGCGTTCGACGCGCTGCCCGAAGCGCTGCGCGGCGATCCGGTAGTCGCGCAGGCCGGGGCGGCGCTCGAGCTGGCCGGCAGCGGCGTCGACGACGGCGAGCTGCAGGCGCTGCGCGCCGCGGCGGCCGAGCGCCCCGCCGACATGCAGGCGCAGTTCGACTTCGCCCAGGCCGCGTTCGCCGCCGGGCAGCGCGACGAGGCCGCCGAGACCCTGCTCGGCATGATCCGCGCCGAGCCCGAGTGGAGCGACGGCGCGGCCAAGGCCAAGCTGCTGCAGATCTTCGAGGCGGTCGGGCTCGAGGACCCGTGGGTCGCGGCGCAGCGCCGCAAGCTCTCGCTGCTGCTGTTCGGCTGAGCGCATGACCGCCGTGCGCCTGCCGATCTTTCCGCTCGCGGGCGCGATCCTGTTTCCGGGGCTGCAGCTGCCGCTGCACATCTTCGAGCCGCGCTACCGCTCGCTGGTCGGCTCGGCGCTGGCGCGTGACCGGCGAATCGCGATGATCCAGCCGCAGACCGAGGACGAAGGCGCCCCGCTCTATGCGATCGGCTGCGTCGGGCTGATCGGCGAGGTCGAGGCGCTCAACGACGGGCGCTACAACATCGTGCTCGAGGGCGAGGCCCGCTTCCGGGTGCTGCGCGAACTCGACGTGGCGACGCCGTTCCGCCAGGTCGAAGCCGAGCTCCTCGCCGAGCCGGAGGAGGAATCCCTCAGTCCGGCCGAACGCGCGAGCTTCGAGCGCGAATCGCGCCGCTTCGCCGACCTGCAGGGCTATGCGATCGACTGGGACTCGGTCGAACGGCTCGACGACGTGGCGCTGATCAACGGCGTCAGCCAGATCGCTCCGTTCGATGCGGCCGCCAAGCAGGCGCTGCTCGAAGCGCCGGACCTGCGCAGCCGCTGCGAGCTCTTGGTGCAGCTGATGCAGTTCTTCGGCCGCAGCGATCCCGACGAGGGGCGTGTGACGCTGCAGTAATTTCCCCTCTCCCAACCCTCTCCCCTGGAGGGGAGAGGGCTTCAGGGCGCGACGCTGCCCCGGATCCCGTCGATCACGTACTGCGCGGCGAGCGCGGCGAGCAGGACGCCGAGCAGGCGGGTGATCACCGCTTCGACCCCGGCGCCGACCAGCTTCATCAGCGGGCTGGCGGCCCACAGCGCGAGCAGCGTCAGGACCAGTACGGCGAGCAGCGCGGCGAGCACGACGAGCGTGCCGGGGGTGCCCTGGGCGCTGCCGGTGAGCAGCATGATCGAGGCGATCGCCCCCGGGCCGGCGAGCATCGGCATCGCCATCGGGAACACCGAGACGTCCTCGACCTCGGGCGTCACGCGGACCTTCTCGGCGCGCTCCTCGCGCCGCTGGGTGCGCTTCTCGAACACCATGTCGAGCGCGATCAGGAACAGCATGATCCCGCCGGCGATGCGGAACGCGTCGAGCTCGATATGCAGCGCGCCGAGCAGCTGCTCGCCGAACAGCGCGAACACGAGAAGGATCGCTCCGGCAATGAGGCACGCCTTGAGCGCCATGGCCCGCCTCTGCTCGGCGGTCGCGCCGGCGGTCAGGCCGGCGTAGATCGGCGCGCAGCCGGGCGGGTCGATCACCACGAACAGGGTGACGAAGGCCGAGAGGAACAGTTCGATCACGTCAGCCGCCGGCCGCGACCTGGTCTTCGAACGCCGTCTGCCATTCCTCGCCGTCCCAGTAGCGGGCGACCACGCTGCGCGATCCATCGGGCCGCACCACGGCGTGCCAGCGCAGCGTGCCGTCGCGGGCCGCGCCGCTGCGGATCGCATCCTGCGGGCCGGCCAGCATCTCCGCCGGCGGTGTCGGCTGTGAATCGCACGCCGCCGCCTCGGCGCCGATCATCTCGGGCGCTTCGAGCGGCTCCGCGAGAACGTCGCCCTGGTCCATCACCCAGCGGTACTCGCCGTCGCCCTGGCGCTGCCAGACGGTAGTGAAGTAACCGACGCTGCCGTCGGGACGCTGCCAGGCGCCCCTGGTCGCCGCGAGCGAACCGTCGCAGCTCGACCAGACCTGGTGCGGCTGCCAGCGCACCGCCTGCGGCGGGTTGGCGCGGCCCCTGAGCCAGGCCTGCGCATTGACCGTCTCGGGAACGAACATCACCGCATCCTCGGTCGCGTACTCGGCGAAGGCGGTCCACTGGCCCTTCTCCTGCGCCGCGCGGGCGAAGGCGAGTTCGGTGGCGACGACTTTCGACGGGTTGGCGCGCAGCAACGCCCGGTCGACGCCCCGGCGCGGGCCGCCGAGATCGAAGCGGTTGCCCTGCATCGGC
>JBIQKN010000064.1:0-12469 GCA_044506565.1 Sphingomonadales bacterium | reverse complement strand
GCCGGTGCCTAGCCGAGCCGGGGGCGGTGCATCAAGGCTCGCCGCCCTGGCCGCGTTCGAGCCGCTCGACGAACGTGCTCGACAGCAGGGTCCAGCGCAGCTGGTCGGGCGTCGCGCCGGGCACATCGTTGACCCGGCGCAGCAGCAGCGTGCCCTCGGTCAGCGGCTTCGCAGGGTCCTGTGCGTCGGTCAGCTTGCCGGCGACCGAGCAGAACAGCGAGCCCGCGGCGCCCTCGACGAACGGGTCGGTCCATTCGACCTGCGGCTCGCCGTAGCCGCCGAACACCGCTTCGAGCCGGGCCGCGTCGAGCGCCGGGTCGTTCCACACCAGCGCCGCCTGCGCCCATTCGTGGCCGCCGATCGCCTCGAGGTAGAACTGGACGACGTCGACGCATTCCTTGCTCGCGAGAGCAGGAAAATCCTCGACGTTCAGATGCTCCGGGGCGGCCGGCATCGGAGTTTCGCTCGCCGTCGGGGTGGGGGCCGGCTCCTGCTCCGCCTCGCAGCCGGCCAGCAGCGCGAGGGCCGCGAGCGGGAGAGCCGCACACTTCATGCGGCGCGCACCAGCGTGCCGGCGCCGCGGCTGGTGAAGAATTCGAGCAGCATCGCGTGCGGCACGCGCCCGTCGAGCACGACCGCCGCCTCGCACCCGGCCTCGACCGCGTGGACGCAGGTCTCGAGCTTGGGGATCATGCCGCCGCTGATCGTGCCGTCGGCGGTCAGTCGGGAGATGTCCGCCGGCGTGAGGTCGGTCAGCAGCTCGCCCTGCTTGTCGAGCACCCCGGGGACGTCGGTCAGCAGGAACAGCCGCGCGGCGCCGAGCGCGGCGGCGATCGCGCCGGCCATCGTGTCGGCGTTGATGTTGTAGGTCTCGCCGTTCTCGCCCGCGCCGATCGGGGCCACCACCGGGATCATCCCGGCCTGGCTGACGGTGTCGAGGATCGTGGTGTCGATCGCCTTGGGCTCGCCGACGAAGCCGAGGTCGACCGCCTGCTCGATCTGGCTGTCGGGATCCCTGGTCGTGCGCGAGACCTTGCTGGCGACGCACAGCCCGCCGTCCTTGCCCGAGAGGCCGATCGCCTTGCCGCCGGCCTGGGCGATCCAGCCGACCAGCTCCTTGTTGATCGCGCCCGAGAGGACCATCTCGGCGACGTCGGCGGTGGCCTTGTCGGTCACCCGGAGGCCGTCGACGAACTTCGATTCCACGCCGAGCTTCTTGAGCATGGCGCCGATCTGCGGGCCGCCGCCGTGGACCACGACCGGGTTGATGCCGACCGCCTTGAGCAGCACGATGTCCTGCGCGAAGTCCTGCGCCGCCTCGGGATCGCCCATCGCATGGCCGCCGTACTTCACCACGAAGCTGCGCCCCGCGTAGCGCTGGAAATAGGGCAGCGCCTCGATCAGCGTCTCCGCCTTGGCGAGCATCTGCCCGGTTTCGTTGTCCTGCGGCGCGGTCATGGAGCGGCGCCTTAGCGGCTTGTCGGGGCCATGCATAGGGTTGCGCAAGCACGCTCGCGCGACCGCGGATTCCGTGTTACTCGGCGCCACGGGGCGTCGTCGGACATATAGAAAGCGGGCCGCATGGAACAGTTCGAGCCGCGACTCGTCGCGGCCTACGAAGCATGGCACCAGACGCGGGGCCGCTCGCCCGACCGTTTCTTCGCTCTCTACGCAGACGACATCGAACTGCACTCGATCCTCGAAGCCTCGCTGCTCGACGATATGCGCGGGCCGTTCCTCGGCAAGCCCGCAGCAATCGCCTACTTTGCCGCGATCGCCGAGCAGTGGGAGATGGTCGACGCGAGCACCGACGGGTTCATCGCGCGCGGCGACCGGATCGTCTGGGTCGGCCGCGCCGCGTGGCGCAACCTCAAGACCCTGCGCGTGGTCTCCGGCCCCAAGGTCGACGTGTGGACGGTGCGCGACGGCCTCGCGGTGCACTTCCTCGAGATGTTCGACAGCTACGGCTGCGCCCGCGCGCTGGGGATCGTCGATCCTCCGGAAGAGCTCTAGTCGAAGATCTCCTCGAGCCACGACTTGCGCTTCTTGTCGGGCTTGCCGCCGTGGCCGTGGCCGTAGCCGCCGTGGGTCAGCCCGCCGGGCGACCACGGGCCGGCGCCGCCGGCCGAATGGAGCGGCTCGGACGGGCGCGGGCCGCCGCTGCCGGCAAGGGCCTGCGGCACGCTACGCTCGATGATCTTGTCGAGCTCGCCGCGGTCGAGCCAGACGCCGCGGCATTGCGGGCAATAGTCGATCTCGATCCCCTGGCGGTCGCTCATCGCCAGCGGCACGCGGCAGACCGGGCAGGCCATCGCGGCGACTTCGTCCTGGGTTCGCATTCGGCGTCTCCTCTCGGGTGTCAGTAGGCGAGCGCCCAGTCCGGATCGTCGGAGGTCAGCTCCTCGAACGGGTAGGCGTCGCGGACGTGGGCGTTGAAGAAGCGGCCCTTCGAGAAGGCCCTGCGGAACCGCGCGGCGATTTCCGGCGGCACCCCGCGATAGCGGTAGCAGCGCCCGCTGACGAATTCGACGGCGAGCGAACGGCCCCGGGGATCGTAGTCGAAGCGGCGGATGACGGTCGAAGGCATGCCAGGACAACGCGCGAGCCCGCGGGCCGGGTTCCCGTCGTCAGTTGCCGGCTTCGATCGCCCCCTCCTGCAAGCGGCGAATCTCGGCCGCGATGGCCGCCTCGGCCGCGGCGGGATCGGCATCGTCGAGCACTACGTGGACGTCGTGGGCCGGAGTTTCGCCAAGCTGGCGACCGATGTCGGCGGCCATCAGCTGGGCGACCGGGTCGTCCGCCCTCGCGCGCAGCGCCTCGCGGCGCGCCTCGAGCCAGGCGGAGCGCTCGGCCTCGGGCCGGTCGAGCGCGGCGAGGTAGAGCCGGACCAGCTCGACCCACGGCGCGTCGGGGCCGGTCACGTCCTCCGCCCAGCGGACGAACACGCCGTCCGCGGGGGCCCACGCGCCGTCGCGCCGCTCGAGGAAGAACAGCGCGGTGGTGCCGAGCGGGAACACGTAGCGGATGCAGCCGCCCAAGTAGCCCACCGGGTGGGCGCGGGCGAACTCGGTCGGGTTGCTGAGCATGGCGAACTCGGGCCCGGCGTCGCGGCTCAGCATCATTCCGGCGAGCGTGACGTCGCCCTCGGGCAGCGGGCCCTTGATCGCCGCGAGCGGGCGGATCGTGATCGTGCTGGCGAAGGGGTCGCCATCGGGGTCGAGCTCGCCGGCGACGACCTTGCCGAGCAGGATCGCGTCGGCCTCAGCGACCAGCTCGAGGTTCGACGGCATGCGGTAGCCCGGCGCCGGGCTGCAGGCCGCCGCCGGCAAGGCGGCGCAGCCCAGCGCGAGCGCGAGGGCCGCGACCGCTGCGCGCATCACTCGGCGGGGGTGGCCGTCGGGCTCGGAGTCTCGGCCGGTGTCTCGGACCCTTCGGGCGGGACCGGGGTCATCGGCGTGTCGGGCAGGTCGACCGGGATGCCGGTTTCGGACGGGTCGGTGACGATCAGCTCGCCGCCGCCGACGTCGGTCGCGCCGGCCTCGTAGGTTTTCTCGGCGTCCTCGTTGCCGCCGCAGGCCGCGAGGGCGAAGGCCGCCGAAAGCGGGAGAGCGAGATAGAATGACTTCAATCGCATGGTCTGGTCTCCTTCACGCCGGGAATTGCAGCCGAACGACGCCCCGCTGCCATCCGTAGTTCCCGCAGGTTTCAGCGCTCCTCGCGGTCGGCGCGCATCGCGTCGAGCGCGCGCTGGACCGCGGTGACGTCGCCGGGATCGCGGAAGCCGTCGCCGGTCTGCACCGGCACGGTCGGCGCCTCGACCAGCGGGACCGCGAGCGAGCGCTCGAGGTCGGCGGCGTAGGCCATCGCCAGCGGCTCGCCCTCGCGTGCCTGGAACGCGTCGCGCTCGGCCTCGAGCAGCGCGACCCGCCGGTCGGGCTCGAGCCCGGCAACGCGGACGTAGAACGCGGTCAGCTGGACCCACGGCGAATCGAGCCCCTCGGCGTCCTCGGCCCAGCGGCTGAACGGCCCGCCCGCCGGGACCCATTGCCCGTCGGCGCGGTCGAGGAAGAACAGCACGGTCGCGCCGGGCGCGAAGCGGCGGCGGATGCAGGCGCCGGCCATCGCCTCGGGATGGGCCGCTTCGAGCTCCTGCGGGTCGCTCGGCGGAACGTCGGCAGCGACGCTCATCCCCCCAAGCTTGAACTCCTGCCCGGGCAGCAGGCCCTTGATCGCGGCGAGCGGGCGCACGGAGATCGTGCTCTCGGGCAGGACGACGCCCGAGCCGCCGGTGACCTGGCCGAGCACGATCGCGTCGGCATGGGCGGCGAGTTCGAGGTTGGTCGGCGCGCGGTAGCCGGCTTCGACGGTGCAGGCCTGCGCGGGCGCGGCGAGCGCGAGCGGGGCGGCGAGAGCCGCGGCGAGGATCGCGAGCGGGCGGAGCCGAGTCATGCGGGCAACCTCGCACGGCTGCCGGCTTTCGCCAAGCCGCAAGCCGTCGGGGGCCCGCGAAGCTGAACGTAGGATAAACGCGGGGACGTGAAGCACGGCTGATCCTGCGCGAGGCGCAACCAGCCGCGTTTCCGGGCACCGCACGGCCCGGCGCGCATACGAGCTTCGGGGCATCGACGAATCCCACGAGGAGGGTTGCACATGCATAAGTACCTGATTTCCGCCGCAGCGCTGGCGCTGCTGGTTCCCGCCGCCGCGCAGGCGCAGGTCGCCGGAGACGTGACCGGCGCCGTCACGGGCGCCCCGGGCACGGTCACCGGCTCGGCCGGGGCCGGCGTGGACGGCGTCGGCGACGCGGCGGATAGCGCCACCGATACGGTCACCTCGACCACCGACAGGGCGACGGACACCGCGACCGACGTCACCGACGCGGCGAGGGACACCGTCGACGACACGGCCGACACGGCCGAGGACGCGACGGATGCCGAGGCCGGTGCCGAAGCCGATGCCGGGGTGACCGCGCAGACCCCCGCCGGCGACGCGGCGGCCGGGGCCGAGGCGGAAGCCGAAGCCGACACCGACCCGAACGGACTCTGACGTCCGCCAGTTGCGGACCGCGCCCCCCCCCTAGGCGCACAGTCCCCAGGTCCGCGCAAACGAGGGCGGCGGCAGCGATGCCGCCGCCCTTTTGCCGCCTGCGCGCCCCCGCATCGCCGAAGTGGAAAATCGCGCGCGCCCCGCTGGCGCGGCGCGCCGCGGCGAGCGACAAGCGCGCATGCCGACGCTCGTGCTGCTGACCCTGTCGAACGTGTTCATGACGGTGGCGTGGTACTGGCACCTCAAGGGCGGTCCCGAGGTCGCTAGCGCGCGCCCGCTCGGCTGGGTGATCCTGATCTCGTGGCTGCTCGCCGGGATCGAGTACATGCTGGCGGTGCCGGCCAACCGCATCGGCTATGCCAGCGGCTGGACCCCCGGGCAGCTCAAGATCGCCCAGGAAGCGATCGCGCTGACCGTGTCCGGGCTGTTCATGGTGTTCGTGCTCGGTGAAGCGCTGAGCTGGCGCCACGTCGCGGCGTTCGCGTGCATCCTGGCGGCGGCGGGGTTCCTGTTCGTGGGGCGGTGAGGGGTGCCCGAAGCGCCGCGAAAAGGGCTCACAAGGCACAGCCTGTGCCCATCGCCGGCGGCGCGTGAAAAGCCGCCGTTTCAAGACCTTGGACCCGAAAAGGGCACAGGGCACGGATTCCGCGCGAAAGGGGCGGGTGTACCCATGCGGCGGCTGACATGCGGGGACGTGGCGCGGAGTCGTTCCATCCGAAAGTGTGGAACATAAAATGAACATGTAGGACAGCGAAATCTCCGCGCCTTCCGCTGCTGAGGAGCCGACTCTCCTGCCCCATTGACTCCCACAATGCTTGCCAGCGCGGGTCGGGGCGCGCACGATGGGGGCTCTTCGAGGGGGAGGAGCCGATGCGGACTGTCCGGATGGCCGTGGCCGCGCTTGCCGCGGCGATGCTTTGTGCGGCGGACGACCCGCCGCCGCCTGCCGAACTCGCGGGCTATGTCGTCGAGGGGCGGTTCGAGCCGGGCAACTACGGCTGGGCGCGCGGGCTGTTTGCCGGGGCTTCGGCCGAGGAGAGCGCGACATTCCGGGCGGCGACCGAGTGGGCCGCCGGGTGCCGCCGCGCGGCGCGCGATGCGGCTGTGGCGGAGCTGGCGGCGATGGGCATCGACGCGCCCGACCTCGAGGAGGGCTATTTCGCGCTGACGCACTGCTCGGCGATGCCGCCGCAATTCGATTTCACGCGCCCGTTCGCCGATTTCGAGGCCGCGCTGCGCGAGGCGCGGCCGATCGCGCAGACCTACGTCGCGGCGGCCCGGCTGGCCGAGCAACGGGCGATGGGGAACGCCGCCACGTACGGCGAGGCGCTGACGGCGCGGACGATCGGCGAGCAGATGCTGCGGCTGGCGGTGAACTGGGGCCGCGAGCCGCTGGCCGACGTGCCCGAGCTGTCGCCCGACGGGCAGATGGCGCTGCGCACGCTGCTGTGGCTGGCGGCGGCCCGGAGCGACCACGCCAACACCGAATGGCTCAAGGCGCGCGTGGCCGAGAACGGCTGGCCGACGATCTCCGAAGTCGGCGAGAAGGGCGCGAGCGCGGCCTGGCTGCTGACCCAGCACGCCGACGCCGACCCGGTGTTCCAGGCCCGCGTGCTGCGGCTGATGGAGCCGCTGGTGGCCGAGGGCGAGGTGTCGAAGCCGAACTATGCCTACCTTTACGACCGGGTCATGCTCAAGCTCACGGGCAAGCAACGCTACGGCACGCAGTGGGGCGCGTGCGAGGGCGACGTGCGGCCGCTGCGGCCGCTCGAGGAGGAGGAGCGGCTGGCCGAGCTGCGCGCCGGGATGGAGCTGCCGCCGATCGAGGAATACGCCGCGATGATGGACCGGATGAGCGGGGCTTGCGGGGAAAAGTGAGGAAACGGGCAAGGCCCTGAGCGCGGCAGGACCCGTCGAGTGGCCCGCCAGGGTAACCGGGATCGGCGCGGCGGCGCTGCCGTCGCATTGATCATTGCTCGCGCGGCGCGCAGACTGCCGGCAGTGGGGAGACGGCGCGATGGCTGACGACGATGCCGGAAGAATGCTCGCGCGGATGGTCGAGCGATGCGACGAAAGCGCGCGGCACGCGAGGGCGCGCGGCCGGCGCTACTACTTCGTCAGCTACTCGCTGATGATCCTCTCGGTCGCCGGCAGCATCGCCGCAGGCGTGATGGCCCTGTGGAGCGAGGAGGTCCCGCGCCAGTGGGTCGGCACCGTCGCGCTGCTGCCGGCCCTGTGCGCGACGGTCGCCGTGCAGCTGCGCCTGAACGAGAAGGGCAACTTCTCGTACCGCCGGTACCGCGCGTTCCATGCGCTCGCCCGCCGGGTCGAAGTCGCCCGGTTGCGCGCCCCGACGCTCGACACGGTCGATGCGTTCAACGCCGAGCAGGCGACGATCAACGACAGCCTCGACGAGCAGTGGGTCGAAAGCCTCAATTTCCGGTTCAGCCCCTCCGGCCCGGACTGAACGGAGCGAGCGCGCGGCCGGAGGTCCGGCATGGCCCCGGCGGATTTCCCGCGCCGCCGCACCGCGGCGCGAGCCGGCGGGGAACGGGCTAGCGCTGCTTCACGCAGAACGTGCGGTAGGGATCGACGATCGGGGTGCCGTCGGCGCGGCGGTTGTCCTCGCGCTCGAAGTAGACCGCGGGCTCGCCCGCGTTGTCGGGCTCGAGCCGGCCGAGCGCGCCGGCCCAGGGACCGTCGGCCAGGCGCACCGCGTTGCCCTCGCGGGTGAAGCGGCCGCCGCCCTGCTGCGTGCGGTAGGTGCCGCCGAGCGACAGCTCGAGGAAGCCCATCAGGCTCGGCCGGTTCTCGTAGGTGGCGATGTCGCCGGCGGCGATCCCGCCGATCCGCTCGCGGTAGCCGCACAGCAGCCGCGCGGTCGGCAGCGTGCCCGCCGCGGGCGCCTGCGCCGCCGCGGCGCCCCAGCGCAGCGTGCCGGCGAAGCGGCCCGAGACACTCGGCCCGCCGTCGAAGTAGCCGCTCATGTAGCCGGGCCCGGGCGCATCGTCACCGTCATCGCCTTGCCGCCGAATTCGACCGTGAGCGTGCCCGAGATCTCGCCGTCGGCGAGCGTGCCGCCGGCCTGCCAGGTGCCCTGCGCCTCGCCGTCGTCGAGCGTGCCCTCGCCGGCGAAATCCCCGGCGTCGGGCGAAAGCGGCGCGGCGGCGAGCGGCGCCGCAAGCGCGAGCGAGACAAGCGCGAGCGGCCTCGCGGCGAAACGGCGAGCGATGTTCATGAGTGCGACCCCCTGTATTCGCGGAGCTCTTAGCGCGGCGCGGATGGGGCGGCTAGCCGGGTGTTGTCGCGGGAGCGAGTTTTTCCGCGCGAAGGCGCCAAGGCGCGAAGAGAGCTTGCGGGTTCCCCTGGTTCCTCATTGCGCCTAGGTTCGCCGCGAGGGAGAACGGGGGATGAGCGAACAGCCGGAGGCATCGACGGGCGCGTTGCAGGTCAACGGGCCGACACTGGTCAGCCTGCTGTACCTGACGACGTACTTCACCGTGGTCTCGGCGCCGATGGGTGTGGTGTTGGCCTACGTCTGGCGGCGGCAGCCGCTGCCAGAGTGGCAGCACTCGCAGTTCACCTACCTGATCCGCACGTTCTGGATGGGCCTCGGCGGCTACGCGCTGATCGCCGCCGTGGGCCTCGCGGCGATCGCTCTGTTCGAAACCGACTACGGCACCATGCCCGATGCGGTGCAGGCCTTCGGGCTCGTCGTCTGCGGCGGCGGGCTGCTCGGGCTGACGGTGCTGCTGCTGGTCCGCTGCGCGATGGTGATCGTCAACGCGCAGCAGCGCGTGCCGATGAGGAATGCGCGGAGCTGGTGGGTGTGAGGCCACCCCGCGCGATGCGCCCGGTCAACCTGCACTTGCCGATGAAGCGGCCCGAGGATGTGATCCCGCACCTCGGCAAGGGCGCGCGGCACTGGAAGGAGGGGTATTCGGCGCAGGCGCTGGCGACGCACTGGTGGCGGCACAACGCACTGCCGCCCGACGTCGCGCGTGTGCTCGACACGGCTGAACCGTTCCGCGGCGCGGAGTTGGTCGACGCGTTCTTCGAGCGCGAAACGGCGCTCGGCGACGCCGCCCAGGGGAGCCAGACCGACCTCATGGCGGTGCTCGGGCTCGCCGGAGGCGGACTTGCGGTGATGGGGGTCGAGGCCAAGGTCAACGAGACGTTCGGCAAGCTGATCGGCGAGGAGCTGGCGCCTGGGTGCAGCGCTCGCAAGCGGGAGCGGATCGCCCGGCTGTGCCGGATCCTTGGGCTCGATCCCGACGACCGCGCGCACGTGGCGGGCCTCCGCTACCAGCTGCTCCACCGCACGTGCGCCGTGCTGTTCGAGGCGCAGCGCTATCACGCGCGGCTGGGGGTCACGCTGGTCGAGACCTTCAGCGCCGAGGACGCGCATTGGGGCGAGTTCGTGACGTTCGTGCGAGCGCTGGGCGGCGCGGCGGAGAAGGGGCGGCTGTGCGAGGTCGGCGTGCCGGGCGGGGTGCGGCTGTGGCTCGGGTGGTGCAATTCTGCTGCGGCGCAGGCGGTAGCCCGCGCCTGATCTGCCACCCTTGATCCGCACGCTAGCGCGCGACGCGCCCGCCGGTGATGCCGAACCCGGGCACGGCTTCTTCTTCGAAGTGCCCGGCATGATACATGTCCATGTAAACCCTGGTCTCGGGGGGATCGCCGGCCCTGCATTCGACCTTGTAGATGTCGACGATGCCGCCGAAAGGCGACGCCCCGCCACTACCGAGCCGTTCGAATGTCGGGGGCCGCAAGTCGCGGCAGCGCAGGCGCGAAAGATAGGCGCGCTCGCCGGGCGGACCATCTGCGCGAACCGGATTGCGTTCGCTGCCGAGCGGATACGCCGACGCCGCCTCGATCGCCGATTGCAGGTCCTCCTCGGACATCGGCTCTTCGCCGAGCAGGCTGGCCATGAACGCGCTCAGATTGAGCGGTTCGTCACTGTCGCCTGCTTCGTCTTCCGTAGCAGGTAACAGTTCTTCGGCCTGTTCATCGTCTTGCGGTTCGGCCGCGAAGGCGGGGCCAAAGGCGGCGGTTGCCAGCAGCAAGGCGGCAGCGATGCGATATTGCAACATGCGCGCACGCTAGGTGCACGGCATCGGAATGCAAGCGCGACCGCTATTGCCCGGTCCGTCTAGGTAGGGCCGGGATTGGTGCATTGTTGCCGTGACCCGGCCGGGTGAAGAAGGGCGTCACGAGGCAATCATCTGATCCATCGCGCCGCTCTGGCGCGAAGGTCTGCGAAGCACTTATCGCCTTGGCCGGGAGGACCGGCACGGCCGCACGCCGGCGGTGAGGGAGACGAATCCGATGTGGAGCCGTCTCCTCCCCTCCCGCTTGCGGGAGGGGCCGGGGGTGGGCCAGTCAGCACCTATGCCCATTCCCACCTGGAAACCCCGCAACACGCGCCGCGCCCGCGCGCTGCGCAACGCCGCCACCCCGGCCGAGCGCGCGCTGTGGTGCCATATCTCACGTTCGCAGCTAGGGACGAAGTTCAGCCGGCAGATGCCGGTCGGGCCGTTCTACGCCGACTTCCTGTGCCGCGAGCTCAAGCTGGTGATCGAGCTCGACGGCTTCTCGCACGACCTGCAGCCCGAACGCGACGCCGCGCGCGATCGCTGGTTCGCGCGCGAGGGGTATCGCGTGCTGCGGTTTCGCAACGAGGATGCGTTGCGGAACGCCGAGGGGGTGGTGTGGGCGATCCGCGAGGAGGTTTGCCGGTTGCGGGCGGGGCTGGTGCAACGCTGAGTTTGCCGGACTGACCCACCCCTAACCCCTCCCGCAGGCGGGAGGGGAAACTCGGGCCGCGATTCAGCATGGCGGTGGCCCTCCCCTCCCGCTTGCGGGAGGAGCCGGGGGTGGGTCAGTGCAGTCACCCCCGAGGCCCGCGGGGATGATTGCACTGTCACCGTAATCCCAATTACATCCCCGAATCGGCCGCGCCCGCTGAAACCTTGCTCTCTACTCCGCCGCCTGCGCCCCCGCGCCCGCATCCCCGAACAACCCCGGCCCATCGCCCTCGTCGGCCTCGTTCGCCGCCGCCCCCTTGGCCTTCTGCCGCGCGTCGAAGCTGGCCCAGACGTCGTTCCAGTTCCCCTTGGTCGCGGCCTTCGAGTATTCGGTCGCGCGCGTCTCGAAGAAGTTGGCGTGCTCGACGCCGTTGATCAGCGGGGCGAGCCACGGGAGCGGGTGGTCGTCGACCATGTAGATCGACGGCAGGCCGAGCTGGCCGAG
Source organism: Sphingomonadales bacterium (assembly GCA_044506565.1). Taxonomy (GTDB): domain Bacteria; phylum Pseudomonadota; class Alphaproteobacteria; order Sphingomonadales; family Sphingomonadaceae; genus Croceibacterium_A. Next base: position 1,171 of record JBIQKN010000064.1, on the reverse strand, counting down.
GCGCCAGTCGGCGATGTAGCGGATGTAGCGCTTGATCTCCTTGGCGGTCATGCCGGGGACCGGGCCCTGCTCGAACGCGAGGTCGATGAACGCGTCCTCGAGCCGCACGGTCTTCTGGCACATGTCCATGATGTCTTCCTTGACCGCCTTGGTCAGGCAGCCGCGCTCCTGGCAGAACGCGTGGAACAGCCGGGTGATGCCCTCGCAGTGCAGGCTCTCGTCGCGGATCGACCACGAGATGATCTGGCCCATGCCCTTCATCTTGTTGAAGCGCGGGAAGTTCATCAGCATGGCGAAGCTGGCGAACAGCTGCAGCCCCTCGGTGAAGCCGCCGAACATCGCCAGCGTGCGGGCGATGTCCTCGTCGCTGTCGACGCCGAATTCCTGCAGGTAATCGTGCTTGGCCTTCATCTCCTCGTACTCGAGGAACATGCCGTACTCGCTCTCGGGCATGCCGATCGTGTCGAGCAGGTGGCTGTAGGCGGCGATGTGCACCGTCTCCATGTTGGAGAACGCCGCCAGCATCATCTTGACCTCGGTCGGCTTGAACACGCGGCCGTATTTCTCGTGGTAGCAGTCCTGTACCTCGACGTCGGCCTGGGTGAAGAAGCGGAAGATCTGCGTCAGCAGGTTGCGCTCGTGATCGGAGAGCTTCTGCGCCCAGTCGCGGCAGTCCTCGCCGAGCGGGACTTCCTCGGGCATCCAGTGAATCTGCTGCTGCCGCTTCCAGAACTCGTAGGCCCACGGGTATTCGAAGGGCTTGTAGGTCTTGCGGGCTTCGAGCAGCGACATGTTGTGGTCTCCGTGGGTTCGCGCGGGTTGGCAGCGAACCTCCTAGATAGGGAATCACGGAGCGGATTCGAAGGCAAGGGGGGATGATTCGGCGGGGATAATTTGCGGCTCTTGCGGCGGGGGTGCGGGGGAGTCTTTTTCACACGAAGACACGAAGACACCAAGGGGGCGTGCAGGCCTTCCGCGTTGCGCGGGGTGGCTTTGTGGCTTTGTGTGAGATTTGGACGGCACGGCGCGGGCCGGCATTTCGAGGCTGTCCGCGGTGGGCGTGGGGAGGATCTTTTCTCACGCGGAGACGCGGAGACGCGGAGAGGTGCCGATTGCGGCGAAGCCGCTCTTTACGTCCGCCGTGGCGGGATGCCGGGGTTGGAGGGCGGCT
>JBIQKN010000063.1:0-15734 GCA_044506565.1 Sphingomonadales bacterium | reverse complement strand
GTGCTCCGCGCCAAACGAGAGATGGGCCCTGAAACAAGTTCAGGGTGACGTGGAAGGAGAGCGCGGGTCATGAGGCCTGCGCCAGCACCAGCGGGGTGACGATTTCGTCGATCTTGGCCGTCCACTCGTCCGGCCCGCGCAGTGCGCGAACGACCTGGCTGTCGTCATGATTGAAGCCGAGGATGACACGCGCGTCCATCTTGACCGCCTTGTCGAAGCGCTTGCGCGGCGAGCCGCTGGCGACGATGTCGGCCGCGAACCCGGCGCGGCGGAGCTGCGCCAGCGCCTGCTGCGCCACCTGCAGCGCCCGGTCGTCCTCGACCGCGAGCACGACGTCGAGCGCGTCGATCGCGACCTTACCCGCATCGGCCACCAGCATCGCCAGCCGCTCGATCCCTGCGGCCCAGCCAACCGCCGGCGTGTGCGGCCCGCCGAGCGTCTCGATCAGCCCGTCGTAGCGCCCGCCGCCGAGCACGGTTCCCTGCGCGCCGAGGCGGTCGGTGACGAACTCGAACGCGGTGTGGCGGTAGTAGTCGAGGCCGCGGACCAGCGTCGGGGCGCGGTGCCAGGCGACGCCGGCGGCATCGAGCCCGTCGCATACCGCGAGGAAATAGCGCTCGGCCTCGCCCGAGAGGAAATCGTCGATCCGCGGCGCTTCGTGGACCAGCGCCTGGTCGCGCGGGTCCTTGCTGTCGAGGATGCGCAGCGGGTTCTTGTGCAGCCGCTCGCGCGAGTCCTCGCTGAGCGCGTCCTCGGCCTCGCGGAAATGCTCGACCAGCGCCATGCGCCAGGCCTCGCGGCTCGGCGCGTCACCCAGCGTGTTGAGCTGCAGCGTCACCCCGTCGGCGATGCCGAGTTCCTTCAGGAGCTGGTCGGCCATCGCCAGCAGCTCGACGTCGGCCTGCGGCTCGGCGGCGCCGATGATCTCGGCGTCGAGCTGGTGGAACTGGCGGTAGCGGCCCTTCTGCGGGCGCTCGTAGCGGAACAGCGGGCCGTGCGTGGCAACCTTGAGCGGGGCGTACTGCTGCCAGCCGTCGGTCAGGTAGGCGCGGGCGATCCCGGCGGTGAACTCGGGCCGCAGCGTCAGCGATTCCCCGCCGCGGTCATCGAAGCTGTACATTTCCTTCGAGACCACGTCGGTGGTCTCCCCGAGCGAGCGGCTGAACACCTCGGTGCGCTCGAACACCGGCATCTCGACCCGGCGGAAGCGGTACAGCTTGCGCACCCGCTCGAAGGTCTCGACCACGTGCGCGAACGCCTCGGCCTCGTCGCCGAAGATGTCCTGCGTGCCGCGGATGGGGCGTGGGGTCTCGATCCTGCTCATGCTGGCCTGCTCATTGTGGCGCGGCGCTTATCCCAAAGCCGGGTGGTTTGAAACCGCCCCTCGTTCTTCGTCATCCTGAAACAAGTTAAGGATGACGGTGGAGGGGCGGGAAGTGTTCGCGGGCAACCCGTTCGTCGAGGCGGCGGTTGCACACGATACCGCATGCCGCCAGAACGGGCGGATGACCAAAGCCCGCCTGGCCGCCGCCCTCTCCGCCGCGCTGCTGCTCGCGCCTGCCGCCTCCGCCCAGAACGAAGTCCGCTCCGCGCCGCTCGCCGCTCCGCTGCCCCCGGCGATCCCCGCGGCGCAGGACGTGCCGTTCCCCGGGACGATTACGCTTGAGATCGACGCGACCGACCTCGAGCGCGCGATCTACCGCGTGCGGGAGACGATCCCGGTGCCGCCGGGAATGCGCGAAATGGTGCTGCAGCTGCCCGAGTGGCTCCCCGGCAAGCACGGCCCGCGCGGCCCGATGAACCTGCTCGCCGACTTGCGCTTCGAGGTCGACGGCCGCCCGGCCACGTGGACCCGCGATCCGGTCGAGGTCTACGCCTTCCGCGTGCCGCTGCCCGAAGGCGCGCGCGAGGTCACGGCGAGCTTCGTTCATACCTCGCCGCTGCAGACCAGCGAGGGGCGGATCACGATGACCCGCGAGATGCTCAATCTGCAGTGGGAGGCGATGAGCCTCTATCCGGCGGGGCACTATGTCCGGCAGATCCGGGTGACCCCGACGGTGACCTTCCCGCAGGGCTGGACCGTGTTCACCGCGCTCGACGGGCAGCGGCAGCAGGGCAACCGGGTGACCTGGGACACCGTCGACTACGAGACGCTGGTCGATTCGCCGATCTTCGCCGGCGCCTACGCCGACGAGTGGGATCTCGGCCACGCAGTGCGCATCGGCGTCGTCGCCGACGAGGCGCGGCTGCTCGCGGCGAAGCCCGAGCACCTCGTCCCGTTCCGCAAGCTGGTCGAGGAATCGTTCGCGGCGTTCGGCCCGGGTCATTTCGACCGCTACACTTTCCTGCTCGCGTTGACCGATCGGCTCGGCGGAATCGGCCTCGAGCACCAGCGCTCGAGCGAGAACGATTACGAGCCCGAGGCCTTCCTCAAATGGGACGAGCTCGCCTGGAGCCGCAACGTGATCCCGCACGAGTTCGTGCACAGCTGGAACGGCAAGTACCGCCGCCCCGAGGGCCTGTGGACGCCCGATTACCGCGAACCGATGCGCGGCCAGTTGCTGTGGCTCTACGAAGGGCAGACGCAGTTCTGGGGCTGGATCCTCGCCGCGCGCTCGGGCGTGCAGCCGAAGGACGTCGTGCTCGGCGCGATCGCCAACAACGCCGGGTTCTATTCGATGCAGGCCGGGCGCGGCTGGCGTTCGGTCGAGGACACCACGGCCGACCCAATCACCAACGCGCGGCGCCCGCTGCCGCATTCGTCGATGAGCCGCAGCGAGGACTACTACAGCGAAGGGCTGATGGTCTGGCTCGAAGCCGACCAGATCATCCGCCAGGGCACCGACGGCCGCCGCGGACTCGACGACTTCGCGCGGCGCTTCTTCGGCGCGGGCGAAGGCGACCTCGGCCAGCGGACCTACAGCTTCGACGACGTCGTCGCCGAACTCGACGCGGTCTATCCATACGACTGGGCGGCGTTCCTCACCACGCGCTTGCGCGAACCGGCGCAGCCGCCGCCGCTCGCGGGAGTCGAGCTGGGCGGGTACCGCCTGGTGTGGAAGGAGGAACCCAATCCCTACGAAAAGGGCCGCATGGCCGGCGGCGGCTACCTGAACCTGCAGAACTCGCTCGGCATCAACGTCGACTCCAAGGGCGAGGTCACGATGTCGCTGTGGGGCAGCCCGGCGTTCGACGCCGGCGTGGTGCGCGGGACGCAGATCGTCGCGGTCGACGGCGAGGCCTACAGCGCTGACCGGCTCAAACGCGCGATCACCGCGATGAAGGACGGCAGCGGGGCGATCGAGCTGCTGGTCAAGCGCGGCGACCGCTACCTCGAGGTGCCGATCGGCTACCACGGCGGCCTGCGCTATCCGTGGATCGAGCGCGTCGGCGGGCGCGAGACGGGGCTCGACCGGCTGCTCGAGCCCCGGACGCGGTAGCGGGCCCTTTCGTCCCTATTCCGCCGCTTCGAGGAAGCGGTCGTCGATCGACGCTTCGGCTTCCCAGCTCTTGAGCTCGGGCAGCACCTTCTCGGCGAACAGGTGGATGTTCTTGCGCGCTTCCTCCCTGGGCATGCCGCCGAAGTAGACGTGCGGGAAGAAGCCCTGCGGCTTGTATATTTCCTTGAGCTCCCACATCCGCTCGAGGATCATCTGCGGCGTGCCGGTCACCGCCCCCTTCGAGAAGTCCTCGACGTAGGGTTCGATCGCCTCGGGGGCGAGGACCATCTTCTCGTAGTGCTCGTAGCCCTTGATCGTCGGGAATACGCCCGGCGTATCGAGGTGGTAGTTCCGGATCGCCGCGCGCATCGTGTTGCCGAGGTACTTGCGCCCCTGGACCTCGGCGTACTCGGCGCTCTCGTCGACGTAGTAGTTGCCGCTCAGCATCGGCGGCGGTGGGCTCGAGTCGGGCCCGTTCACTTCCTTCCACACCTCGGTGTACTTGTCGGGCGGGACGTCCTTGCCGCGCTGGGGCAGCATCAGCACCATGTTACCGCAGCCCATCCGCGCGGCGGTGTACATCGAATTGCCCGACAGCGAGCCGCAGAACTTGCGCCCCTCGAAGCTCTTGACCGGCCGTGGGCGCAGCTCGCTGCGGGCGATCCTGCCGTAGGCGCCTTCGCCTTCGATCACGCCCGTCTCGAGCGCGGTGCAGACCAGTTCGAGCCCCTCGTTGTACAGGTCGCGGCTGTTGTTCATGTCGATCCCGAGCCCGGCGAATTCGTGCTGCGCCAGACCGCCGCCGAAGCCGAGGATCGCCCGCCCGTTCGAGAGGATGTCGAGGTTGACGATCTTCTCGGCCAGTCGCGCCGGGTTGTGCCACGGCACGATGATGCACTGAGTGCCGAGTTTCACGTGCCGGGTCTTCGCCGCAATGTAGGTGAGCAGCTGCAGCGGGTCGTTCGACATCGAGTAGTCGGAGAAATGGTGCTCGGTGATCCAAACCGAATCGAACCCGAGCTCCTCCGCAAGCAGCAGGTGTTCGATCTCCTCGCGGACGAACTCTGCGTCGGGGCCGCTGCGGCCTCCCTGATGGGCGAACCCGGTGGCCAGGCCTACGTGCATCCTTGCGCTCCTTCTCCCGCGGCGTGCGGCGCCCTGCCGGCGCTCTTGCCGCTTCGTGCCGCTTACGATGCCCGAGTTCCGGCGACCCCGCAATTCGCCTCTCGCCATCGCCGCGCGCATGCCCTAGGGGCCGCGCAAAAACACGGGAGGGGTGCCTTTCCACCTTACGGAAGCGAGCATCCATGCGAATCGAATACATCCCGGTCGGGGACAATCCGCCGGAAAGCCTCAACGTCATCATCGAGGTGCCGACCGGCGGGGAGCCGGTGAAGTACGAGTTCCACAAGGAGAGCGGCGCGCTGTTCGTCGACCGCATCCTGCACACGCCGATGCGCTATCCGGCGAACTACGGCTTCGTTCCGCACACGCTTTCGCCAGACGGTGACCCGCTCGATGCGCTGGTCATCGCCCGCTCGCCGTTCATTCCGGGGTGCGTGGTGCGTGCGCGGCCGATCGGCGTGCTCAAGCTCGAGGACGAGCACGGCGGCGACGAGAAGCTCGTCTGCGTTCCGGTCGATTCGACGTTTCCCTACTACTCGGACGTCGGCGAGCGGCAGGACCTGCCTTCGATCGTGCTCCAGCAGATCGAGCACTTCTTCAAGCACTACAAGGATCTGGAATCCGAGAAGTGGGTTCGCGTCGGCGAATGGGGCGATGCGGCCGAAGCGCGGCGAATAACGCTCGAGGCGATCGAGCGGGCGCGCGCGGCGGGAGACGCCTAGGCGGCCGGATCCGCGATCCGGCCTGTCGGTGTCAGAGCAGGCCGAGCGCCTCGATGCCCAGGAACAGCCCGGTCAGCGCGAACGGCAGGCCGAGGGCGAACGCCCAGACGAGCAACCGGTCGCGCTTGAAGCGGTCGGCGAGTTCGGGATTGGCGGCTTCGCTGTCGCTGAGCGCTTCCCAGCGCTTCTCGAACAGCCGGCAACCGGGAATGATGGCCACGACCAGGACGATCAAGGCGAAATAGGGCAGGATCGAGCCCGATGCGGACTTGAACGTTCCCATCGTCACCCAGATCTGCAGGCCGGTGTAGACCAGCAGGCCGTAGGCGACATGGTCGCTCATCTTGCGCCGCCAGTCGAGCTTGCTCCCCGCGCGCCTTTGCGTCGCCGAATGCTCCCGCAGCGCCTTATCCATGCGCTTTTCTCCTTTGCTCTCCCGAGTCGGACTATCTCACTCCGTGCCCGCGGGTTCAAGCCCACCGGGCGAACCCGCCCGATCGGGGACAGTCGGTTCGGCGCATTTCCCATGCATGAATCCTGCCAACGGGCTTCAAACCGTGAAAAGCCATGCTAAGTCGCGCGGGATGACTGCTCTCGAAGACGACACGTTCGACGCGCAAGCGCTGGCCGGCAGGATGGCCGAGGCGCCCGCCAACGCCTCCCCGCCGATCCCGCAGGGCGGGCTCGAAGTGGTGTCGATCGCCAAGAGCTACGACAAGCGGGCGGTGCTGCACGACATTTCGCTGACGGTGGGCAAGGGCGAGGTGCTCGGCCTGCTCGGGCCGAACGGCGCCGGCAAGACGACCTGCTTCTATTCGATCATGGGCCTCGTGCGGCCGGACTCGGGGCGCATCCTGATGGACGGCGTCGACGTCACCAAGCTGCCGATGTACCGCCGGGCGATCCTCGGGCTCGGCTACCTGCCGCAGGAGACCTCGATCTTTCGCGGCATGACCGTGGCGCAGAACATCGGTTGCGTTCTCGAGCTGGTCGAGCCCGACAAGAACGTCCGCGCCGAGGAGCTCGAGCGGCTGCTCGAGGAGTTCCACCTGACGCGGCTGCGCGACAGCCCGGCGATGGCGCTGTCGGGCGGCGAGCGGCGCCGCTGCGAGATCGCCCGCGCGCTGGCGGCCAAGCCCTCGATCATGCTGCTCGACGAGCCGTTCGCGGGGATCGACCCGCTGTCGATCGGCGACATCCGCGAACTGGTAAAGGACCTCAAGCGTCGCGGGATCGGCGTGCTGATCACCGACCATAACGTGCGCGAGACGCTCGACATCGTCGACCGCGCCTGCATCATCTACGGTGGCCAGGTGCTGTTCGCCGGCAGTCCCGAGGACCTGGTCGCCGACGAGAACGTGCGGCGCCTGTACCTGGGCGAGAGCTTTACCTTGTGATGCGTTCGGTGGGGGAAGGCTGAGCGATGGCGCTGGGTCCGCGCCTCGATCTGCGCCAGTCGCAAACGCTGGCGATGACGCCGCAGCTGCAGCAGGCGATCAAGCTGCTGGCACTGTCGAACCTCGAAATCGAAGCCTTTCTCGGCGAAGCGCTCGAAAGCAACCCCCTGCTCGAGGCCGGGGAAATCACCGCCGACGCGGCTGCCGTGCCCGAGGTCCCCCGCGAGGAAGCGCCGGCCGACGCGCTCATCGCGCTGGGTCAAGGCGAGGCCGACGCCCCGCTCGACATCGATCCCACGGCGCTCGACCGCGACCGCGACACCGGCGACTGGTCGGCCACCGTTGGGGCCGGCGGCGAGGACGGGCCGGCGATCGACGAACGCGGCGACGACGAGCCGACGCTCGCCGAGCACCTCGAGGCGCAGGTCGGCAGCGCCACCGACGACGCGCGCGTGCTGTTCGTGGCGCGGCACCTTATCGGCCTGCTCGACGAGGCCGGCTACCTCGCGACGCCGCTGCGCGAAGTCGCCGCCGACCTCGACGTGCCGCTGGCCTGCGTCGAGGATGCGCTGTCGGTGGTGCAGTCGCTCGACCCGACGGGGGTCGGGGCGCGAACGCTCGGCGAGTGCCTCGCGCTGCAGGCCAGGGAAGCCGACCGCTACGACCCGTGTATGGCGCGGCTGATCGACAATCTCGAACTGCTGGCACGGGGCGAATTCGCCCGCCTCAAGCGGATGTGCGACGTCGACGACGAGGACTTCGCCGAAATGCTCGCCGAGCTGCGCGGCTACGATCCCAAGCCGGGGCTGCGTTTCGGCTCCGGCGATCGCGCCCCGGTGGTGCCCGACATACTGGTGTCCGGCGACACCGGCGGCTGGGACATCGCGCTCAACGAGGCCACGCTGCCGCGGCTGGTGGTCAACAGGTCCTACTACGTCGAGCTCAGGAACGGCTGCATCGACCGGGCCTCGAAGTCCTGGCTGAGCGAGAAGCTGGCCGACGCCAAGGCGCTGATCAAGGCGCTCGACCAGCGCCAGAAGACCATCCTCAAGGTCGCCGCCGAGATCGTGAAGCAGCAGGAAGGCTTCTTCCGCCACGGGGTCTCGCAGCTCAAGCCGCTGACCTTGCGCGCGGTGGCCGAGGCAGTCTCGCTGCACGAGAGCACGGTCAGCCGGGTGACCTCGAACAAGTACCTGCACTGCAAGCGCGGGACGTTCGAGCTGAAGTACTTCTTCACCAGCGGCGTCGCCTCGGCCGACGGGGAGGGCGCGGTTTCGGCCGAAGCGGTCAAGGCGCAGATCCGCGCGCTGTGCGATGCCGAGGATCCGAACGACATCCTGTCGGACGACCAGCTCGTCGAGCTCCTGCGCCAGAAGGGCTTCGACCTCGCGCGCCGGACGGTGGCGAAATACCGCGAGGCGATCGGGATCGGCTCCTCGATCCAGCGCCGCCGCCAGAAGAAGCTCGCCCGGGTGGCATGACGCGGCCCCCCCCGCTCCCGGTAAGAAAGGCAGGCTGCCATATGCCCTGTTGCCAAAAAGACTCGGGGCGAACGCACAATCGTTAAAGGGAAAATTAACCTTTTTCGTTGAGAGACGGGTTGGTTAATTCCGGGAAACACCCGTTAGCGGGCAGTTACCAGGAGCTTGAAGGGGGCTACCGCAATGCGCGTGTTGCTGATCGAAGACGAGCCGACGACCGCCAAGGCGATCGAGCTGATGCTCACGACCGAAGGCTTCAACGTGTACTCGACCGATCTCGGCGAGGAAGGCTTGGACCTCGGCAAGCTGTACGATTACGACATCATCCTGCTCGACCTGAACCTGCCGGACATGCACGGCTACGACGTGCTCAAGAAGCTGCGGGTGGCCAAGGTGCAGACTCCGGTGCTGATCCTCTCGGGCATTTCCGAGATGGACTCGAAGATCCGCTCGTTCGGTTTCGGTGCCGACGACTACGTGACCAAGCCGTTCCACCGCGACGAGCTGGTCGCCCGCATCCATGCCGTGGTGCGCCGCTCGAAGGGGCACTCGCAGTCGGTCATCCGCACCGGCAAGCTGGCGGTCAACCTCGATGCCAAGACCGTCGAGGTCGACGGCGCCCGGGTCCACCTGACCGGCAAGGAATACGCGATGCTCGAGCTGCTTTCGCTGCGCAAGGGCACCACGCTGACCAAGGAAATGTTCCTCAACCATCTCTACGGCGGGATGGACGAGCCGGAACTCAAGATCATCGACGTGTTCATCTGCAAGCTGCGCAAGAAGCTCTCGAGCGCGTGCGGCGGCGAGAACTACATCGAGACCGTCTGGGGCCGCGGCTACGTGCTCCGCGAACCGGGCGAAGAGGTCGAAGCGGCCTGAAGCTCCTGTCGTCTACCTGAAATTCCGAGAAGCCCCGGGCCTCCCCCGGGGCTTTTTCGTTGGCGTCCGGATTGCGGGGGTGCGGGTGCGATGGCACGATCGCCGCGCAGCACGATGCGGGAGCGACGACGCGGGGGGGCATGCGGTATCGAGCCAACCTGATCGGCCTGTCGGGGGCAAGCGCCCTCGCGGCCTGCGCAGCTGCCTGGGGATGGTTCGACGCGGGCGGCATCGATCCCTACCAGCCCGGGCACGCGACCGCGGTGATAGCGGGCGTGATCGGCCTCCTGCTGATGCTGCCGCTCCTCCCCTCGGCGCTGGCGACGAGGGCGCGGGCGGCGGCTGTCCGCGCGAACCCCACGGGCCGCTGGTTCGCCGGACCTGCGGACATCGCCGCGTTCCGCGAATGGGAGCGGCGCAACGGGATCGTCAACGAATGGCGGCCGACCGGGGGCGAACGGGCGCGGGGGATCGAGGTTTGCTGGGCGGGCGACATGCTGGTCGTCGGTGGGCACTGCTGGCGGTTGGCCCCGGGACAGTACCCGTCGGCGCGTTCGATCGAGGCGCGCGCTGCGCCGCCGGGGAGCGTCGCCCTGCGCTATGGCCAGATCTGGGTGCACAACATGAGCAGCCGGGATCGCCTGGTGCACACCGAGCGCGAGTTCCGCTTCCCGGCTCCGGACGAGGCGCAGGCCCGCGCGCTGGTGCGGCATGTCACGCCCCTGCTCGGGATGCCGCAGGAGAGCGACGGACGCCGCCGCCGGGCCCGCCTCGTGACCGCGGCCTGGATCGCGGCGGCGGTGTTCGGCGTGTTGCTGGCGACGGGGCTCGGCTTCGGCCTGCACGATCGCGCGAACGGCGTGTTCCGTGCGGACGGCCAACGCGCAGCGCTGATCGCGGCGACGGTGCTCGGCATCATGGGAACACCGGCGATGCTGCTGATCCTGTGGTCGCTGCGGCGGCACGGAGGCTGAGTTGCGGCCTTGCCCTGGGGCGGCATTTCGCTAGCCTTGCGGGCAATGAACGCACCCTTCCGTCGCATGCTTCCGGTGCTCGCACTGGCGCTGGTGCACGTTGCTCAACCGACATTGGCCCAGCCGGGCGGATCGGCGGCTGCCGTCGCCGTTCCGGACGGTCAACGCGACTTCGACTGGGAGATCGGCACCTGGACGACCCGGGTGCGGGTCCTGCGCAACCCGCTGTCGGGCGAGGCGCCGGAGTGGGCCGAATATGTCGGGACCAGCGTGGTCAGGCCGCTGCTCGGCGGCCGGGCGAATTTCGTCGAACTGGCCGTGGCCGGGCAGGCCGGGCGCATCGAAGGCGGGTCGCTGAGGCTGTACAACCCGCAGGCACGGCAATGGGGGATCCACTATGCGAGCCTCGCCAACGGTACGCTGACGGCGCCGGTTTACGGTGGCTTCGACGAGCAGGGCCGCGGCGCGTTCTACGGCTCGGATACGCTCGATGGGCGGGCGATCCTCGTGCGCTTCCTGATCACCCGCGCGTCGCCGAACGAGGCGCGCTTCGAGCAGGCGTTCTCGGCCGACGGCGGGACGACCTGGGAAGTGAACTGGATCGCGGTCGACACGCGCAACTGACCGGACTGGACAGGCGCCCGATCGGGCGCCAAGCGCGGGGCGCATGACCGCGCACAAACCCGGCGATCCGACCACACTCAACCGTCTCTACGGCCGCTCAAAGGGCAAGGCCCTGAGGTCCGGGCAGCAGGCGCTGATCGACACGCTGTTGCCGCAGGTAGCCGTTCCCGCGGAAGGGCCGGTCACGGCCGAGCGCCTGTTCGGCGACGACCGGCCGCTGCATTTCGAGATCGGCTTCGGCGGCGGCGAGCACCTCGCCGCGCGGGCCGACATGCTGCCCGACCACGGGTTCGTCGGCTGCGAGCCGTTCATCAACGGGGTCGCGCAGGCGCTCGTGCACATTTCGGGCGACCACGGCGCGCATTCGCCGCTCGCCAACGTCCGGCTGCACCTTGGCGACGCGCTCGAGGTGCTTTCGCGCGTGCCCGACGGGGCGCTGTCGTTCCTCTACCTGCTGCACCCCGACCCGTGGCCCAAGGCGCGCCACGCCAAGCGGCGGATGATGAACGACGGGCCGGTGGAGATGTTCGCGGCCAAGCTCAAGCCGGGCGGCGAGTTCCGTTTCGGCACCGACCACCCGGTGTACCTGCGTCACGCGTTGATGGTCATGCGGCGGCACGCCGCTGCGTTCGAGTGGCTCGTCGACGGCCCCGCGAGCTGGCAGACGCGGCCCGCGGGATGGATCGAGACCCGCTATGAAGCGAAAGCCCGGCGGCTCGGGCACGAGGTCTGGTACTTCCGCTATCGGCGCCGGGACTGACGGCCCCGGTCCCCTTCGGGGTCGCCGCGGGCTCACGCGGCGGGGCGTGGGGTTTGCGGGCCGGACGACCCGCCGATGCGGATGTGCTTGCCCCATAGCTGCCGCAATCGGCGGCAATAGCCGCGCTTCGCTGTCGCCATGATTCTCTACCTTCTCGGTTGACAATGGGTGCGATAGCGCGGAGCGCAACGAGGATGGGGGCTAGTGAATGAATTTCGCCGACTTCGACCTGGCTGCGCTGCTCCCGTTCATTGCCGTCGGATTCGCCGCCCAGCTCGTCGACGGTGCGCTCGGCATGGCGTTCGGGGTGATCTCGAATACCCTGCTCGTCGGTGTCCTCGGGGTTCCGCCGGCGCTCGCCTCGCAGCGCGTTCACGTGGTCGAGTGCTTCACCACCGGCGTTTCGGGCATCAGCCACCTGCTCCATCGCAACATCGACGCACGGCTTTTCACCCGGCTCCTGATCCCGGGCGTGATCGGCGGCGTCCTCGGCGCCTATCTGCTGTCGAACCTCGACGCGAGCATCGTGAAGCCGTTCGTGCTGATGTACCTCAGCGGGATCGGCATCTACCTGCTGTGCCGCGGGATCATGTATCCGCCCAAGCTCAAGGAAGCGAAGATGGTCGCGCCGCTCGGGCTGATCGGCGGCTTCCTCGACGCGGCCGGGGGCGGCGGCTGGGGGCCCGTGGTGACCTCGAACCTGCTGATCCAGGGCGCCGACCCGCGAAAGGTCGTCGGCACGGTCAGCGCGGTCGAATTCTTCCTGACGATCACGATCTCGGCGGCGTTCATCTTCCACCTCGGCGTCGCCGATTTGGCCGGGGCGACGCTCGGGCTGCTGATCGGCGGACTGCTGGCGGCGCCGCTGGGCGCATGGGCGGCCAAGCACTTCCCGGCCAAGCAGATGCTGATCCTGGTCGGCACCGTGCTGACCCTGACCAGCGCCTACGGTGTGTGGAGCGCCTGGGGCTAGGCGGGCGCCAGGCTCCGCTCGGCAAGGCGCGCGAGATCGGACCCCGCAGGCTGCTGGAACAGCCGCAGTCCGAATTCCGGCAGGATTGCGATCAGGTGGTCGAAGATGTCGCCCTGCACGTCCTCGTAGACGGCCCAGGCCGTGCTCGCCGTGAAGCCGTAGATCTCTAGCGGCAGGCCCGTTTCCGACGGCGCCAATTGGCGGACCAGCAGGAACATGTCCCGGTTGATGTCCGAGCGCGCCTTCAGATAGGCGGTCATGTAGGCGCGAAAGGTGCCGATGTTGGTGATCCGGCGCGCGTTGACGGCGTCGTGCATGCGTTCGGGGCGTGCTGCGTTCCATTCGGCGATCTCGGCTTCCTTCCGTTCGAGATAGCCGGACAGCAGCGAGAAGCGCTTGAGGCGCGCGATCTCGTCCGGTTCGAGAAAGCGGATGCTGGTCTGGTCGATGGTCAGCGAGCGCTTGATGCGCCGCCCGCCGGACTCGAACATCGCGCGCCAGTTCTTGAAGCTTTCCGATATCAGCCGGTGGGTGGGGATCGTGGTGACCGTCTTGTCCCAGTTCTGCACCTTGACCGTGTGCAGGGCTATGTCGATCACGTCGCCGTCGGCATTGAGCTCCGGCATTTCGATCCAGTCGCCGACGCGCAGCATATCGTTGGAGGTCAGCTGCACCGAGGCCACGAGCGACAGGATCGTGTCCTTGAACACCAGCATCAGAACCGCCGCCATGGCGCCCAGGCCCGACAGGAGCAGCAAGGGCGACTGCTCCATCAGCACGGCGATCATCAGGATTGCGGCGAGGAAGAACACCGCGATCTTGACCACCTGGACGTAGCCCTTGATCGGGCGGCTGGCGGCGTCGGGCCGGCGCGAATAGACTTCGTTGACCAGCGTCAGCGCGCTGCTGATGGCGAGCGCGATCGACAGGATGACGAACGCGGCGACGACGTTGCGGGTCACGGTCGCGACCCACGCCGGCAGGTGCGGAACCAGGACGATGCCGTAGGACACGATCAGCGCGGGCACGATGTTGGCCAGCCGGCCGGCCATGGCAGAGGGAGTCGGCCATTCGCCCGGTACGATCCTGCCGACGAGGCGCAGGATGATGTGCTTGACGATGAAGTTGGCCGCGAGAGCTGCGAGGGCCAGCAGGCCGAGGCCGACCGATGCTTCGATCCAGGGGGCGGTGTCGGGGAGCAGTTCGAGATTCGTCGGCAGGTCGCGTGGGGCGCGCAAGGTCATCGAAATGTGCACGATGCCCGCTGCCTCCTGGCGCGGACATCACCTTTCCGGTGGTTGAAGGATAGGGCGGGGAGGCGCCAACCTGCCAACCCGACCGGCCGGTGTCAAACCGCGGGGCGGCGCTTCCTCAGCCGACGACGCCCGCTGCGGCCAGCACCGCCAGCGTCAGCACGTCGGGTGCGCTGGCGGTCATCGGGGCGATCTGGACCGGCTTTTCCATGCCGATCAGCATCGGCCCGATCGTGGCGTTGCCGACCAGTTCGCGCAGCAGCTTGGCCGAGAGGTTGGCCGACTGCAGGCCGGGCATGACCAGCACGTTGGCCGGGGCCGACAGGCGGCTGAACGGGTAGAGCTCCATGACCTTCGGGTTGAGCGCGGCATCGGGGGCCATCTCGCCCTCGTACTCGAAACCGGGGTCCTCGGCGTCGAGCAGGTGGACCGCGTCGCGGATGTTCTCGAGCCACTTGCCCGGGGGATTGCCGAAGGTCGAATAGCTGAGGAACGCGACGCGCGGCTCGTGGCCGAGGCGGCGCGCGACGGCGGCGGTTTCCTTGGCGATGTGCGCCAGTTCCTCGGCGCTCGGGCGCTCGTTGATCGTCGTGTCGGCGAGGAACACCGTGTAGTTCTTGCCGATGGTCAGGTGGATCCCGAACGGCACCTGCCCCGGCTTGTGGTCGAGCACGCGGCTGACCTCGCGCATGGTCTGCGCGAAGGGCCGGGTGATGCCCGAGATCATCGCGTCGCCGTGGCCGAGCGCGAGCAGCAGCGAGGCGAACACGTTGCGGTCCTGGTTGACCATGCGCCGCACGTCGCGCTCGGTGTAGCCGCGGCGCTGGAGGCGCTTGTAGAGGTACTCGACCATCTGCGGCACGCGCGCCGAATCCGCCGAGTTCTCGATCTCGAAGGCGCCCGGATCGTCGATCCCGAGCTCGGCGAGCTTGTCGAGCACGGCCTGGGTGCGGCCGACCAGCACCGGCGTGCCGTAGCCGAAATCGCGGTACTGGATCGCCGCACGCAGGACGACTTCCTCCTCGCCCTCGGCGAAGATCACGCGCTTGGGGTTGTTCTTGACCTCGGCGTAGACGCTGGTGAGCACCGAGGTGGTCGGGTTGAGGCGGCTCTTGAGCGCGTGGCGGTAGGCCTCGAAGTCCTCGATCGGCGCCTGCGCGACTCCGCTGTCCATCGCCGCCTTGGCGACCGCCGACGAGACGACTTCCATCAGCCGCGGGTCGAACGGCGCCGGGATGATGTAGTCGCGGCCGAACTGCTGGTGGCGGCCGTAGGCGGCGGCGACTTCCTCGGGGACCGGCTGGCGGGCCAGCTCGGCAATCGCCTGGGCCGCGGCGATCTTCATTTCCTCGTTGATCGTCGTCGCCCGTACGTCGAGCGCGCCGCGGAAGATGAACGGGAAGCCGAGCACGTTGTTGACCTGGTTCGGGTAGTCCGAGCGCCCGGTGGCGACGATCGCGTCGGGCCGCACCGCCTTGGCGTCGTCCGGGGTGATCTCGGGGTCGGGGTTGGCCATCGCGAAGATGATCGGCTGGTCGGCCATCTTCGCCACCCACTCGGGCTTGAGCGCGCCGGCGGCCGAGAGGCCGAGGAACACGTCGGCCCCGGCGAGCGCCTCCTCGAGCGAGCGGGCCGAAGTCTCGACCGCGTGGGCGCTCTTCCACTGGTCGACGTTGTCGCGACCCGGATAGATCGGACCCGAGCGGTCGCACATGACGACGTTCTCGTGCCGCACGCCCATCGCCTTGATCAGCGCGGTGCAGGCGATCGCCGACGCGCCCGCGCCGTTGACCACCATCTTCACGTCCTCGAGCTTGCGCCCGGTGAGGAAGCAGGCGTTGAGCAGGCCCGCGGCGGAGATGATCGCGGTGCCGTGCTGGTCGTCGTGCATCACCGGGATCTTCATCCGCTCGCGCAACGCCTGTTCGATGACGAAGCACTCGGGAGCCTTGATGTCCTCGAGGTTGATGCCGCCGAAGCTCGGCTCCATCAGCGCGATCGCCTCGATCAGCTTCTCGGGATCCTCGCTCGCGAGCTCGATATCGATCGCGTCGACGTCGGCGAAGCGCTTGAACAGCACCGCCTTGCCTTCCATCACCGGCTTGG
>JBIQKN010000157.1:0-2364 GCA_044506565.1 Sphingomonadales bacterium | reverse complement strand
GCGGGCCATCCCGCCTTGCCTGCGCTCCCGAGGGGGCGCATGAAGAGGAAATGAGCGAGGGATCACAAGCGGTTCCGAGTCCATCGAAGGCTCCGCGCCACCTGTGGGTGGTCGGGCTGCTGCTCGTGCTGTGGAACGGCTGGGGCATTGCCATCGCCATCGCCGCGCAGACCGCCAGCCTGCCGGTGCCCGATCCCGAAGTGGCCGCCTATTTCGCCGGGCAGCCGTCGTGGTTCGTCCTGTTCGCCGACATCGGACCGGTCGCCGGGGTGGCGGGCTCGGTCGCGCTGTTGCTGCAGTCGCGCTGGGCGCCGTCGTTGTTCGTCGTCCAGCTCGCCGTGCTGCTGATCGGGAATTCGTACGAGGTCCTGACCGGCACATCGCTCCTGCTCACGAGCGCCGAATCCCGGGTGGGATCGATCGTCATCGTGGTCGGAGTCGTTGCCGCCATCCTCTACGCTCGCGCGATGGGCAGGCGGGGCATCCTTTACTGAAGCCGGCGCGGCCGCCGGATTACAGCCGCTTGTCGTTCGGGTCGATCTTCGGGTCGCTCTTCAGCATCGGGTCCCAGTGCTCGGCGACCTTGCCGTTCTCGATCCGGTAGAGGTCGAACCAGGTCGAATAGTAGGTCTCGCCGTCGGCGTCCTTCTCGGGGCGGACGAACGCGGTGGTGACATAGTCGCCCTCGGCCATCAGGTGGATGAGCGGCAGGTCGAGCGTATCCTTGATCTCGCGCACCGGCCGGCTCGCGCGGACATAGTCTATCAGGCCCTGCAGCCCCTGCGCCGCGTTCGGGTTGTGCTGGATGTAGTCCTCGGCAATGAACTCGTGCGCCCGATCCCAGTGTCCGCCCTGCAGCACGATCCGGTACATGTCGTAGACGAGCCGCTTGTTCGCGGCGAGCTGCGGATCGTCGCTGGCGAGCAGCGCGGCGTGATCCTCGGATACGACGGGTGGGACGGACATAGTCAACGACTCCTGCGCGGTGAGCGGGCTCGCAAGCGCCGCCGAGATGGTTCCAAGCGCAATCAACGCAAAGCGCATTCCGGTATCTCCCTGCTTCGTCCCCGGTGTGCCAAACGAGGGGTGACGCGGCAAGCATTCGCCGCTAGGGACCCGGACAAACGCAATTTGAACGAAGTTGAGGGCTCCCATGCGATTGAAGTACCTGGCTCTGGCGTCGCTGGTCATGCCGCTTGCCCCGGCGGTGGCGCAAGAGGCTGAAGACGACGAGGTGATCGTCGTCACCGGCCGGGGCCTCGATGCACCGCCTTCGGTGATCGCCTACTCGACCATCGAACTCGACCGCGAGCAGATGCTGTCCACCGCTTCGGGCCAGATCGAGGACGCGCTCGGCAACATCGCCGGGTTCCAGCAGTTCCGTCGCTCGGACAGCCGCTCGTCGAACCCCACCGCGCAGGGCGTGACGCTGCGCGCGCTCGGCGGCAACGCGTCGAGCCGGGCGCTGGTGCTGCTCGACGGCGTGCCGATGCTCGATCCGTTCTTCGGCCACGTGCCGCTGTCGGCGCTTTCGCCCAACCGGCTCGACGTCATCCGGGTGACCCGCGGCGGCGGTTCGGGGCCGTTCGGCAGCGGTGCGCTCGCCGGCACGATCGAGCTGGAAAGCGTCGATGCGGCCGAGCTCGGCCTGCTCAGCGCGCAAGGGTTCGTCAATGACCGCGCCGACACCGAGCTCGAGGCGAGCCTCGCGCCGCAATGGAACTCGGGCTTCGCGACCGTCAGCGGCCGCTGGGATCGTGGAGACGGCTTCCGGACGACGCCGAAGGACCAGCTCACCCCGGCCTCGGTCAATGCGGGCTACGAAAGCTGGTCGGCCAGCGGCCGGTTGGTCCAGGCGATCGGGCCGGACATGCAGGTGCAGGTGCGCGGCCTCGCGTTCGAGACCGACCGCACGCTGCGCTTCCGCGGGGCGGACAACACGACGCGCGGCGAGGACCTCAGCGTGCGGCTGATCGGTCGCGGCGCATGGCAGTTCGACGTGCTCGCCTACGGCCAGTGGCGGAACTTCTCGAACATCGTCGTCAGCTCGAACCCCGCCACGCCCAACCCGACGCTCGACCAGCGCGATACGCCGGCCTCGGGCCTCGGGGGCAAGATCGAGATTCGCCCGCCGGTCGGCGACGCCCACGTGCTGCGTATCGGCGCGGATTACCGCCGTTCGGAAGGCGACCTCGCCGAATACCGCTTCATCCCCGCCACCGGCGCCGCCAACGGCAGCCGCTTCGCCGGCGGCGAGAACAGCGACCTCGGCCTGTTCATCGAGGATGACTATTCGATCGGGCCGATCCTCCTGACCGGGGGGATCCGCGCCGACCGATGGACCGTGCGCGACGGTTATCACCG
>JBIQKN010000062.1:0-15820 GCA_044506565.1 Sphingomonadales bacterium | reverse complement strand
ACGCGCACGTCGACTGCCCGGGCCACGCCGACTACGTGAAGAACATGATCACCGGCGCGGCGCAGATGGACGGCGCGATCCTGGTGGTGAACGCCGCCGACGGGCCGATGCCGCAGACCCGCGAGCACATCCTGCTCGCGCGCCAGGTCGGCGTGCCGGCGCTCGTTGTGTACATGAACAAGGTCGACCAGGTCGACGACGAGGAGATCCTCGAGCTCGTCGAACTCGAAGTGCGCGAGCTCCTGTCGAGCTACGACTTCGACGGCGACAACATTCCGATCGTCAAGGGCTCGGCGCTGGCCGCGCTCGAAGGTCGCGATCCGGAGATCGGCGAGAACTCGATCTTCGCCCTGATGGATGCGGTCGACGAGTACATCCCGCAGCCTGACCGCCCGGTCGACAAGCCGTTCCTGATGCCGATCGAGGACGTGTTCTCGATTTCGGGCCGCGGCACCGTCGTCACCGGCCGTATCGAAACCGGCGTGGTCAAGGTCGGCGACGAAGTCGAGATCGTCGGCATCCGTCCGACCGCCAAGACCACCGTCACCGGTGTCGAGATGTTCCGCAAGCTGCTCGACAGCGGTGAGGCGGGCGACAACATCGGTGCGCTGCTGCGCGGTACCGGCCGTGACGAAGTCGAGCGCGGCCAGGTTCTGGCCAAGCCGGGTTCGGTCACGCCGCACACCGAGTTCAGCGCCGAGGTCTACGTGCTGTCGAAGGACGAAGGCGGCCGTCACACGCCGTTCTTCGCCAACTACCGCCCGCAGTTCTACTTCCGCACCACCGACGTGACCGGTGAAGTGATCCTCCCCGAGGGCACCGAGATGGTCATGCCGGGCGACAACGTCACGATTGGCGTCAAGCTGATCGCGCCGATCGCGATGGACGAGGGCCTGCGCTTCGCGATCCGCGAGGGCGGCCGCACCGTCGGTTCGGGGGTTGTCAGCAAGATCACGAAGTAATATAGGCGCCGCGCCGGCAGGGATTCGTGCCCTGCCGGCCGGGATTTTCGAGGGGCCGCCCCACAGCCGGAGATGCCGGCGGGCAGGGCGGTCTCTTGTTTTTTGGATGGTTGCCCGGCTCCGGCAATGGGGATCGTCCTTGGCTCTTTGACATCGGTAGTAGGACATGGAAGCTCAGAACATCCGCATTCGCCTGAAGGCCTTCGATCACCGAGTGCTCGACCAGGCGACCGGCGAGATCGCGGAAACCGCCCGTCGTACCGGCGCGCTCATCCGGGGCCCCATTCCTCTGCCGACGCGCATCGAGAAGTTCACCGTGAACCGCGGGCCGCACATCGACAAGAAGTCGCGCGAGCAGTTCGAGGTGCGCACCTACAAGCGGCTGCTCGACATCGTGCAGCCTAACGCCCAGACGGTCGACGCGCTGATGAAGCTCGATCTGGCTGCCGGCGTGAACGTCGAGATCAAGCTGGCTTGATCTCGTCACCCGGCGCAGGCCGGGTGACGACATAGGGATACCGCCGGCAAGTTGCCGGGCCCGCGTCCCCCGTCTCGCCTTCGCATTAGCGAGGGCAACTCAGCCCGGACGGGGCGACGCATGACACATCGGGCTGACAAGCCTGTCGGATGGTCCGGCAGGCCTCTGTTGAAGGAGTCTGATCATGCGCACGGGCGTGATCGCAAAGAAAGTCGGGATGACCCGCCTGTTCCAGGAGGACGGCCGCCACGTGCCGGTCACCGTCCTGGCGCTGGAAGATTGCCAGGTGGTCTCGCACCGCACCGCCGAACGTGACGGTTACGTCGCGCTTCAGGTCGGCAGCGGCGAGGCCAAGCAGAAGAACGTCGCCAAGCCGCAGCGCGAGCACTTCGCCAAGGCGCAGGTGCCGCTGAAGAAGAAGGTCGCGGAGTTCCGCGTCGACAGCGAGGAAGCGCTGCTTCCGGTCGGCGCCACCATCAGCGCCGAGCACTTCGTCGCCGGCCAGATGGTGGACGTCACGGGGCACACGCAGGGCAAGGGCTTTGCCGGCGCGATGAAGCGCTGGGGCTTCGGCGGTATGCGCGCCAGCCACGGCGTCTCGGTCAGCCACCGCGCGCACGGTTCGACGGGTAACCGCCAGGATCCGGGCAAGGTGTTCAAGAACAAGAAGATGGCCGGCCACATGGGCGACCGTCAGCGCACCCAGCAGAACCTCGAGGTGGTCCGCACGGACGCCGATCGTGGCCTGATCTTCGTCAAGGGCTCGGTCCCGGGCGCGAAGAACGCCTGGCTGCTGGTCCGCGACGCGGTCAAGCTGCCGCTGCCCGAAGGCGCACCTTTCCCGGGGGCGATCCTCGAGAAGAAGAGCAGCGCGCCCGAGCACGAGGAAGCCCCGGCCGGGATGGTCGAGCCGGCGGCCGAGCACGAAGTGCAGCCCGAGGTTTCGCCCGAGCAGCAGGAAAAGCTGCTTCACGAGCAGCAGGCCGGTGTCGGTGACGATGCCGCCCCTGCGGTGGGCGAAGAGAGCAACGAGGCCGAGGGCGGTGCGCCCGAAGCCGACGAGAACAAGGAGGGCTGATCCGTGAAGGTGAAGGTCCAGAAACTCGACGGCAAGGCGGCCGGCGACATCGAGCTCAACGACGCCGTGTTCGGCGTCGAGCCGCGCGCCGACATCCTGCACCGCGTCGTCACCTGGCAGCTCGAGAACCGCCGCGGCACCGCCCGCGCGACCCGTGAGCGCTCCGACGTCGCCCGCACCGGCAAGAAGTGGGGTCGCCAGAAGGGCGGCGGCACGGCGCGCCATGGCGATCGCCGCGCCCCGATCTTCATCGGCGGCGGCAAGGCGCACGGCGCCCGCGCCCGCGAGTTCGAGCAGTCGCTCAACAAGAAGATCCGCGCGCTCGGCCTCAAGATGGCGCTCTCGGCCAGGGCGAAGGACGGCCTGGTCGTCGTCGACAGCCTCGAGCTGAAGGATGCCAAGACCAAGGCGCTCGCGGCCGCGTTCGGCAAGAACGGGTGGAGCGGCAAGGTGCTGGTGATCGACGGCGACGCGGTCGACGGCGGTTTCCGCAAGGCCGCCGGCAACCTCCCGGGCGTCAACGTGCTCCCGGCGACCGGAGCCAACGTCTACGACATTCTGAAGCATGACACGCTGGTCCTGACCAAGGCCGCGGTCGAAAAGCTGGAGGCGCGCTTCAATGGCTAAGAAGCAGGAAGTGGACGCCCGTCACTACGACGTGATCCTCGCCCCCCACATCACCGAGAAGTCGACCCTGTTGTCCGAGAACAACGGCGTCGTCTTCAAGGTCGCCAACGACGCGACCAAGCCGCAGATCAAGGAAGCGGTCGAAGCGCTGTGGGGCGTCAAGGTCACCGGGGTGAACACGATCGTCCAGAAGGGCAAGACCAAGCGCTGGAAGGGCCGTCCCTACAAGCGCAGCGACAGCAAGAAGGCGATCGTGACGCTGGCCGAGGGCCAGTCGATCGACATCACCGAAGGCGCACGGGGCTAATCCGATGGCACTCAAGAACTACAACCCGACGAGCCCCGCCCGGCGCGGCCTGATCCTCGTCGACCGCTCTGCGCTGTACAAGGGCAAGCCCGTCAAGGCGCTGACTGAGGGCAAGCGCAAGACGGGCGGCCGCAACAACAAGGGCCACGTGACCTCGCGCGGCATGGCCGGCGGGCACAAGCAGAAGTACCGCTACATCGACTTCAAGCGTCGCAAGTGGGACATGCAGGCCACGGTCGAGCGGATCGAGTACGATCCCAACCGGACCGCGTTCATCGCCCTCATCAAGTATGAGGACGGCGAGCTGGCGTACATTCTCGCTCCGAACCGCCTGGCCCCCGGCGATCAGGTGGTTGCGGGCGAGCGTGTCGACACCAAGGTCGGCAACGCGATGCTGCTCGGCCAGATGCCGGTCGGCACGATCTGCCACAACGTCGAGATGAAGCCGGGCAAGGGCGGCCAGATCGCTCGTTCCGCCGGGACTTACGTCCAGGTCGTCGGCCGCGACCGCGGGATGGTCATCGTTCGCCTCAACTCGGGCGAGCAGCGCTACCTGCGCGCCGACTGCATGGGCACGGTCGGTTCGGTGTCGAACCCCGACAACCAGAACCAGAACTTCGCCAAGGCCGGCCGCAAGCGCTGGATGGGCGTCAAGCCGCTGACCCGCGGCGTCGCCAAGAACCCGGTCGACCACCCGCACGGCGGCGGTGAAGGCCGCACCTCGGGCGGCCGCCATCCGGTGACCCCGTGGGGCAAGCCGACCAAGGGTGCCCGCACGCGCAACAACAAGCAGACGGACAAGATGATCATCCGTTCGCGCCACGCGAAGAAGAAGAGGTAAGCGATAATGGCTCGTTCCGTCTGGAAAGGTCCGTTCGTCGACCTGCATCTGCTGAAGAAGGCAGAGGATGCGCAGGAGAAGGGTGGCCGCGCGCCGATCAAGACCTGGTCGCGCCGCTCGACGATCCTGCCGCAGTTCGTCGGCCTGACGTTCAACGTCTACAACGGCCAGAAGTTCATTCCGGTGTCCGTCAACGAGGACATGGTCGGCCACAAGCTCGGCGAGTTCGCTCCGACGCGCAACTTCCCCGGCCATGCCGCCGACAAGAAGGGCAAGCGCTAATGGGCAAGCCGAAATCTCCCCGTCGCGTCGCCGACAACGAGGCGCTGGCCGTCGGCACCACGATCCGTGGTTCGGCGCAGAAGCTCAACCTCGTCGCCGGGCTGATCCGCGGCAAGAAGGCCGAAGAGGCGATGAACATCCTCGCCTTCTCGAAGAAGGCGATGGCCGTCGATGCCCGCAAGGTGCTCGCCAGCGCGATCGCCAACGCCGAGAACAACCACGACCTCGACGTCGATGCGCTGGTCGTGGCCGAGGCGTCGGTCGGCAAGTCGATCACCATGAAGCGTTTCGCGACGCGCGGCCGTGGCAAGTCCACCCGTATCCTCAAGCCGTTCAGCCGGCTGCGGATCGTCGTGCGCGAGCAGGAAGAAGAGGCTTAAGATGGGTCAGAAGAGCAATCCGATCGGCCTGCGCCTGCAGATCAACCGCACCTGGGACAGCCGCTGGTACGCCGAAGGGCGCAACTACAGCCAGCTGCTCAAGGAAGACATCGAGCTGCGCAAGTACATCATCGAGACCCTGCCGCAGGCGGCGATCTCGAAGGTGGTGATCGAGCGCCCGGCCAAGCTGTGCCGGATCTCGATCTATGCCGCGCGCCCCGGTGTGATCATCGGCAAGAAGGGCGCCGACATCGAGAAGCTGCGCTCGAAGCTGGCGACGATGACCGAGAGCGAGGTCAAGCTCAACATCGTCGAGATCCGCAAGCCGGAGATCGACGCCAAGCTCGTCGCCCAGGGTGTCGCCGACCAGCTCGTTCGCCGCGTGGCGTTCCGCCGGGCGATGAAGCGTGCGGTGCAGTCGGCCCTGCGGCTCGGCGCCGAGGGTATCCGGATCACTTGCGGCGGCCGTCTCGGCGGCGCCGAGATCGCCCGCGTCGAGTGGTATCGCGAGGGTCGCGTGCCGCTGCACACGCTGCGCGCCAACGTCGACTATGCCGAGGCCGAGGCGCTGACCGCCTACGGCGTGATCGGCATCAAGTGCTGGATCTTCAAGGGTGAGATCTTCGCCCACGATCCGATGGCGCAGGACCGGCTGATGATGGAGGCTCAGACCTCCGGCGTCCGCCCGGCGCGTTGAGGTAGGGAACGATGCTGCAACCGAAGAAGACCAAGTTCCGCAAGGCGTTCAAGGGCCGGATCAGCGGCGACGCCAAGGGCGGCACCTCGCTGAACTTTGGCTCGTACGGCCTCAAGGCGCTCGAGCCGGAACGGATCACCGCGCGCCAGATCGAGGCCGCGCGCCGCGCGATCACGCGCCACATCAAGCGCCAAGGCCGCCTGTGGATCCGCGTGTTCCCCGACGTGCCGGTGTCGAAGAAGCCGGCCGAGGTCCGCCAGGGCAAGGGCAAGGGCGCGGTCGAGTACTGGGCCGCCCGCGTCAAGCCGGGCCGGATCCTGTTCGAGCTCGACGGTGTCCCCGGCCCGCTCGCGGCCGAGGCCTTCAGCCGCGCGGCGATGAAGCTGCCGATCAAGACCAAGGTCGTCGCCCGTCTTGGCGACACCTCGCACCTCGGAGGCGAATGATGGCTGCGACGAAGAAGAGCGCCAAGGCCGCCAAGCCGGCCACGGGTGGCAACCGCAAGTTCGAGGACCTGCGGACGAAGACCGACGACCAGCTCGGCGAACAGCTCGTCGAGCTGAAGCGCGAGCAGTTCAACCTGCGCTTCCAGGCCGCGACCAACCAGCTCGAGCGCCCCGCGCGGATCAAGGAAGTCCGTCGCGAGATCGCCCGCATCAAGACCCTGCAGACCGAGCGCTCGCGCGCTGCGGCTCAGGCTTAAGGAGGTATCGATGCCCAAGCGCATCCTCGTCGGGACCGTGGTGTCCGACAAGACCGACAAGACCGTGACGGTGCTGGTCGAACGCAAGGTCAAGCACCCGCTTTACGGCAAGATCATCCGTCGCTCGAAGAAGTACCACGCGCACGACGAGGGCAACGAGTACCGGCCCGGTGACACCGTGCGCATCGAGGAGACGCGCCCGATCTCAAAGACCAAGACCTGGCGAGTGCTCGACCGGGTGAAGGCCAGCAAGGGCGTGGCGGTCGAGGCCGATCTCGAGGTCGAAGCGGCCGGAAACTAGGGCCGGGTCGGCCCGTAAGGGAATTTTGGAACTGCCGGACTCGTTCCGGCAAGCCACTGAGAAGGAACCGGATCGATGATCCAGATGCAGTCCAACCTCGACGTCGCGGACAACAGCGGCGCGAAGCGCGTCCAGTGCATCAAGGTGCTGGGCGGCTCGAAGCGCCGCACCGCCGGCGTCGGCGACGTGATCGTCGTCTCCGTCAAGGAGGCGCAGCCGCGCGCCCGCGTGAAGAAGGGCGACGTCCACCGCGCGGTGATCGTGCGCACGAAGAAGGACGTCCGCCGTCCCGACGGCAGCGTGATCCGCTTCGACAGCAACGCCGCGGTCCTCGTCAACAAGAACGAGGAGCCGATCGGCACCCGCATCTTCGGGCCTGTCGTGCGCGAGCTGCGCGGCAAGGGCTTCATGAAGATCATTTCGCTCGCTCCGGAGGTGCTGTGATGGCCGCCGCGAAGATCAAGAAGGGCGACAACGTCGTGGTCCTGTCCGGCAAGGACAAGGGCCGCACCGGCACCGTGCTCAAGGTCCTGCCGAAGGACGGCAAGGTCGTCGTCGACGGGCTCAACGTGGCCGCGCGCCACCGCAAGCCGAGCGCCGGCAATCCGCAGGGCGGCATCGACCGCGCGCCTGCGCCCATGCACATTTCCAAGGTCGCGATTGCGACGGCGGACGGCAAGCCGACCCGTGTCCGGTTCGAAGCCGGCAAGGACGGCAAGAAGGTCCGCGTCGCGGTGAAGACCGGGGAGAAGATCGATGGCTGACAAGTACGTTCCCCGCCTGAAGAAGAGCTACGAGGACCGCATCGTCAAGGCGATGACCGAGAAGTTCGGCTACAAGAACCGGCTCGAGGTGCCGCGGCTCGAGAAGATCACGCTCAACATGGGCGTGGGCGAGGCGAGCCAGGACAAGAAGAAGGTCCAGACGGCAGCCGAGGAAATGGAGCTGATCGCCGGCCAGAAGGCCGTGATCACCAAGGCGAAGAAGTCGATCGCGCAGTTCAAGCTGCGCGAGGGCATGCCGATCGGCTGCAAGGTCACCCTGCGCCGCGACCGCATGTACGAGTTCCTCGATCGCCTGGTGACGATCGCGATGCCGCGCATCCGCGACTTCCGCGGGCTCAACCCGAAGTCGTTCGACGGGCACGGCAACTATGCGATGGGTCTCAAGGAGCAGATCGTGTTCCCCGAGATCAGCTACGACAAGATCGAGAAGGTGCGTGGGATGGACATCATCGTCACCACCACCGCCAAGACCGACGACGAGGCGCGCGAGCTGCTGCGCCTGTTCGGTTTCCCGTTCCCTGCGCCTGAGGCCGACACCCAGGCTGAAGAGAAGCAGGCCGCGTAAGCGGCTTCAGGAGAGCTTAAGTCCATGGCGAAACTGAGTTCCATCAACAAGAACGAGCGTCGCAAGAAGCTCGTGAAGAAGTATGCCGCGAAGTACGCGAAGCTGAAGGCGATCGCGAACGACGAGTCGCTCGACGAAGCCGAGCGCCTGATCGCGCGCCTGAAGATGGCGGAAATTCCGCGCAACGCGAATCCGACCCGCGTGCGCAACCGCTGCACCACCACCGGACGCCCGCGTGGCGTCTACCGCAAGTTCGGCCTCAACCGGATCGAGATCCGGAACCTGGGTCTCAAGGGCCTGATTCCGGGCCTGACCAAGTCGAGCTGGTGAGGATCTGACGAGATGGCACTGACCGATCCCCTGGGTGATATGCTCACCCGCATCCGCAACGGCCAGCAGGCGAAGAAGGACTCGGTCCTGTCGCCGGCGTCGAAGCTGCGCGCCAACGTGCTCGAGGTTCTCCAGCGCGAAGGCTACATCCGCGGCTACAGCCAGGACACGACCGGCAAGCACCCGGCGCTGCGGATCGAACTCAAGTATTTCGAGGGCGAGCCCGCGATCAAGCACGTCGCTCGCGTCTCCAAGCCGGGCCGGCGCGTGTACTCGGGTAGCAAGGAGCTGCCGACGGTGCGCAACGGCCTCGGCATCACCATCGTCTCGACGCCCAAGGGCGTGCTTTCGGATGCCGAAGCGCGCGCCCAGAACGTCGGCGGCGAAGTGCTGGCGGAGGTGTTCTGATGAGCCGCATCGGCAAGAAGCCGGTGGCGATCCCGAGCGGGGTCACCGCGGCGATCGAGAACGGGCAGCTCAGCGTCAAGGGCCCCAAGGGGACCCTGTCGATGGGCCTGTCGGAGCTCGTCAACTACAAGCTCGAGGACGGATCGATCTCGGTCGAGCCGGCCAACGACGGCAAGGCGGCCCGCAGCCACTGGGGCATGCAGCGCACGCTGGTGTCGAACCTCGTCGAAGGTGTCACGCAGGGCTTCACCAAGGTCCTCGAGATCACCGGCGTCGGCTACCGTGCGAGCGCGCAGGGCAAGAAGCTCAAGCTTCAGCTCGGCTACAGCCACGACGTCGACCTCGACGTGCCGGAAGGCCTCGAGGTGAAGACCCCGGACCAGACCACGGTCGAGATCTCGGGCATCGACAAGCAGGCCGTCGGCCAGTTCGCCGCCGAAATCCGCCGCTGGCGCAAGCCCGAGCCGTACAAGGGCAAGGGCATCAAGTATCGCGGCGAGTACGTCTTCCGCAAGGAAGGGAAGAAGAAGTAACATGGCCAAGCTATCCCTGTTCGAGCGCCGCCGCCGCCGCGTGCGCACCGCGCTCAAGAGCCGCGCTGGCGGCAAGCCGCGCCTGTCGGTTCACCGCACGGGGCGCCACATCTACGCGCAGGTCATCGACGACGCCGCGGGCCGCACGGTCGCCGCCGCGTCGACGCTCGGCGTGAAGAGTTCCGGCGCCAACGTCGACGCCGCCGTCCAGGTCGGCAAGGACATCGCCGCCAGGGCGAAGAAGGCCGGCGTGACGTCCGTCGTGTTCGATCGCGGCGGCTACCTGTTCCATGGCCGCGTCAAGGCGCTGGCCGATGCCGCCCGCGAAGGCGGGCTGGAGTTCTGATGATGGCTGACGAAACGAACAACGAAGTCGAGACCGGCGTGGCGGTCGAGGCAGCCGGAAGCGTCGAGGCGGCGGCTCCCGAGCAGCGCGAACCGCGCGGACGTGGCGGTCGCGGTGGACGTGGCGGTGGCGACCGGGACGGCGGCCGTGGGCGCGGTCGTGGCCGCGATGACCGTCGCGGCCGGGGCGGCGACGAGGAAGGCGGCGATGAGCTGATCGAGAAGCTCGTGCACATCAACCGCGTGTCGAAGACTGTGAAGGGCGGCAAGCGCTTCGGCTTCGCCGCGCTGGTCGTGGTCGGCGACGGCAAGGGCCGCGTCGGCTTCGGCCACGGCAAGGCCCGCGAGGTACCCGAGGCGATTACCAAGGCGACCGCAGCGGCCAAGAAGAAGATGGTCCGCGTGCCGCTCAAGGAAGGGCGCACGCTGCATCACGACGGCAAGGGCCACTTCGGTGCCGGCAAGGTCAACCTGCGTTCGGCGCCTCCGGGTACCGGCATCATCGCCGGCGGCCCGATGCGCGCGGTGTTCGAGAGCCTCGGCGTGGCCGACGTCGTCGCCAAGTCGATCGGCACCTCGAACCCCTACAACATGATCCGCGCCACCTTCGACGCGCTCGGCAGCCAGACTTCGCCGAAGTCGGTCGCGCAGCGTCGCGGCAAGAAGGTTGCCGACCTGCTCGGTCGCGGTGGTGCGAGCGAAGCGGAGGCCGAGGCCGCCGCCGAAGCGATCGCGGAGTAACCGACATGGCGAAGATCAAGATCAAGCAGATCGGCTCGCCGATCCGCCGGCCCGAGGCGCAGAAGAAGATCCTGACGGGTCTCGGCCTCGGCAAGATGAACAAGGTGGTCGAGCTCGAGGATACCCCCGAGGTCCGCGGCGCGATCGCCAAGCTCCCGCACATGGTGGCGGTGGTCGAGTGACCTCATAGCTCTCTCCCCTTCAGGGGAGAGGGTTGGGAGAGGGGAACACGCCCCCTCTCAACTTCGGCAGGCAGCACGCTGCCAAGCCTTCGTATCTCTCCCCTCAAGGGGAGGGAGCGGCGCGACAAAAGCGAAAGCGAGTGCAACGACATGAAACTCAACGACATCCGTGACAACCCCGGCGCCCGCAAGGGCCGCATCCGCGTCGGACGCGGCATCGGGTCGGGCAAGGGCAAGACCGGCGGCCGCGGCCAGAAGGGCCAGAAGAGCCGCTCGGGCGTGTCCATCAAGGGCTTCGAGGGCGGCCAGATGCCGCTGCACATGCGGCTGCCGAAGCGCGGGTTCAACAACCCGTTCGCCAAGGACTACGCCGAAGTGAACCTCGGCCAGGTGCAGAAGCTGATCGACGCCAAGAAGCTCGACGCCAAGAAGGTGATCGACCACGAGGCGCTGAAGGCAGCCGGCGTCGCCCGCGGCGGCAAGGACGGCGTCCGCCTGCTCGGCAAGGGCGAGTTCTCGGCAAAGGCGCAATTCAAGGTCGCCGGTGCCTCGAAGGGCGCGGTCGCCGCGGTCGAGAAGGCCGGCGGTTCGGTCGAAGTGCTGGTCGCCAAGGACCCGGCGGCGCTGGCCGCCGCCAAGAAGGGCACGGCCAAGGCGAAGAAGGCCTGATTCTCGTCGCCGTCCCGTTTCCACGCGGGACGGCGAAAGAAATCGGCCAAGGGTTCGACAAGCGCCGAGCCGCACCCTACATGACCGGGACTGCCGGAGGGGCCGGCGCTCAAGTCAGGGCAAAAATAGTCAGATGGCATCACGCGCCGACAATATCGCGAGCAATCTGAGCCTCGCCAACTTCTCCAAGGCGACCGAGCTCAAGCAGCGAATCTGGTTCACGATCGGCGCGCTGATCGTGTTCCGCTTCCTCAGCTTCGTCCCGCTGCCGGGCGTCAACCCGCTGATCCTGCAGACGCTGTACGACCAGACTCGCGGCGGGATCCTCGACCTGTTCAACACTTTCTCAGGAGGCGGCCTCGAGCGCATGAGCCTGATCGCGCTCGGCGTGATGCCCTACATCACCGCCTCGATCGTGATCCAGCTCGCTGCGGCGCTCCACCCGACGCTGATGGCGCTCAAGAAGGAAGGCGAGGCCGGGCGCAAGAAGCTCAACCAGTACACCCGCTACGGCACGGTCTTCCTGTGCGCGGTGCAGGGCTGGTTCCTCGCCGCGGGCCTCGAGGCCTACGGCGCGCAGAGCGGGCTGCAGGCGGTGGTCGACCCTGGTTACATGTTCCGCATCGTCGCGGTCATCAACCTGATCGGCGGGACCATGTTCCTGCTCTGGCTCGGCGAGCAGATCACCAGCCGCGGCATCGGCAACGGCGTGTCGCTGATCATCATGGCCGGCATCGTCGCCCAGTTCCCGACCTTCATCGCCAACGTGTTCGACGGCGGCCGGACCGGCTCGATCAGCAGCTTCGTGATCGTCGGCCTGGTGGTCATGGTCGTCGCGCTGATCCTGTTCATCTGTTTCATGGAGCGAGCCCAGCGGCGACTGCTGGTGCAATACCCGAAACGCGCCAGCGCGCGCGGGATGATGCAGGCCGACCGCAGCCACCTGCCGCTGAAGCTCAATACCGCCAACGTGATCCCGCCGATCTTCGCCAGCTCGCTGCTGCTGCTGCCGCTGACGATCACGCAGTTCGCGGGCAACTCGGTCTCGACCGACAGCACGACCTACGGCGTACTGCAGACGCTCAACCAGTACCTCGCGCACGGGCAGCCGCTGTACATGGCGCTCTACGCGATCGGCATCATCTTCTTCACCTTCTTCTACACCGCGGTGGTGTTCAATCCCGAGGAGACCGCCGAGAACCTGAAGAAGAACGGCGGCTTCATCCCCGGCATCCGCCCGGGCAAACGCACCGCCGAGTACCTCGACTACGTGCTGACCCGCATCACCGTGATCGGCGCCGCCTACCTGACGCTGGTCTGCGTGCTGCCCGAGTACATGATCGCGCAGACCGGTATCCCGCTGTTCCTCGGCGGCACCAGCCTGTTGATCGTGGTCAACGTGACGGTCGACACGATCAGCCAGATCCAGTCGCACCTGCTGGCCCACCAGTACGGCGACCTGATCAAGAAGGCGAAATTGAAGGGCCGGCTGCGCTGACGCGCGGCGGCCCGAACGGCAGGCCGCGCTGACGCGCGGCGGCGCGACAGGGGAGTGCGATGAACCTGATCCTGCTGGGACCGCCCGGAGCGGGCAAGGGCACCCAGGCCGCACGGCTGGTCGAGAAGCACGGCATGCGCCAGCTTTCGACCGGCGATATGCTGCGCGCGGCGGTTGCCGCGCAAACGCCGGTCGGGCTCAAGGCCAAGGCGATCATGGATGCCGGCGAGCTCGTCTCCGACGAAATCGTCTCGGCGCTGATCGACGACGAGCTGGCGGCGATGGGCGAGGGCACCGGGGCGATCTTCGACGGCTACCCGCGCACCGCGGCGCAGGCCGAGCAGCTCGACGCGATCCTGGCGAAGCACGGGCGCAGGCTCGACCGGGTGATCGAGCTCGAGGTCGACGAGGACGAGCTCGTGCGGCGGATCGTCGGGCGCTATTCGTGCGCGAGCTGCGGCGCCGGCTACCACGACGCGTTCCAGCGCCCCGCCGTCGAGGGCGTGTGCGACAAGTGCGGCAGCACCGAGTTCAAGCGGCGCAAGGACGACAACGAGGAAACCGTGCGCACGCGCATGGCCGAATACCGCGCCAAGACCGCCCCGATCCTGCCGCTCTACGAAGCACGCGGGATCGTCGTGCGGATCGACGGCATGGCCCCGATCGACGCGGTCAGCGGGGCGATCGAGGCGGTGGTCGCCGGGCTCTAGGACCGGGACGCAAGCCCCTCTCCCTCCCCCATGACCGCTTCAGGGCCACAGGGAGGATCGGGGGTAATCAACTCCTCCCTGTCCGCGAAGCCGATGGGGAGGGAGACCGCCAGCCACAGCTAGTGGTGGAGGGGCCAGCGCGGTTTTGACGAAACCTTAATTCTGGTGTAGCAAACCGTCATCGGACAGCCGGCGGCCCGTGTTCCGGGCCTGTGCCGGCATTTGCGCGTTTCGCTGTTGACGGCGTACCCGATTCGCCGTAAGCGCGCCGCTCATTCGACAGTCGCGGGGAGTCGGCAGGCAGGCCTCAGGTGTCTGACCAGTCGGCCGTTTTGCCGTTCGGGTGCCGGGTGTTGACAGCGATGAGATAGGGGGCCCCCGCCCGTCGGACCCGCCTCCTGTGGAGCATGGAGAAGGTTTTTGGCTCGTATTGCAGGGGTTAATCTCCCCACCAACAAGCGCGTGATCGTGGCGCTGACCTACATTCACGGCATCGGGGCGACCACCGCCCGCAAGATCGCGGACAAGCTGGGCATCGACCACAGCCGCCGCATCCAGGACCTCAGCGACGCCGAAGTGCTGCAGATCCGCGAGACGATCGACGCCGAGTACTCGGTCGAAGGCGACCTGCGGCGCGACACCGCGATGAACATCAAGCGGCTGATGGACCTCGCCTGCTACCGCGGCCTGCGCCACCGCAAGGGCCTCCCGGTCCGCGGCCAGCGCACCCACACCAACGCGCGCACCCGCAAGGGCAAGGCCAAGCCGATCGCCGGCAAGAAGAAGTAAGCCTCCGTCGACGAGCTCACGATGAGCGCACCCGGACGTACTTCTCGCTCAGGACTTTAGGACAGGACACACCCCATGGCCCGCGAACCCCAGCGCATCAAGCGCCGCGAACGCAAGAACATCTCCAGCGGCGTCGCCCACGTCAACGCCAGCTTCAACAACACTATGATCACCATCACCGACGCCCAGGGCAACGCCATCTCGTGGTCCTCGGCCGGCATGATGGGCTTCAAGGGCAGCCGCAAGTCGACGCCCTACGCCGCCCAGGTCGCCGCCGACGACGCCGGCAAGAAGGCCGCCGAGCACGGCGTCCGCACGCTGGAGGTCGAGATCAAGGGCCCAGGTTCGGGGCGCGAGAGCGCGCTCCGCGCCCTGCAGGCCGTCGGCTTCACCATCACCTCGATCCGCGACGTGACCCCGATCCCGCACAACGGCGTGAGGCCGAGCAAGCGGCGCCGCGTCTGATCGATTTCCCGGCGGCTCCCCCGGGACCGCCAGCAGAATTCGCATCGGCCGCGGCGCTCCAGCGCTCCGCGGCCGCTGCCGCCAGTACTAACTCCCAAGAGGGGAATCCCATGTCCGTCAATACGAAGAACTGGCAGGAACTGAAGAAGCCCAACAGCCTCGACGTCAAGGCCGGCGCCGACGCCAAGCGCAAGGCGACCTTCGTCGCCGAGCCGCTCGAGCGCGGGTTCGGCCTGACGCTCGGCAACGCGCTGCGCCGGGTGCTCCTGTCCAGCCTTCAGGGTGCCGCGATCACCTCGATCAAGATCGAGAACGTGCTGCACGAGTTCTCGAGCCTCGCCGGGGTGCGCGAGGACGTCACCGACATCGTGCTCAACGTCAAGCAGATCGCGCTCAAGATGGAAGGCGAGGGCCCCAAGCGGCTGCAGCTCAGCGCGACCGGCCCGGGCGAGGTGACCGCGGGCGACATCGCGGTGACCGGCGACATCGAGGTGCTCAACAAGGACCTGGTGATTTGCCACCTCGACGAGGGCGCGACGCTCAACATGGAGCTGACCGCGGACACCGGCAAGGGCTACGTCCCGGCGGTGCAGAACCGCCCGGTCGACGCGCCGATCGGGCTGATCCCGGTCGACAGCCTGTACTCGCCGATCCGCCAGGTCAGCTACAAGGTCGAGAACGCGCGCGTCGGGCAGGAGCTCGACTACGACAAGCTGAGCCTGACGGTGGAGACCGACGGCACGGTGACGCCGGAGGACGCGGTGGCCTATGCCGCGCGCATCCTGCAGGACCAGCTGACGCTGTTCGTGCACTTCGAGGACGGCATCCCGCAGCCGGTGCCGACGATGATCGGCATGGCCGCGCAGCCCGAGGAGAGCGACGCCAACCAGCTCAACCGCTACCTGCTCAAGAAGGTCGACGAGCTCGAGCTGTCGGTGCGCTCGGCCAACTGCCTGAAGAACGACAACATCATCTACATCGGCGACCTGGTGCAGAAGACCGAGGCCGAGATGCTGCGCACGCCGAACTTCGGGCGCAAGAGCCTGAACGAGATCAAGGAAGTGCTGAGCTCGATGGGGCTGCGGCTGGGGATGGACATCCCCGGGTGGCCGCCGGAGAACATCGAGGAGATGGCCAAGAAGCT
>JBIQKN010000061.1:0-15932 GCA_044506565.1 Sphingomonadales bacterium | reverse complement strand
TCGAGGGCGAAAGCGGGCTGCTCGCGTGCTGCCCGCCGCACGATCGGCCGGCCTACGAGCCGAGCCTGCGGCGGGTGACGTTCGCCAACGGCGCCCTCGGGTTCCTTTACGGCGCGAACGAGCCCGAGAGCCTGCGCGGCCCGCAGCACAGCCACGCGTGGTGCGACGAGATCGGCAAATGGGCCAACGCGCACGAGCGGGCGATGCGGGCGTGGGACAACCTGCTGCTCGGGCTGAGGCTCGGCGACGACCCTCGGGCGGTGGCGACGACCACGCCGCGCGCCGTGCCGCTGGTGCGGCGGCTGGTCGCGGGAGAGGCGGTCGCCGTGACGGGCGGCCGGACCAGCGACAACGGCTTCCTGCCAGCGCGCTTCCGGCGGGCGATGCAGGCCGAGTTCGGCCGCTCGCTGCTGGCGCGGCAGGAGCTCGACGGCGAGCTGATCGGCGAGATCGACGGCGCGCTGTGGAGCCGGGCGCTGCTCGAGGAGTGCCGCGAGGATGCGGCGAGCTGTCCGCCGCGGCGGGTGGTCGTCGGTGTCGATCCGCCGGCGTCGTCGGCCGGCGACGCCTGCGGGATCGTGGCCTGCGCGCCGGGCGAGGACGGGGTCGCACGCGTGCTGGCCGACGCTTCGGTGCGCCGGG
The DNA here is from genome assembly GCA_044506565.1 of Sphingomonadales bacterium. GTDB lineage: Bacteria > Pseudomonadota > Alphaproteobacteria > Sphingomonadales > Sphingomonadaceae > Croceibacterium_A. Next base: position 15,290 of record JBIQKN010000061.1, on the reverse strand, counting down.
CGACGCCCGAGCGCTGGGTTCGAGCAGTGACGGGCGCGGCACGGGCCTGGCAGGCCGACCGGGTGGTGGCCGAAGCCAACAACGGCGGCGAGATGGTGCGGAGCGTGCTCCACGCGGCCGACATCGCGCTGCCTCTGCGGCTGGTCCACGCGAGCCGCGGCAAGGTGGCGCGGGCCGAACCGGTCGCCGCGCTCTACGAGAGCGGGCGGGTGCGGCACGTCGGGCAGCTGCCCAAGCTCGAGGACGAATTGTGCGGGCTGATGGCGGGCGGCGGCTACGAGGGGCCGGGGCGGAGCCCCGACCGCGCCGATGCGCTGGTCTGGGCGCTGAGCGAGCTGATGCTGAGCAGGCGCGGCGAGCCGCGGGTGCGGCTAATATGACACGGTCTCGGGGAACATACGGATTAACCGATCATTCATTGACCACTATTAGCACCTATCATAATGATAGGTGATGGCTGAGAACCCGGATAGACGAGTCGTACAGATGCGGCCCAAGCTGGCGGATGTCCACGCCACCATTCGGCATATCGCCGAGGTCGACCGGCAAATCTATCTCAGTTGTCACGCGAAGGAGCGGATGGAGCAGCGGTCGATCACTCGCCTCGATGTCATCCGTGTTCTTCGCAGGGGTCACATAGACGGTCCGATTGAGCCGGGCGATGGGCCAGGTGAATGGAAGTGCAAGGTGGTCGCGAATGTAAGAGGAAGTCGAGATATCGGAGTTGTAACACTAATTATCGGTAGCGACCGAATTTTGGTCAAAACCGTGGAATGGGAAGATATATGACCTGCGAAATGAACCTTATCCGGAAGGGAGAAGCCCTTGCGGCCGAGCCTTACGAATATAAGGAGTGCGGTCTGGATGGCATCTTCCTTCATAACGGCTATGACATCATTGTGCGCGGGGGGGAGCGCTTTGTGTCTGTTGCAGATACGGAAGGCCTGCACCGGCGTATTGGTGAATTTCTAGTGGCCAACAGGAAGGAACTGACGCCGGCTGAGATCCGCTTCCTGCGCAAAACCATGGACCTAACGCAGTCTGAGCTGGGAAGATGGATGGGAAAGGACAGCCAAACGGTAGCGCGTTGGGAAAAGGGAGAAACCCCTATCCCGACGGTTGCCGATCGTTTGCTGCGGGCTATTTACCTGCTCCGAACGATGGATCCTGAAGAGCGGGAGAACTTCCTAGGCATTCTCAAGGATATTGAGGATATGGACGATCTCACGCCAAGGCGGGTTGAGATGTATCTAGCTCAAGACGGCAATTGGAGGGACGGGCGCAAGAAAGACGCCGCCTAGGCATCTCCCTCATATGCTATCGTCTGCGACCCCGGGTGTCATTTCGACAGCCGGGGTCATTCTTTGAAAGGGTTATCCCCCATGTCCTTCCTCGACACGCTCCGCGCGCCTTCAAGGGCGGCGGGTGCGACACGTCGGGCAGCTGCCCGAGCTCGAGGACGAACTGTGCGGGCTGCTGGCGGGCGGCGGCTACTAAGGGCCGGGACGCTCGCTGGTCTGGGCGCTGAGCGAGCTGATGCTCCGCAGGCGCGGCGAGCCGCGGGTGCGGCTCTTGTGACGGACGCCAGGACCAAGGCCGAGGCGCTTGCCGAAAGGTGTGAATAACAACCTAATTTTAACCACGAATCGCCGGAGGGTGTCGGATTTCTACAATTCAAACCGGGCCGGATGCGGCAGAAAGGTAGCGCTACCATAGCAGCAAGTGGGGGCTGACCTTGGCGAGGAGACCGCATCCGTACTTCGGCCAGATCAACCGTCTCGAGGCGGGGCGCATTCCCGTGCGACGCGACCGCCGCAGGCAGGCGCCGCGGCTGACGCCCGACGAAGAGCCGGGCGTGCTGTGGGACGCGTTTCGGGGGGACCCTGAGCCGGTCTAGGCGGCGCCAGCAAGACTCGTGGATTGACGAGGTGGAGGGGTGTGACTGGCCCCCTCCGCCGCCTTCGGCGGCACCTCCCCCGTGAACGGGGGAGGATGGGGTTCGATTTCTACACCGCCATCTGCGGCCCCTCTCCGTCGCGCGGGGACGGGGCCGGTTCATCTCGAGACGGATCCGTCGTGGATCATGCAAAACAGAAAGGGTCGGGCCATGTCCTTCCTCGACACGCTCCGCGCTGCCTTCAAGGGCGGCGGGGGGCCGCGCGTGCCGCTGGCGCGGTCGTTCGTTTCGCCGTGGAGCTATCCGCAGTGGGCCTACGAGCCGGCTGGCGCGCGGCTGCCGTTCGACTATCGCAGCGCGGTGCTGCGGGCGTTCGTCGAGAACCCGGTGGCGCAGCGCGCGGTGCGGCTGGTCGCCGAGGGAGTCGGACAGGCGCCGCTGGCGCCGGCCGACCCCGCCGCGCTGGCGCTGGTCCAGGCGACCAGCGCGGGGCAGGGGCTGCTCGAGACCCTCTCGGCGCAGCTGCTGCTGCACGGCAACGGCTACGTGCAGATCCGGCGCGACGGGGAAGGCAAGCCGGTCGAGCTGTTCGCGCTCAGGCCCGAGCGGGTCTCGGTCGTCGCGGGCCCGGACGGGTGGCCGGCGGCGTACCGCTACAAGGTCGGCGACGCGACGCTCGACCTGCCGCTCGAGGACGACGACGGGTGGCCGTGCCTCGTGCATCTCAAGGCGTTCCATCCGGCGGACGATCATTACGGCGCCGGGTGCCTGGCGGCGGCCGAGCAGGCGGTGGCAATCCACAACGCGGCCTCCGCGTGGAACCGGGCGCTGCTCGAGAACGCGGCGCGGCCTTCGGGCGCGCTGGTGTTCGAGGCCGGTGACGGCGGCGGGCTGACCGCCGAGCAGTTCGAGCGGCTGAGGAGCGAGCTGCAGCAGGCCTATGCCGGGGCGGGCAACGCCGGGCGGCCGATGGTGCTCGAAGGCGGGCTGCGCTGGCAGCCGCTGGCGCTGACCCCGGCGGACATGGACTTCGCTGCGCTCAAGGCCGCGGCGGCGCGCGACATCGCGCTCGCCTTCGGAGTGCCGCCGATGCTGCTCGGGCTGCCGGGCGACAACACTTATTCGAACTACCGCGAGGCGAGCCGGGCGCTGTGGCGGCTGACGCTGCTGCCGCTGGCGGGCAAGATCCTCAGCGGCCTCGCCGAAGGGCTGCGGCCGTGGTTCCCGAAGCTCGAGCTGGCGGTCGATCTCGACCGGGTGACGGCGCTGGCCGAGGACCGCGAGCGGCTGTGGGTCCAGCTGTCGGCGGCGGACTTCCTCGATCGGCACGAGAAGCGGGTGCTGGTCGGGCTGGCCCCGGCGGACGGAGACCGCGCATGACCCGCGACGACATGCTGACCGCGCTGCTCGGCCAGGCCGCGGCCGAGGGCGGCGACCTCGTCACGTTGAGGGCGATCGTCGAGGAGTCGAGCGAGATCGGCGCCGAGCGGGTGCTGAGCCGGATCGGCCTCGGCGACGACGGAGCCGAGAAGGACATCGATGAGCTGCGCGAGCTGCTCGCCGCGTGGCGCGCGGCGAAGGCGGCGGCGTGGAAGGCGGCGATCGCCTGGGTGGTGCGCGCGCTGTTCGCGCTGCTGCTGATCGGGCTGGCGGTGCGGTTCGGGTTTCCGGAGATGCTGAAGTGAGGCGGGACGTGCCCCTCTCCCCGGCCCCCTCCCCTGGAGGGGAGGGGGAGGTGTTGCGGATCGCGGGGTATGCGGCGCTGTTCGACGTGGCGGACGGGGCGCGGGACACGATCCGGCGCGGGGCGTTCGCGCGGACGCTGGCGCGGCGCGGGGCGCCGTTGCCGCTGCTGTGGCAGCACCGGGCGGGTCGCCGGGCAGAGCCAGAAGGAGCTGTTCGTCAACGAGGCCCATGCGCTGGTCGACGCCTTGCTGCATGCGGCGGTCGAGGGCGAGGCGGACGATCCGCCGGCGACTCCGGTGGAGGGGGAAAGCTGGCTCGTGGGGGCGACGCCGACCAGTGCCTGGGCCGACCAGGCTGGGCGGTTGGCGTCTTTTCAGGCCGGCGCATGGCTGTTCGTCGAGCCGCGCGAGGGGATGCGGGTTCACGACCTTTCGACCGGTCAGTCGCTCCTGTTCCGTGGCGGCTGGCAGCGGCCGGCCACGCCCTCGGCGCCTGCGGGTGGCTCGACGGTTGACAACGAGGCGCGCGCTGCGATTGCGGAGCTGGTGGACATCCTGGTCGCCAGCGGAATCCTTCCGCAACCCTGATCGGGGAGCCTTTGGCCGGATGTCTCGTTGAAGCCGCAAATCCCTCGAAGGAGTTCGAGACATGAAACGCCTCCTCGCCGCCCTGCCCTGCATCGCCCTCCTGACCGCCTGCCAGACGATCGACGAGCAGCCATCGTCCCGAGTCGGCCAGGCGACGCTGCGGCTGGCAAACGGGCTCCCGGCGGGAACGGCGCAGCTGCTGGCGAGCGGCAACCAGCTCAACATCTCGGTTGCAGCGCTCGGCCTCTCGCCGGGCGTGCACGGGGTGCACCTGCACACGACCGGATCGTGCGAAGCGCCCGATTTCACGTCCGCCGGCGGCCACCTCAACCCGGCGAACCGGCAGCACGGCCATGAGAACCCGGCCGGCGCCCACTTCGGCGACCTGCCCAACCTGACCGCGGGAAGCGGCGGTGCGGGCACCGTCAGCGCGACGCTGCCGGGGACGATCGACGAGGCGCTGGCGCAGCTGTTCGATGGCGACGGGACCGCGGTCGTGATCCATGCGACCGCCGACGACTATCGGACCGATCCGGCGGGCAATGCCGGAGGGCGGATCGCCTGCGGGGTGCTTACGCGGACCTGAGCGCCGCGGCCTGGGCCGCGAGCGAGGCGCGATAGGTACGCAGGCCGAGCGCCAGCGCGGCGAGACCGAACGGGATCGCGAGCAGGTTGCCGATGACCCCGGTTGCAAGGCTGCCGCTTGCCTCGGAGACGAAGCCGGCGGTGAAGGGGCCGAAGGCAAGGCCGATCAGGGTCGTCCCGAGCAGGAAGATGGCTGCGGCGATGCCGCGCATGCGCGGGAGCACGAGCGCTTGGCTGGCGGCGGCCGAGGCGCCGAGCGCCGACGAGGTGACCATCTGCACAAGGAACGCGCAGACCAGGAACACGGTCGGATCGGCGGTCGAGTAACCCGCCACGACGATCGGTATCGGTGCCAGCAGGCCGATCGCCATGACCATCAGCCGCCCGGCCGGATGGCGCCGGTGCAGCCGGTCGGCCAGCCAGCCGCCGCCGATCACCCCGAGAAACCCGCCGAGCGCTGCCGGCGCGCCGATCAGCCAGCCGAGCTCGACCTTGTCGAACGCGAACGTGCGCTCGGCGTAAGGCGCGGCCCAGTAGGAGACGGTGTAGCCGAGGTAGCAGACGATGGCATAGGCGAGGACGACGCCGACGAAGGCCGGGTTGCGCCAGGTCATCGCGAAGGCCTGCGGGTCGCTGGCGCGCAGGTGCGTCGCCCAGCTGAACACCGCATAGTAGCCGACCGCGACGAAGGCGAACTGCGCGAGATTGCCGCTGAGCTCACCGAGCCACCAGGCGGCGAGGGCGAGCGCTGCGGCGACGGCCAGGTTGGTCGCCAGCGCGCGGGGGCCGCGGCGTGCGGCACCCAGCAGCGTGAACGGCGGGACGATCTGCGCGAGGCTTTCGGCAAGGTTTCGCCACGGCCGCGGATCGACCTCGCCCGCGCCTCCCTCGAACGTGCCGCGGACCGGCTCGCGCAGCGACAGGACCCAGAGCGCGAGCAGCAGGCCCGGTGCGCCGACCGCTATGAACGCCGCCTGCCACCCGGCCAGCCCGAGCGGGGCGCCGTCGGGCCAGGCCTCGTTCCAACCCTGCACGATCAGTCCGCCGACGAGCAGCGACAGCCCGCTGCCGACGAACAGGCCCGAAGAATAGATCGCCAGGGCGGTCGCACGCACGCGTTGCGGGAACCAGTCGGCAATCAGCGAATAGGCGCAGGGATTGGCGGTCGCCTCGCCGACGCCGACGCCGATCCGCGCCGCGGCCAGCGAGGCGCCGTTGCGCGCAAGGCCCGACAGCGCGGTCATCAGCGACCACAGCGCGAGCCCGGCGGCGAGCAGGCGCGTGCGATTCCAGCCATCCGCGAGGCGGCCGAGCGGGATGCCGAACAGCGCGTAGAAGATCGCGAACGCGGTGCCGTAGAGGAAGCCGAGCTGGGCGTCGTCGAGTCCGAGGTCGGCCTTGATGTCGTTGGCGAGGATCGAGAGGATCTGCCGGTCGACGAAGTTGAGCAGGTAGACGAGGAACAGCACGCCGAGCGCGTACCAGCTGTAGACGGGCACCCCCCTGTCAGCCTGTCCCTCGGTCAATTCGTCCATCCTCCCCTCCCCCGAAGGCGGCTAGTCGGCGTAGGCCGTACCGTCGGAAAGCCCGGCCTCGGCAAACCCGGCACGGCGCAGGCGGCAGCTGTCGCACAGACCGCAGGCGAGACCTTCCGGGGTGGGATCGTAGCACGACCAGCTCAGCGCCGGGTCGAGCCCGAGGCGATGCGCCTCGGCGGCGATGCGCGCCTTGCTCCAGTGCTGCAGCGGCGTGTGGATCGCGAACGGACGGCCTTCGACGCCGTCCTTCGTCGCCAGGCGCGCGGTCTCGGCGAAGCTGGCGATGAACTCGGGGCGGCAGTCGGGATAACCCGAGTAGTCGAGCGCGTTCACGCCGATGAAGATGTCATGGACCCCGAGCGGCTCGGCCCAGCCCAGCGTGAGCGAGAGGAAGATCAGGTTGCGCGCCGGGACGTAAGTCACCGGGATGTCGTCGCCGAGCCCCGTCTTCGGCACGGCAATGTCGCCGGTAAGCGCCGACCCGCCGAACTGCCGCAGGTCGAGCGGCAGGACCACATGGCGCAGCGCGCCGAGCTCGCGGGCGATCACGCGCGCCGCTTCGATCTCGCGGCGGTGGCGCTGGTTGTAGTCGATCGTCAGTGCGTTGAGCGCGAAGCCCTGTTCGCGCGCGACGCCCGCGGCGACCATCGAATCGAGTCCGCCCGAGAGCAGGACGACGGCTTCAGGTTGCGATCCGGCCATCGCGCCCGGCTAGGCAGCCGTTGCAGCCGGGACAAGCCCTAACTCAGCAGCTGCCGGTGTGGCGGGCCTCGGCGCTGAGCGCGAAAGGCGTGCCCCCCTCGATCCCCTGGCTCTGGATCTGGACCAAGCTGTTGCTCTCGCGGCGGATCGAGGTCCGGCCGTAACCGTTGCCGCGGCATGTGTACTGCACGACGACCTCGTCGGCCGTGTCGCGCACGACGAAGCGGTTGCAGCCGGATTCGCGGTGACGCAGCTGGATGAGCTCGCGACCGGTCCGCAGGCAGATTTGCCGCTGCGATCCGTTATCGCGGATGCGCAGGTTCCACCCGCCCTTGGTCAGGTTGTCGAGCATCGCGAGCTCGGGTGCCTGCGCGACGAGCGGCGCGCCTCCCAGCACGACCGCGGCGGCCGAGGCCGCGATCTTCCAGGTGATCGGCTTCCGGAGTGTCGTTCGCATTCGCATGCTCCGTCCAACGGTCGTGCCCGTTAGCACAATCGATCCAAGCGACCAACTGCCCCATATGAGCGACGAATTGTTAATCCTGGATTGCGAACTCACGCGAGCAGAACGCGCAGTCCACGAGAATGATGCCGTTCTCGTCGCGCATGTCGCGCCGGTCTTCCTTGGGAAAACGCGACAGCACGTTCTCGAAATGCACGATCGAACAGCGGCATCCGCGTGATAGCGGGACGGCCGCCTGGACCCGCACCTCGGGCTCCTCGTGAAACAACCGCCAGACCAGCTGCTCCTGCGACAGGGTAGGGTCGACCAGCTCGTCCGGCTGGACCGAATGCGCGAGAATCGCGACATGCTCCCATTCGGGGTGGTCCATCCGTACGTGGAGCCGCTCGCGTCCTTCCTCACCATCGGCGAGGTGCTGGACCAGGAGGCCACCGGCGAGGGCGCGACCATCTTCGGAGGCCGTCGCCGCGCGGATCAGCGTCGGAACCTGCTCGCTTCGCGCGAAATAGGCTTCGACCGCAGCCGAGAGCGAATCGCCCTCGAGCGGGACCACGCCCTGATAGCGCTGGCCGGTCGACGACAGCTCGAAGGTGATCGCGAGGTGGCCGGAGCCGAACAGGTCCTGAAGTCGCGGCTCCTCCGGAAGCTCGGCGAGGCGCTCGGAATCGTGCCGCACGTATCCGCGCAACTCGCCGTCGCGATAGTCGCAGACCATCAGGTCGACCGCGCCGCCCTCGGACTGGGCCTGCAGCGTGAGCTGACTTTCCTCGCGCTTGAGCAGGCCACCCATCAGCGCGGTCAGCACCAACGCCTCCGCAAGCAGCCGCTGGATCGGCGGCGGGTAGTCGTGCGCGGCGAGAATGCGATCGAGCACCGGGCCGAGCCGGAGGGTCCGGCCGCGCGCGTTGCGCGCCGGGATCGTGAAGCCGACCAGCCGGTCGAGGTCGCCGCCGGGTTCGAGAGGACGTCCGCTCATCGCGGGCATATGGGGACGCCCTCGCGGAAGTTAACCGCTAGAGCAGCCCGAAGCACCACAGCAGGACCGACTTCTGCGCGTGAATCCGGTTCTCGGCCTCGTCGAACACGACCGACTGCGGCCCCTCGAACACCCCCTCGCTGACTTCCTCGCCGACATGAGCGGGCAGGCAGTGGAGGAAGCGCGCCTCGGGCTTGGCACGGGCCATCAGCCGTTCGTCGACCTGGAACGGCGCCATTGCGGCGAGCTTGTTGTGCGCGTGCTCCTGGCCCATCGAGACCCAGGTGTCGGTGACGACGATGTCGGCGCCCGCCGCGGCCTCGGCCGGATCGCGGGTCAGCGTGACGCGGGCACCGCGCTCGCGCGCCTGCGCGACGAAGGCCTCGTCGGGCTCGTAGCCCTGCGGCGTGCCGGCGCGGACGTTGAACTTCATCAGCCCCGCCGCTTCGAGGATCGAGTTGAGCACGTTGTTGCCGTCGCCGAGCCAGGCGACTTCGAGGCCGGGAAGCGGCTTGCCCTGCTCGACGATCGTCAGCAGGTCGGCGACGATCTGGCACGGATGCGAGCGGTCGGTCAGGCCGTTGATCACCGGGACCGTGGCGTGGCGCGCCATCTCCTCGATCTTGGCGTGGTCGTCGGTGCGGATCATGATCGCGTCGACCATCCGGCTCAGCACGCGCGCGGTATCGGCGATCGTCTCGCCGCGGCCGAGCTGCGTGGTCCCGGCGTCGAGCACCAGCGAGGTGCCGCCGAGCTGGCGGACGGCGATGTCGAAACTGACGCGGGTGCGGGTCGAGTTCTTCTCGAACACCATCGCCAGTACACGGCCGTCGAGCGGCTTGTCGGGGTCCGGCCGGCCCTTCGGCCAGTCGCGGCGGATCGCCTTGCGGTCGAGCGCGTCGCCGATCATCGCGGCGATCGCGTCGCCGCCCGCGTCCGACAGGTCGAGGAAATGCCGTAGCGCCATCACGCCGTCTCCGGCGGCGTGAAGTCGGCGGTACCGGCGGAGAGCTTGTCGAAGAACTCCTCGATCTCGGCATCGCCGATGACCAGCGGGGGCAGCACGCGCACCGTGCTGTCGCCGGCGGCCACGGTCAGCAGTCTGTGGTTGTCGCGCAGGTGCTGCATGAAGGCGCGCGGGTCGGCCTTGAGCTTGAGGCCGAGCATCAGCCCCTTGCCGCGCACTTCCTCGAACAGCTCGGGGTAGTTGCCGATGAACTGCTCGAGCCGGGTGCGCAGGCGCTCGCCCTTGGCGCGCACTTCGGCGAGGAATTCCTCGTTGGCGACCGCGTCGAGCACCGCGTTGCCCGCCGCCATCGCCAGCGGGTTGCCGCCGTAGGTCGAGCCGTGGGTGCCGATCGTCATCCCGCGCGCGGCCTTCTCGGTCGCGAGGCAGGCGCCGAGCGGGAAGCCGCCGCCGATGCCCTTGGCGGTAGCGAGGATGTCGGGCGTCACGCCGTACTGCTCGTAGGCGTAGAGGGTGCCGGTGCGGGCGACGCCGGTCTGCACCTCGTCGAACACCAGCATCAGGTCGTGCTCGTCGGCCAGCGCGCGCAGGCCTTCGAGGAATGCCTGCGAGGCGACGCGGATGCCGCCTTCGCCCTGGATCGGTTCGACCAGGAAGCCGGCGGTGTGCGGGCCGACCGCGGCCTTCGCGCCTTCAAGATCGCCGAACTCGACGTAGCGGAACCCGGGCAGCAGCGGCTTGAAGCCCTTGTGCATCTTCTCCTGGCTCGAGGCGCTGATCGTGGCCAGGGTCCGCCCGTGGAAGGCGTTGTTGAAGGTGATCAGCTCGAAGCGTTCCTCGCTGCCGGCGTGCTGGTGGTAGGCGCGCGCGGTCTTGATCGCGCACTCGACCGCCTCGGCGCCCGAGTTGGTGAAGAACACCGTGTCGGCGAAAGTCAGGTCCACGAGGCGCTGCGCGAGCGTCTCGCCCTGCGGGCTGCCGTAAAGGTTCGAGACGTGCATCAGCGTCGCCGCCTGCTGCTGGATCGCGCCGATCAGCCCGGGGTGCGAGTGGCCGAGCAGGTTGACCGCGATCCCGGCAGCGAAATCGAGATAGCGGGTGCCGTCCTCGGAGATCAGGTGGCAGTGTTCGCCGCGTACGGGCCGCACGCCGCACCGGGGATAGACGGGCATCAGCGGAGTAATCGACATGGCGGGTCAGAGTCCTACGGAGAGCGCGAAAGCGCCAACGACGAATGGCGGCCCCCCTCGACAGGTTCGGGAGGCCGCCGGCTTTGTCCGTTTATGGTCTTGGCAGGGCCCGGTCAAACCGCCGGGCCAGGCTGGGAACGACGATCCCGTCGCGGGTCAGCCCTGAACGGGCACAAGGTTGACCGCAGAGAACTTTCCTCGTCGGTCGACCTCGAGATCGAACTCGAAGCGGTCGCCTTCGTTGATCCCGGGCAGGCCCGAACGCTCGACCGCGCTGATGTGGACGAACGCGTCTTCCTTGCCGTCGTCGCGCGTGATGAAGCCGAAGCCCTTCATCGAGTTGAAGAACTTGACCGTGCCCGTGGCCTTGTCACCGGTCAGCTGGCGCTGCGGCCCGGCCGCCCGCTGCTGCACCGGAATGACGTCTCCGACGATCTGCAGGTCGGCGGCGGAAATCTTGCCTCCGCGATCGACCAGGTTGAACTGCAGCTCCTGCCCCTCGGCGAGGCCTTCAAGGCCCGCGCGCTCGACCTGGCTGATATGGACGAACACGTCCTCACCGCCCTCGTCGCGCTGGATGAAGCCGAAACCCTTCTGCGCGTTGAAGAACTTCACCTTGCCCTGGCCGGTGCCGACGACCTGCGCGGGCATCCCGCCGCCGCGCGGCGCACCGCCGCGATCGCCGCCGAAGCCTCCGGTACGCGGGCCGCCGAAGCCGCCGCCGCCGCCGCGCGGTCCGCTGTCCGAACCGCCGAAGCGATCGCCGCCGCCCCGCCAGTCATTACCTCCGAAGCGAGGCGGGCTACCGTCCGCGAAGGGATCGAAACCCTCCTCTCCGAAACTGTCCCGCTTGTCGCGCCCCCGGCCGCGACGACCTCTATCGTAACCCATCTACCGAACTTACCTTCGTCTCGCCCTCGTTCGTCACCCGGCGACGCGGGCGACGCGCACACCGGACGGAAGCGTGGGCTTGCCCCGCTACTTCAGAGGCGGACCTATAGCCTACAAAAAAACAATGTGCGAACGTTTTAAGGATCGGCCCTCAGGATCGAAGAAACGGCCTTTCAACCGCCCAGTTCGACTGCCGGCCCGCCGCGCTTGACGAGTCCGCCGTTGAGCGACGGGGCGACACGCCGGACGGGCGTGCGCGGCTGGCAGGCCCGCCGCGTGCTGGCGAACGCGCTGGCCCAGGCGCCCTCGGGCAATTCGAAGCCGAGATGTTCCATGGCCGCCGGGTGAAGCGGAGCGCGAAACCGCACGCCCGCATGGTTGCGGTTCTGCCAGACGACTTCGGCATCGATCGGCGCGAGGCCGCGGACGCGGATGTGCAGGACCGACCTTTCGACCAGCTCTCCCTCCTCGCACGCGATCATGCACCCGCTGGTGGAGATATTGCAGAGTTGCGACGACCACGCCTTTTCCGGCGTGCGGCATTCCGCAGCCAGATTCGTCGGAAACCGCAAGGCTGCCCGCTTTTCCATCGAACTCACAGGTCCCTTCTTCTGCTTCCCGTGGGTGCAGGACTAGGGGAGCTTTCTCAAACGCCGGTTAATGAACGGATGGGCTGGAATTAACCAAGCCGCTCGTGCCGGATGGGGTGGCGGATCAGAAATCGACGGCGATGCCGTTGCGGACCCAGTCGCCGTAGCGCGTGGGGCCAAGCTCCTCGACGTCCGTCGGAGGCGCCGGGCGCGGGGCCGGTGTATCGCTCCAGTACGGCGGCTTGGCGAAGCGGTCGGTGGCGCGCTTGCTCATGCGGCGCAGATGGGCCGGGTGGCGGCGCGATGCAACACCTACTAGGGCCGGTGCATGACCGATCGGGCAAAAGAGGTTCAGGGCCTGGCTGCGCGACGCGCGGCGCTGCGCCTGCTCGACGCCGTGCTGCGCAGGGGGGAAACGCTCGACCAGGCGGCCGGCGCGGCGCTTGCCGGCCTGCTGACGAGTTCCGATGCCGCGCTGGCGCGGGCGATCGCCGGCGAGGTGCTGCGCTGGCTCGTCGACCTCGACTCGCTGATCGATTCGGCGACCCGCCAGCGGCTGGCGGACGACGCCAAGGCGCGCACGGTGCTGCGGATCATGCTCGCCCAGTGGCTGCGGCTCGACACGCCGCCGCATGCGGTGGTCGCGACGGCGCTGCCGCTGCTCGCCGGCGGTCCGCGGCGGCTCGCGCATGGGGTGTTCGGCGCGCTGGTGCGCAGCGATGCGGCGCTGCCCGGGGCGCCGACGCTGCCGCCGGCCGTTGCCGCGCGCTGGGGGGAGCGGGCGGATGCGATTGCGGTGGGCCTCGCCGCGCCACCGCCGCTCGATCTTTCGCTGGCCGATCCGGCGCGCACCGCGGAGTGGGCCGAGCGGCTCGGCGGCACGAGCCTCGCGCCGGGGCACGTGCGGCTGGCCCGCGGCGACGCGGTGGCGGACCTGCCGGGGTTCGCGGAAGACGCGTGGTGGGTGCAGGACCTCGCGGCCTCGCTTCCCGCGCGGCTGCTCGGAGCGGGGGAGGGGCGGCGCGCGCTCGACCTCTGTGCGGCGCCCGGTGGCAAGACGCTGCAGCTCGCGGCGGCCGGCTGGCAGGTCACCTCGGTCGACGCGAGTGACCGCCGGCTCGACCTCCTGCGCTCCAACCTCGCGCGCACGGGGCTCGCCGCGTCGGTGATTCGGGCCGATGCGCTCGCGTGGTCGCCCGATGCGCCGTTCGACGCGATCCTGCTCGATGCGCCGTGCACCGCGACCGGTACCTGCCGGCGCCACCCCGACGTGCTCCATCGTATCGGCGGACGGCAGATCGCCGAGATGGCGCAGCTGCAGGAGCGGCTGCTCGCGCGCGCCGCGGGCTGGCTCGCGCCGGGTGGCCGGCTGGTCTACGCCGTGTGTTCGCTCGAGCGTGAAGAGGGCGAGGCCCAGGTCGCACGCGTTCCTCTCGCCCCCGGTCCGATCCGCCGGGAGGAGCTGCCCGAGTGGCTCTCGCCGACCGCGGAGGGCTGGGTCCGGACCGATCCCGGCCTGCTCCCCGAGCACGGCGGGATGGACGGCTTCTTCATCGCCCGGTTCGCGGACGGGGCGCCGTGTTGAGTCGTCTCAGGCCGACCTGACCTTGCTCTGGAAGCTCTTGCGCAGCTTGGCCAGCTTGGGCGGGATCGTCGCCAGGCAGTAGGGGTTCCGCTGCCCGTCGCCTTCCCAGTACTCCTGGTGATAGTCCTCGGCCGGGTACCACTCGGCCGGCCCCTCGATCGTCGTAACCACCTTGCCGTCGCGCTCGGCATTGGCGCGCGCGATCGCCGCCTCGGCCTCGGCGCGCTGGCGCTCGTCGAGCGGAAAGATCGCGCTGCGGTACTGCGTGCCGACGTCGTTGCCCTGCCGGTTGAGCTGCGTCGGATCGTGCGTGCCCATGAACATGTCGAGGATCTCGGCGTAGGACACCACATCGGGATCGAAGGTCACCTTGACCGCCTCGGCGTGTCCGGTCCCGCCGCTGCAAACCTGCTTGTAGCTCGGGTTCGGCACCGTCCCGCCGATGTAGCCGCTCTCGACCTCCTCGACCCCGATCACGTCGCGGAACACCGCCTCGGTGCACCAGAAGCACCCGCCTGCGAGGATTGCCGTTTCCTGTGCCATTCGTTGCACTCCTTCGCTGCGACAAATGGGGCGGCGCGGGCCGCTTGTCATCCCTCGCAGGCAGGCTAGGGTCTGCCGGACAGGATCAACGGGAGAGTTACCATGCGCGTGATGCTCTTCGCGGCCGCGGCCGTCCTTGCCGCCCCGTTTGCCGTGGCGACCTCGTTCCCGTCGCTGGCCCAAGAGGCCGCCGACCCGGAGCTGACCGAAGTCCTCTCCCACTCGCGGCGCGACGCGGACCGCGCGCGCGACGCGCACCGCCACCCGGCCGAGACGCTGGCATTCTTCCAGGTTCGCCCGGGGATGACGGTGGTCGACTACATGCCCGCCGGCGGCTGGTACTCGCGGATCATCATTCCCTACCTCGGAGCGCAGGGCACCTACATCGCGCTCAATCCCGAGATTCACCCCGAGATGACCGGCTACTGGGACATGTACCGGGGCACGGCCGGGAAATTTCCGGCCGAGGCGCGCGGGTGGGTCGGCGACGCGGGCGCGCGCGTGGTCGGTGCCAATACCGACGACGAGCTCGACGCGCTGGCGGGGACGGCGGACCGGTTCCTGATCTTCCGCGAGATCCACAACATGCGCCGTTTCGGCTGGCTGCACGATTCGCTGGTCACCGCTCGTCGGCTGCTCAAGGACGACGGCCTGCTCGGCGTGGTCCAGCACCGGGCCAGGCCCGACGCGCCGGCGAGCTACACGCTCGGCGACAACGGCTATCAGCGCGAGGAAGACGTGGTCGCGATCTTCGCCGCCTACGGCTTCGACCTCGTCGAGAAGAGCGAGATCAACGCCAATCCGAAGGACCCGGCCAACTGGGAGGGCGGCGTGTGGACCCTGCCGCCGGGCTACCGGGGCGCGCCGGAAGGCTCGCCACGCCGCGCCGAGCTCGATGCGATCGGCGAGAGCGACCGGATGACGCTGCTGTTCCGCAAGCGGCCGTGATGGACTTCGCGGGCCTGCGTCCCTAACTGGCGCGCATGACCGCAATCACCGTCGCCGCGCTCCAGCTCGCGCTCGGCTCGACCGACGAGCAGGACAACATCGCCGCCGTCGCCGCGCTGGTCGAACAGGCCGCGGCCGCGGG
>JBIQKN010000060.1:0-16102 GCA_044506565.1 Sphingomonadales bacterium | reverse complement strand
CCTTCCTCGACCGGCGGATCGAGGGGGTGATGAAGTTCGAGAAGACCAAGGCGCAACTGTTGAGGCGGGGTGAGGGCTTCGACGTGGCGCGGTTTCTCGGGCGGTTGCGGTATCCGGCGAAGTAGGAGTTAGGCGGGAGGCAGCAGGCAACAGGCAGCAGTTTGCCGAGATTCAAGCCTGTCACCTATTGCCTGACAACCTGAAACAGGTTCCCCTGCTGCCTACTGCCTACTGCCTACTGCCTACTGCCTACTGCCTACTGCCTACTGCCTCCTAATGCGAACCAGTTGCAATTAATCCTCCCATCCGGCACAGCGCGCGCGTGACGGATTCCCTATCGCTCGACCTCCTCCCCCCGCGGCGCCCGGCAAAGATCGTCGCGGTCGACTGGAACGCCCTGGCTGTCGACGAGGCCAAGCGCCTGCATGCGCTCGGCATCGAGGAGGGCGCGCAGGTCGCGGTCGCGCATCGCGGCATCTTCGCCGGGCGCGACCCGCTGGCGATCGAGATCGGCCGGATGACCGTGGCGATCCGCCGCAGCCACGCGCGGGCGATGACGGTGGCGCCGCTATGAGCCGGCTGCGCACGGCCGCGCTGGTCGGCAATCCCAATTCGGGCAAGAGCGCGCTGTTCAACGCGCTGACCGGCGCGCGGCAGAAGATCGCCAACTACCCGGGCGTCACCGTCGAGCGGAAAGCCGGACGGATGGTGCTGCCGTCGGGCGAACCGGTCGAGCTGGTCGACCTGCCCGGCTCGTACTCGCTCGATCCGGCTAGCCCCGACGAGGAAGTCACCCGCAAGGTCGTCCTCGGCGAGTTCCCGGGCGAGGCCCAGCCCGAAGTGCTGATCATCGTGCTCGATGCCGCCAATCTCGAGCAGCACCTGGTTTTCGCCCAGGAGCTGATCGAGCTCGGCCGCCCGGTGATCGTCGCGCTCAACATGGTCGACCTCGCCGAGCGTGACGGGCTGGTGCTCGACCCCGAAGCGCTCGGGCGCTCGCTCGGCGTGCCGGTGATCCCGACCGTGGCCGTGCGTCGGCGCGGGCTCGACGCGCTGCGCGAGGCGATCGCCGCGGCGGAGACGCAGGCCGAGCGCGACCCGAAGGCGCACCCGCGCCAGCACCTGACCCTGCCCGAGCGGCGGCTCGCCGCGCGGCACATGGCGCAAGGGGCGATCGTCAGCGAGACCGCCGCCCACCGGCTGCACGCCCGGCTCGACCGCGTGCTGCTGCACCCGTGGCTCGGCCCGCCGATCCTGTTCGCGCTGCTGTTCGTGATCTTCCAGGCGGTGTTCGCCTGGGCCGAACCGTTCGTGGCCGCGATCGAGGGCGGCATCGGCGCGCTGATCGACCTCGCCAATGCGAATCTGCCGACCGGCCTGTTGCGCGACTTGCTGACGCAGGGCGTGCTCTCGGGCGTCGGCTCGGTGGTGGTGTTCCTGCCGCAGATCGTGATCCTGTTCGCCTTCATCCTGGTGATGGAGCAGTCGGGCTACATGGCCCGCGCCGCGTTCATCATGGACCGGCTGATGGCCGGCGTCGGCCTTTCGGGCCGCAGCTTCATCCCACTGCTGTCGAGCTTCGCGTGCGCGATTCCCGGGATCATGGCCACGCGCGCGATCGCCGATCCGAAAGACCGGCTGACGACGATCCTGATTGCTCCACTGATGACCTGCTCGGCGCGGCTGCCGGTCTACGCGGTGATCATCGGCGCGTTCATCCCGGCGCAGACCGTCGGCTGGGGCATCGGCCTGCAGGGGCTGGTGCTGTTCGCGCTCTACGTGGCGGGAATCATCGGCGCGATGGCCGCCGCGCTTGTCCTGCGGCGGTCCGTCACGAAGGGCACCGCCTCGGGCTTCATCATGGAGCTGCCCAAGTACCAGTGGCCGCCGCTGCGCGACCTCGCGATCGGACTGTGGCAGCGCGCCTGGGTGTTCCTGCGCCGCGCGGGCACGATCATCTTCACCGTCACCGTGGTGCTGTGGGTGCTGCTGAGCTTCCCGCAGGCAGCACCGGGCGAGAGCCAGTCCGAGGCGAGCATCGCCGGGCATATCGCCAGCGGGCTCGAGGTCGTGGTCGAGCCGATCGGCTTCAACCACGAGATCGCGCTGGCGCTGATCCCGGCAATGGCCGCGCGCGAGGTCGCCGTGTCGTCGCTGGCGACGACCTATGCGATCGACGCCGAGGACGAAGAGGAAGCGGCCGAAGGGCTGATCCCCAAGCTCCAGGCCGGCTGGACGCTGCCGACAGCGCTCGCCTTCCTCGCCTGGTTCGTGTTCGCCCCGCAGTGCCTGTCGACGATCGCCGTCGCCCGGCGCGAGACCAACGGCTGGAAATGGCCGCTGTTCATGATGGCCTACCTGTTCGCGCTGGCGTACATCTTCGCCGGCCTGACCTACTGGATCGCGGTCGCGCTCGGGCTTTAGCTCCGCTTCGGGGGTAATTCCGGAAATCCCGTTGCGGGAGGGACCGGGGGCGGCCTACATCGGGGCCGGAATCACCGGCCGGCGGGCATCGCCGGCCTCAGCCGCGCGAGAGGACGAAAATGGCGGGCAGCCTCAACAAAGTCATGCTGATCGGCAATCTCGGTGCCGATCCCGAGATCCGCTCGTTCCAGAACGGCGGCAAGGTCGCCAACCTCAGGATCGCGACCTCCGAGACCTGGAAAGACCGCAACACCGGCGAGCGCCAGGAACGCACCGAGTGGCACTCGGTAGCGATCTTCTCCGAAGGCCTCGTCGGCGTGGTCGAGCGCTACCTGCGCAAGGGCAGCAAGGTCTACATCGAGGGCCAGCTGCAGACCCGCAAGTGGCAGGACCAGTCGGGCAACGACCGCTACTCCACCGAGGTCGTGATCCGCGGCATGAACGGCACGCTGACGATGCTCGACGGCCCGCAGGGCGGCGGGGGGCAGCGCGGCGGGGGCGACTGGGATCAGGGCGGCGGCGGCGGCCGCGGCGGCTCGTCGGGCGGCGGCTCGAGCTGGAACCAGGGCGGCGGTTCGTCGGGCGGTGGCAGCATGGCCGACGATCTCGACGACGACATTCCGTTCTAGGAACGGCGATCGCTCACGTAAAAAGGCTTTGACATTTCTGGATCGAATGTTCAGATGTTTTTACATCTGACGGGAGATTCGGGAAATGGCCGTGAGCACTTATCGCAACAAGATGCGCCTCGCGCTTGCGCTTGCCCTCGCTGCGGCGGTGGCGGCGGGGCTCGTGGGGGGCAGGCTGGTCCGCGCCGGCGAGCCGGGTGAGCACTTCTGGATCGTCTACCCCGCGCTGCTGGCGATCTGCGCGCTGGCCTTCGCCGCGGCCGTGCCGTGGTGGCGCAAGGCGGACGAGATGCAGAAGACCGGGCAGATGGTCAGCTGATACTGGGGCGGCATGGCCGGCGCGCTGGCGGTGATGCTGGGTTTCGTCGCGGCCACCGGCGTCCGCAGCGAACTCAGTCTCGGCTCGCTCTACACGGTGCTCGGACAGGCCGCGGGCTTCGCCGTGTTCTATGCCGGCTGGCGCCTGCGCCACCGCGGTCCGGCGGCGTGAAGAACCGCCTGCGCGAATTACGCCGGGCCCGCGGGCTCGGCCAGGCCGAGCTCGCCGAGGCGATCGAAGTTTCGCGGCAGACGATCATCGCGCTCGAGGCCGACAAGTACGATCCGTCGCTGCCGATGGCCTATCGCCTGGCGGCGTTCTTCGGTGTCCCGGTGGAAGAGCTGTTCTTCAACCCCTGGCGCGAGGCGCGCTAGCCCTTCTTGAGCGCCGCGAGCGCGGCGAAGGGGCCGGCCGCCCCTTCGTCGAGCAGGCCTGCCTCCTTGCGTGCCTTCTCGGCATTGGGCCCGACGGCGTAGGGATCGATCGCCAGCGCGAGCGTCTGCGCGACCGCCTCGCCGAGGTCGAAACCGTGATCGTCGAACTCGATCTCGTCGAGCTCGCCGGGCTCGAGCTCGACCTCTTCCTCGGTCGCGGGCGCCGCGGGGACGAAGCGCAGCGCGATCGGCTCGTCGATCTCGACCGGCAGGTCCTCGCCCGAGACCGCGCAACTCTGCACGATTGCCGCGCGCAGCCGCCCGGCGGCGTCGACCGCCTCGCCGTCGGGCGTCACCGTGACCTCGGCTTCGAGCCGGCCGATCGAGACCAATCCGAAGCGGGCGGCCAGCGCCGCGCGCTCCTCGTCATTTGCGGTCAGCGTGAGCGGCGCGGTGGGCAGGTGCCTGACATCGATCGGGCGCGAGAACTCGGGCTCGGTCACAGCGAGATTCCCCCGGCGAGCAGCGTCCTGCTGTCGAGCGCCGCGACCTGGTCGTCGAACGCCTGCAGCCGCGCGGCGAGCGCCTCGGGCCCGCGGCCCTCCTGCATCGTCACGTTGCGCGCGAGCGCCGCCTCGAGCGCGGCCCGGTCTCTCGCCGCCCGCGCCTCGCGCAGCGCCCCGAGGCGGCCGCCGAGCACCGAGACCAGCTTGCCGACCTTCTTGCCCACGATCACGTCGCCGACGCCGCTCTCGCGCAGCTGGCCGTCCATGTCCTCGACGAACAGTTCGGTCAGCAGCGCCGCCTCGCGGGCATGCACCCGGTCGCGCTCGAACCGCAGCAGCACGAGGGCGAGGATCGCGGTGATCATGTCGAACCGCCCGGTGACGGTGTCGGCCACGCCGTCATCGCGGTAGAATGCCGGGTCGCGCGACAACTCGACGATGCGGTGCCACAGCGGCCGCAGCTCCTCGCGCGGGTCGGGGCCGGCAGCCCTGGAACGGAACAGGCGGGCAATAAGCGACATCCGGTCGGCGCACCCCATTAATCGGTTATTCAATCCGCGCTGCCCATGCGGCATTGCACGGCGGCGCGCCAGCCCGTAAGGCTCGCCGCCGAATATTAGGGTTAGGCGCGGGCTTGGCAATTCGTCCGCACGATGACGCGGAAAGGCGGGGCATGACGGCTTGGTTGCGGATCGGGGCGATGGCCGGCGTGGCGCTGATGGCGTCGGGCTGCGTCCAGATCCAGGGCCATCGCGGGTATCTCGCCGACGAAGTCCTGCTGCAGTCGGTCCAGCCGGGCATCGACAACCGCCAGTCGGTCGAGCGCACGCTCGGCCGCCCGAGCTTCGTGAGCCAGTTCGGCGAGCCGGTCTGGTACTACGTTTCGAGCAGCACGACCCAGCGGCCGTTCCGCCAGCCGCGGATCGCCGGGCATACGGTGCTCGCGGTGCATTTCGACGCCAACGACAACGTCGCCGCGATCGAGCGCAGCGGGCTCGAGCAGGTCGCCCGGATCAATCCGGAGAACGACGAGACGCCGACCCTCGGTCGCGAGCGGAGCTTCTTCGAAGACCTGTTCGGCAACATCGGCCAGGTCGGCGCGGGTGTGCCGTCGAGGTGAGGCTGGGTCCCTGGACCCGCTCTGGACAGGTTGAGGCACGCCCCGGGCATTGAAGCGCCCTCGCAAGTCGCCCATATCCCGGCCATGGACGAGCTGACGGCCCGCCAC
This sequence comes from Sphingomonadales bacterium, assembly GCA_044506565.1. Lineage (GTDB taxonomy): Bacteria > Pseudomonadota > Alphaproteobacteria > Sphingomonadales > Sphingomonadaceae > Croceibacterium_A. Next base: position 10,622 of record JBIQKN010000060.1, on the reverse strand, counting down.
GGCCTCATCCAGTGGCACGGCACCACCATCATCGGCGTCAGGAAGGGCGGCAAGACCGTCATCGCCGGCGACGGGCAGGTTTCGATGGGCAACACGGTGATGAAGCCCAACGCGCGCAAGGTCCGCCGGATCGGCGAGGACGGCAACGTGATCGCCGGGTTCGCCGGCGCCACGGCCGACGCCTTCACCCTGTTCGAGCGGCTCGAGCGCAAGCTCGAGCAGTATCGCGGCCAGCTGATGCGCGCGGCGGTCGAGCTGGCCAAGGACTGGCGCACCGACAAGTATCTGCGCAACCTCGAGGCGCTGATGATCGTCGCCGACAAGGACGCGATGCTGGTGCTGACCGGCAACGGTGACGTGCTCGAGCCCGAGGGCGGGATCGCCGCGATCGGCTCGGGCGGCAACTACGCGCTGTCGGCCGCGAAGGCGCTGACGGACTACGAGGACGATCCCGAAAAGATCGCCCGCCGCGCCATGCAGGTCGCGGCCGAGGTCTGCGTGTTCACCAACGACCGCGTGACGGTCGAGACCATCTAGCCCCCCTCCCGCTTGCGGGAGGGGCCGGGGGTGGGCCAGTCAGCCCATCTCCACACTCACCCACCCCTAACCCCTCCCGCAAGCGGGAGGGGGACTGAGAACAGAATGAACGACCACCTCACTCCCAAAGCCATCGTCAAGGCCCTCGACGAACACATAATCGGCCAGGCCGAGGCCAAGCGCGCGGTCGCCGTGGCGCTGCGCAACCGCTGGCGCCGCCAGCGCCTGTCGCCCGAGCTGCGCGACGAGGTAACGCCGAAGAACATCCTGATGATCGGGCCGACCGGCTGCGGCAAGACCGAGATCAGCCGGCGGCTGGCGAAGCTGGCCGACGCGCCGTTCGTCAAGGTCGAGGCGACCAAGTTTACCGAGGTCGGCTACGTCGGCCGCGACGTCGAGCAGATCGCCCGCGATCTGGCCGAGGAAGCGATCCGGCTCGAGAAGGACCGCCGCCGCGAGGCGGTGCGCGAGGCGGCGAGCAAGGCAGCGATGGACCGGCTGCTCAAGGCGCTCGTCGGCGAAAACGCCAGCGAAGCGACCCGCGAGAGCTTCCGCCAGCGGATCGTCGAGAACGCGATGAACGACGTCGAAGTCGAGATCGAGGTCGAGGATTCGCCGACGATGCCGTTCGACATCCCCGGCGGCAACGTCGGCATGATCAACCTCAGCGAGATGATGAACAAGGCGATGGGGCGGCAGAACCTCAAGCGCCGCAAGCTCAAGGTGCCCGACGCGTGGGACAAGCTGGTCGACGAGGAAGCCGAGAAGCGCATGGACCAGGACGACGTCGCCCGCGTCGCGCTGGCCAATGCGGAGGCCAACGGCATCGTGTTCCTCGACGAGATCGACAAGATCGCCGTGAGCGACGTGCGCGGCGGCTCGGTCAGCCGCGAGGGCGTTCAGCGTGACCTGCTACCGCTGATCGAAGGGACCACGGTCGCGACCAAGTACGGCCCGATGAAGACCGACCACGTGCTGTTCATCGGCTCGGGCGCGTTCCACCTCGCCAAGCCGTCGGACATGCTGCCCGAACTGCAGGGGCGCCTGCCGATTCGCGTCGAGCTGAAGGCGCTGACCGAGGAGGATTTCGTCTCCATCCTCAGCGATACGCGCGCCAACCTCGTCGAGCAGTATCGTTCGCTTCTCGGCACCGAGAAGGTGCAGGTCGAGGTCACCCCGGAGGCGATCCGCGAGATCGCCAGGATCGCCGCGCAGGTCAACGAGACCGTCGAGAACATCGGCGCCCGCCGCCTGCAGACGGTGATGGAAAAGGTGTTCGAGGACCTGAGCTTCGAGGCCGAGGAGCGCGAGGGCCAGACGGTGACGATAGACGCCGCCTACGTGCGCGAACGCCTCGCCGGCCTCGCGCAGGATGCGGACCTGTCGAAGTACGTGCTGTAGCAGCCGGAAACTGGGCGAGCGGCCACGCTCGCCGGCTCCCTGGTCGGCCACGTCATCCCCGCGAAAGCAGGGGCCTCGCGCAGCCCAGTGCTTCTCACGCCGCGACGAACGGACGGAACGTTGCCCTTCGCCTCGGCGTTCTCCTCCCGAACGGAGGATGACCGATGACCGATGCGGCGGAGCTCTACGCAATCGAGCAGGGTTTCTGGCTCGCGGGCCGCGAGCACTTCCTCGAGTCCATCGACGCCGAGTGCCTGCTGGCCTTTCCGCAGCCGGGGCAGATGCACGGCGTCTACAAGCGCGAGGACATTGCCGCCACGGCGTCGGTGCCCGGCCGCTGGCGCGACCTGCAGATGAACAACCGCCAGCTGCACCAGCCGGTCGCCGACATCGCGATCCTGAGCTACCGCGCCGATGTGACGCGGGCCGACGGCGAACCCTACGCGGCGCTGATCGGTTCAGGCTACGTCCGGCGTCCCGACGGGTGGAAGCTCACGTTCCACCAGCACTCGCCGGTCGAGTACCACTCACCCGCACCACGCGCACCAGAACCAGCTCGGCGGGCGGAACGCGGTGATCACCCTTCCGGCGGCGATCACCCCGATCCAGCAGGCGAGCGAGATGCCGGCGAAGACCCGTGCGGCGACCGGCGCGCTCTCGTCGGGGCCGAGCCCCTGCAGCCGGCGCGCGGCGGTCAGGTAGAACAGCATCATGTTGAGCCCGGCGAGCCCGAGCAGGCCCATCTTCACCTGCCACGCGGGATTGTAGAGGTACTGGTCGGGCGAGGTGACGACGAACAGGAACCCGCTCGCCGCCGACAGCGCGAACCCGAGCACGCCGAACGGCACCAGCCTGTGCATCGCCGGGAGCGAGATCCCGCGCCCGAGGCCGAGCATCCTCAAGTCGAACATCCCGACCGTCCCCATCAGCAGGCACAGCCCGGCGAAGTGGACGATTTCGGCGATCGGCCAGCCCCACGCCGAGTACATCAGGTCGTAGAGGCCGCTGTCGATCGCCCAGACGACGATGCCGACCGGGTCGAGCAGCGGGTCGGCGGGCAGGCCGCTCACCACTCGAGGTCCGTCGTGAGCAGCATGGTGTTGGTGTAGAGCAGCAGCTTGCCGCTCGCGACGCCGCCGAGCCACAGCAGGAGCGAGGCCGCCGCGGCCCAGCGCGCGCCGGGCGAGACCGCTTCACCGCGCGCCGCCGCCGGGAACGCCGTGCGCGCGATCGTCCGGACAAGCAGCGCGGCACCGATCAGGCAGGCGAACTTGAGCGCGAAGATCCAGTTGGTCAGCGCCTTGGCCGGGTAGCCGACGAGCAGGCCGAGCCCGGAAACGACCGCGAGACTCGCGCCGAGCCACATCACCGGGACGAAGACGCGGAACCGCTCGAGCCGGGCGCCGGAGGCGACGCCGAGCACCCGCAGGCCGATCGCGATCCCGCCGCCGACGAGCAGTGCCATGCCCCAGGCATGGCCGATCAGCAGCACGAAATAGGCGTAGAAATCCTCCCGCACGAATACGGAAAGGCGCGTCTGCTCGATCCAGGCGAGTGCGTCCATCATCCCCCGCCCGCCTGCGTAACAGACGGAGAGAGGCGAGGCGAGCGCTCAGCCTTGCTGCAGGAACCAGTAACGCGTGTGGCAGGCCTGGCAGGCGCCATCGATGCCGAAGGCGAGATCGCCGGTCGTGGCCGTATCGCGCGCCCTGGCCGCTTCGCCCAGCGCTGCCGCTTGGGCAGCCATGTCGGCCGAGACCGCGCGGAAACCGTCGGGGTCGGAGTCGATCATCGCCTGGATCTGCTCCCTGGTGGCTACCCCCGGGGGCACTTCGCCGGACACCAGGTCGGGACCGCCGGCGACGATCACCTCGGCTTCGGCCATGCGCCGGCCGTAGTCCTCGAGCATCCGCGCCGCTTCCTCGAGCCGGCTCCACGCCTCGGCATCGAGCAGCGCCGGGTCGAGCCCGCCGTCATCGTCCATCGCCGCGTTGGTCACTTCCCAGATCGCCAGCGCCGCGGGGTTGACCCCGTCGATCATCGCCTGGCGTGTCTGCAGCGGTTCGCCGCCATTGGCGAGCGCCGCGGCGGCGAAGATGGCGAAGGCCCCGGCGGCGAGGAAGGCAGTCCTGCTCATCGCTCGCACGGTAGCGGCCGTGGCAGCCTGGCCCATCCGTAATGTCCCGAGCCCCCGAGGGCGGGGTCATTCCGGGTACCAGAACACCGCGTGGCAGCTCTCGCAGAACGCATCGGTGCCGCCGATCATGTCCCCGGCGGCCGTCGCATCCCTCGCGCGGGCGGCCATGGCGACGTGATCGGCGTGCTGGGCCAGCGCACTTGCCATCTGCCGGAAGGCGGCCGGGTCGCGGTCGAGGTGCTGCTGCACCGCGGCCATCGGGATCTCGCCTTCGCCGACCTCGCTGTTGTCGGGCGCCGCGGCGAGGAACGCTTCGGCTCCGGCCATGTCGCGACTCGCCGCCGCGAGCTGGTCCGCCGCCTCGGCGATCGCGCGCCACCTGGCTTCGTCCATTTGCGCGGGGTCGATGGCGCCCTCGTCGTCGAGCGCGTTGTTGCTGACCTCCCAGATCGCCAGCATCGCGGGATTGACTCGCTGCTGCATTGCCGCGCGCACGTCGAACGCCGCGGACTGGGCGAGCGCGCCGGCGGCGAACAGCGCGAGGGCTCCCGAAGCGAGGAGGGCGGACGGCCTGATCATGCGAACCTCTTAAATGCGACCCGACGACGGCCGCCTTGATCGCGCTCAAGCGGCCCGCCGGGCTTGTGCGCCTACTCGGCCGCCTCGTCCAGCGCCTGCTCGCGCTCGGCGAGCTGGCGGTTCCACATTTCGGCGTAGAGCCCGTCGCGCTTGAGCAGGGCCGCGTGGCTGCCACTCTCGGCGAGCCGGCCGTGGTCGAGCACGAAGATCGTGTCGGCGTCCGCAATCGTCGACAGCCGGTGCGCGATGGCCAGCGAAGTGCGGTGCTCGGACACCCGCCGGAGCGTCGTCAGGATGTCCTGCTCGGTGCGCGTGTCGAGCGCGCTGGTCGCCTCGTCGAGCAGCAGGATCGGCGGGTTCTTGAGCAGCGTGCGGGCTATCGCCACGCGCTGCTTCTCGCCGCCCGACAGCTTGAGCCCGCGCTCGCCGACCTCGGTCTCGAACCCCTGCGGCAGCCGCTCGATGAACGGCAGGATCGCCGCGTCACGCGCGGCCGCGATGACCTCGTCGTCGCTCGCCCCATGGCGCCCGTAGGCGATGTTGTAGCCGATCGTGTCGTTGAACAGCACAGAATCCTGCGGGACGATGCCGATCTGGGCGCGCAGGCTTTCCTGGGTGACCTCGCGGATGTCCTGGCCGTCGATCAGGATCCGCCCCTGCCACGGGTCGTAGAAGCGGAACAGCAGCCGGCCGATCGTCGACTTGCCCGCGCCCGAGGGACCGACGATCGCGACGTGCGCGCCCGCCGGGACCTCGAACGACAGCCCGTGGAGGATCTCGCGGTCGCGGTCGTAGCCGAACACCACATCATCGAACACCACCGTCGGCCGGCGGACGACCAGCGCCGGCGCGCCCGGCTTGTCCTTGACCTCGACTTCGGTGTCGATCAGCCGGAACATCGCCGCCATGTCGATCAGACCCTGGCGGATCGTGCGGTAGACCCAGCCGAGCATGTCGAGCGGGCGGAACAGCTGCATCAGGAAGGTATTGATCAGCACCAGGTCGCCGACCGACAGCCGGCCCTCGCTCCAGCCCCAGACGGTGAAGGCCATCGCCCCGCCCATCATCAGGTTCATGATCGCGGCCTGGGCGATGTTGAGCAGGCCGAGCGAGTTCTCGCTCTTGATCGCCGCCTCGGCATAGGCGCGCGCGGCCTGGCCGTAGCGTTCGCGCTCGCGCGCCTCGGCGCCGAAGTACTTGACCGTCTCGTAGTTGAGCAGCGAGTCCACCGCGCGTGCCAGCGCCAGCCCGTCGAGGTCGTTCATCCGCGCGCGCAGCTTGGTGCGCCACTCGGTGATCGCGCGGGTCAGCCAGATGTACGAGACCACGGTCGCCGCGGTCGCCAGCACGACCTCCCAGCCGAACTTGAAATAGAAGATGCCGGCGACGACGACCATCTCGACCGCGGTCGGGGCGATGTTGAACAGCAGGAAGTAGATCATCGTGTTGATCGACTTCGAGCCGCGCTCGACGACCTTGGTGACCTCGCCGGTCCGCCGCGAGAGGTGGAACCGCAGGCTCAGGTTGTGCAGCCGCGCGAAGACGTCCTCGGTCAGCTGGCGCACCGCGTCCTGCCCGACGCGCTCGAACACGATGTTGCGCACGTTGTCGAACACCACGGTCGAGAAGCGCCCGGCCGCGTAGGCGACGACCAGCGCCATCGCCACCCACACCGCCGGGTCTCCGCCTTCGGACATCGCGTCGACGGCGCCCGCGTAAGCGAACGGCAGCGTCAGCACCACCAGCTTGGCAATGACCACCAGCACCGCTGCGCCGGCGATGCGCCAGCGCAAGTCGGACCGCTCGCGCGGCCACAGGTAGGGCAGGAACCGGCGCACCGTGCCCCAGCCGGCCCAGTCCTTGTCGTTCGCGTTGGTCCGCTCGCCGTCCGTCATGTCGCACAAGTGGGAAGGCGCGGGTGCGGCGGCAACGAACAAATCCTTCGCCGGCGGTTAGCGGAAGGCGGAATTCATCCCGCGTCCGGCGATGTGCGCCTGCGGCGGCAGGTCGAACAGCACCCGCCGCGTCTTGAAGTCGATCGCCACGCGGCGGAACAGCTTGAGCTCTTCCATGCCGAGGATCAGCGCCGGCTCGTCGTCGAGCTCGAGCGCGGCGAACGTCGGCGAATCGGCGAACATGATCGGGATGTTGTGCAGCCGCGCGCGGTCGATCTGCAGCTCCGCCCCGAGTTTGACTGCGCCGGTCATCTTGACGCCGTTGATGTCGGTCAGCTCGGTCTGACCGATGTTGCGCGAGCCGCGGAAGCGCCGCAGCAGCTCGAGGTTGCCGATGCTCCCCTGCGCGCCGCTGTCGACCACAACCGCTACGCGGATGCCGTCGAGCCGCGCGTGCGTGATGATCAGCTGCCCGAGCCGCTGGCGCGCCCGGACCACGATCTCGTATCCGCGATTGCCGCCGAGATCCTCGGCGTCGGCGACCGAGATCTGCCGATTGACGAAATCGAGCAGCACCCGCTGGTTCTGCAGGCTGTCGAGCCCGAGGATGCCATCGGCCCCGCCGATGTTGGCCGTCTCCACCACCGGCGCGCTGCGGATGTAGAACATCCGGCTGCCGAGCGTGACGTCGTCGATCACCGTGGTCTCGACCTGACGGGTGCTGGCCATGCCGACCAGGGTCGCCGGCGAGCGGTCGAACAGGGCCAGCCGCTCGGCGAGGTCGCGCGAGACCACCGTGGCTTGCGCGCCGGTGTCGAGCATGAAGCGGAACGGGCCTTCGCCGCCGATCGTCACCGGCACGGTCATACGCCGATAGCGTTCCTGCTCGAGCTCGATGATCTCGATGTCCGGAACGGGCTCCGGTGCGGTCGTTTCCGGAACGGGGGCCGCCGCAGCGGCTACGGCGGCGAGCAGGGGCCAGGCCATCTCGTTCTCCCGCGCCGTTCACAGGCCCGGCGCTGGCGGCAAGATACCACGCGCCCCGCCCAACTCCAAACTTCGCGCGGCCGCGCCTACTCGGCCGGCTCGAGGCTCGCGCCGCGGCGATTGACAACCAGTGCGATCAGCTCGAGCAGCGTCGCGCGCGACACGGTGTAGAGGATCGCCGCGTAGCTGAGCCCGCCGGCGGTCACGAGCAGGATGAGCCGCGCCCACTCGGGCAGCGCGCCGAGCGCAGAATCGAGCGCAATCACCACACCCGCCATGGCCGCGGCGGCGCCGAGGCCGGGCGCGATCGCCGCGCCGAGCTGCGCGGCGTTGATCCCGAGCAGCCCGCGCGCGCGCAGGAAGGTGTACAGCGGCATCACCGGGAACGCGATCAGCCAGGCCCACGCCAGGCCGACCGCGCCCCATTGCACCGCCGCCACGAACGCCGCCGGCATCACCAGCGCGCCGAGCAGCGAGGCTTCCATCGTGATCCGCGGGCGGCCGATCGCCGTCACCGCCGGGGCGAACAGGATGTGCAGCGTCATTGCCGGCATCGCCAGCGCGATGATCGTCACCAGCGGCGCCATCGCGGCCCACTTGGCCCCGAGCACGACCACGACCGCCTCGGGGGCGACCGCGGCGAGGCCGAGATAGAGCGGACAGGTCACCAGCATGATCAGCCGCACGGCCTTGAGGAAAGCCGCCGTCAGCACCGGCATGTCGTCCTGCAGCCGCGAGTAGGCCGGAAACGCCACTTCGTTGAGCGGCGGGACGAACTTCCATGCCACGATCGTCGTCAGGAACAGCGCCTCGGCGTAGAGTCCGAGCTGGTGGGGATCGAGCGAGCGCGAGGCGATGAAGACGTCGGCGTGGGTGACGATCGTCCAGCCGAGGTGGCTGGCGATCAGCACGAGGCCGAAGCGGAACATCCGTCCCGCTCCGGCGAAGCGGAAGCTCGGCCAGACGAGGAACCGCGCCGCCAGCATGAGGCCGAGGGCACGCGCCCAGAAGTAGGCGATCGGCGCCCACACCAGCGTCCACACGCCGAGCCCGGCAAGCGCGCAGCCGAGTGCGACGGAGGCCGAGATCGTCGACGCGGCCAGGTTGACCAGCGCCGGGCGGCGGAAGTCGATATCGCGCATCAGCAGCACCTCGGGCAGCGCGATGAACGGCGTCGCGAGGTAGATCAGCGCCTGCACCCGCAGAAGGTCGGCGATCATCGGCTGGCGGTACCAGGCGGCCGCCGCCGGGGCGATCGCCAGCTGGATCAGCGCGATCGCCGCGTTGACCAGCAGCAGCATGCCGAACGCCTGGCGCACCTTCACGGGGTCGATCTCGCGGTCCTGGATCAGCGAGCTGGCGAAGCCGTAGCCGTTGAGGAAGCTCAGGAACGCGAGCACCACCTGGGTCATCGCGAACAGCCCGTAGTCCGACGGATCGAGGATCCGCACCACCGCGAGCGTCGAGGTCCAGGCGATGACCTGCGCGGCGATCTGGCTGCCGGAACGCCAGATCACCGCCTGGCGGACCGAGGAGGCGAGCGAGCCGCTCACAGCGGGATCACTCCGCCCAGCGTTTCGAGCGCGCCGAGCGCGGGGACGAACGTGACGCTGCCGCCCCGCGAATTCTCGCGCTGCCGCCAGCGCAGCATCGGCGGGGCAAGCGGGGGGACCACGCGCCAGAGCGCAAACGCGGCCGTCCACACCAGTCCCCCGCGCCCGCGCCGCGCGGCCCGCAGCGCCGGAAGCCCCCTGGCGACATCTCCCGCGGCGACCTGGCTGACGGCTTCCTCGAAGGCGAGCTCGGCGTGGTTCTCGGCGATCATGCGGTGGGCGATGCCGGCTTCGGGCCCTCCGCCGAGGTGTTCGAGCGCCTTCTCGTAGACCCTGAGGTTGCCGCGAATCATCCGCGTCCCGCTCGCCGAAGCCGAGTTCGGCCGCACGCGGTATTCGGCGAGCACCTGGTCGACCCACCGTGCGTGCCCGCCGTCGAGCAGCAGGCGGACCCACAGGTCGAAGTCCTCGGCATGGGTCATGCTCTCGTCGAACCCGCCGACGCGCTCGAAGTCCGCGCGGCGGAAGGCCGAGCCGATGTAGACGGCGAAGCTGCGGTCGAGCACCTCGCCGAGCGTACCCGTCGCGCCGCTGCCGGCCCGGCGGACGGCGTGCACGCGCTCGTGCGGCACCGCGCCGAAGATGCGCGCGTTGCAGGTCGCCAACCGCGCCTCGGGATCGGCGTCGAGCGCCGTGACTATCCGCGCGAGGTAGTCCGGCCGGTAGAGGTCGTCGCCGTCGAGCAGCGCGATGTACGGCGCGCGCGTCTCCGCCACCGCCCGGTTGCGTGCTGCGGACACGCCGCGGTTGTCGGTCTGCAGCAGGCGGATTCGCGAATCGGCGAGGTATGGCGCGACGGTCCCGGCCACGTCGTCGGGCGCCCCGTCGTCGATCACCACGCATTCCCACTCGGCGAACGTCTGCGCGCGCAGCGATTCGAGTGCCTCGCCCACGAGATGCGCCACGCCGTAGGCGGGCACGATCACCGCGACGCGCGGAGCGCTCGCTGAGCGGGCGGGGGCAGGGCTCATGCGCGCGGGATTAACCATGGCTCGATAAGAATTGGTTTAGGTCGGGCGCCCGGCCGCCATTGCCCAGCCCCCCTGCTTCCGGCTCGTCTCTCTGAGAGGGTCTTCGCCGGCTGCGGTACCGGGCGCGATCAGGGGAAGAGACGTCCCCCTATTCAGGCGTACCGGGGAGTCCGGTCGCTTCGCGCGCAAATGGTGTATGATTCGCCGCCGATCCGGTTCTGCGCGGACCCCTTGATGGTCACGAAACCACGGATTTCTGCCACTTTTTGGCCCCACGCAATAAAATTGCAAAAAGGCGGTTGACCGAATCCGACGCCCTCCATATATGGCCCCTCACCGACGCGGCGCTGCCGGTTTTTCCGGCTCCGGTCGCAGCGGTCGCCAACTCAGGATGGACAGCCGGTCCCCCGGTGTAAATCGGGGATCGATCAGTTGTCCGCTTCCGCACGTTGGATGGCTCTTTGACATCGTTGGTTTTTGATGAAGGGACATGTGGGCGACG
>JBIQKN010000059.1:0-16220 GCA_044506565.1 Sphingomonadales bacterium | reverse complement strand
AACTTGCAGCGGCCTCATCTCGCCTTTGACACGATAGAAAGCCAGGGCGCGGTCCAGTCGAAGTGCTCTGATCTCGTTCGCTCGTCCTTCGATTGTCTGGGCCCACGCCGCAACTTCGAAGGAATAGCCCGGGTCGATAGTCCGTATCTGGCTTATCAACTGACGCACCCTCGCTTGGTGAATTGCTTCGGTCGCTGCGCGAGCGGGGCCCGAGAGGTCGAGGATATTGTCGGCAACGCCAACAATCGCACCCGCCGGCGCGTCGCGGAGTGTGGGGAAGACTTGCTCGAGAACCAGCGGATCGTTGAGTGATGGGCCGCGGTTGCCGCCGATCCGGGCGCGAGGGTTCGGGCGGAGGTTGGCCCGAGTGAACACGGCCGGCGCATCGGATGAAAAGGAGCCAGCCTCGGTCTGCGCGACGCTGGGCTCGGCTGAGTGACGGGTTCCCTCTTTCGAGGCCGTATTGCGCTTCCAAAGACCTCTTCGGTCCGAGAAGACCGGGTTCGCGATGGACTTTGGTCCGCCCGGAGCGAACGTAAATTGGCCGTTTCGCGGATCATGATAGGGGTTGAACTTGCGCTCCGGCGGAGCTCCTTGAACGAGGCACCTTCCGGTCCGAAGATAGAGTGCGAAGGCGCGGGCCTCGGCAGATTTCCTCTCCTGAGGTGACTTTGTTCGCACGGCCGCTCTCCTACAAGGCGGAAGAACAAAAATAGAACGAATTCCTACAAGTCAACCAAAATTTGTGGCGAGACGGGCCAACCCGCATTGCGCCAATGCGCGGCACCGGCGCGAGTGTCATTCCACGCTACCGAAGCACGCGAATGAGCCCATCCCCAGTAGCCGCGCAGCTAGCCACGAGCTGGCGCAAGGATGGTACACCCTGAAGCACGAAGGCCCGGACCTCTGGCCCGTTCTCCCGGGTGTCCTCGGCCAGCACATCGCCGAAATAGATATCCGCGGCGGCCCAGTCATCTGCCTCGAACCGTCGCGCCAGTTCGTCGTCGGGGAGGGCTTCCAGAGCTTCGGCGAAGCGTCTCACCGTTTCGGGCGAAATGATGGAGAAACCCCCAAACCCATTGGCGTCGAGTCCGACTTCCGGAAGCTGGCAGGCAATGATCCCCAGCGGGTGGCCGGCGTCACGCTGGGCCGTTCCGCAGAGCAGGAAGTGCAGGACGTCCCAGGCAACGTCGAAGTCGACGACGTCGTGCTGGGGATCGCCCTCCTCGAACACGAATCGGTCGGCGGCCTCTCCGTCCTCCCCGATGCGGGAAACGTCGGCCCCGCTCGCGCGCCGGAGGTAGATCACCATGCTCATGGCGGTCGTTTGCGCCACGCGCGACGCGGCGGCAAGCCGAACCGCGTCCGGTACGGATCGATCGCCGGGACGCCGTGGACAGCGGATCGCGCGGCGACACACTCGCCGCCCGCTCACCCCTTCCGCAACTCCTGCGCCAACAGCCTGAACTCCTCGCTGCGCGGCGAGTTCTTGCGCCAGATCAGCGCGATCTCGCGGGTGTTGTGGCGGGCCTTGAGCGGGCGGGCGACGACGTTGGTCTCGTGCAGGATGCCGGCGTCGATGGCCATTTCCGGCAGCATCGTCATGCCGAGGCCGTTGTCGACCATCTGCACCAGCGTGTGCAGCGAGGTGCCGATCATCGCCGCCGAGCCGCGCAGCTCGGGGCGGTTGCAGGCGGCCAGCGCGTGCTCCTTGAGGCAGTGGCCGTCCTCGAGCAGCAGCAGGTGGTCGGGATCGATCATCGCCGGGGGGATCGTCTCGGGCGGGTCGCGCGGGTCGTCGCGGGGGAAGGCGACGAACAGCCGGTCGTCGCAGATGGGCTCGACCTCGACCTCGCCGGTGGCGAAGGGCAGGGCGAGCAGCACGCAGTCGGCGCGGCCGTGGTGCAGCGACTCGACCGCGTCGCCGCTGGTCTCCTCGCGCAGGAACAGCTTGAGCGCCGGGCGCTCCTTGCGCAGCCGCGGCAGGATGCGCGGGAGCAGGAACGGGGCGATCGTCGGGATCACGCTCATCCTGAGCTCGCCGGCGAGCGGCTTGCCCGAGGCCTGGACGAGGTCGGCCAGCTCCTCGGCCTCGCGCAGCACCCGGTGGGCCTTGGCGACGACGGTGTTGCCGAGCGGGGTGAAGCGGACCACGCGGCGGCTGCGCTCGACCAGCGTCACGCCGAGCAGCGACTCGAGCTCGCGGATGCCGGCCGAGAGGGTCGACTGCGAGACGTTCGAGGCGTCGGCGGCGCGGCCGAAGTGGCCGTGTTCGTGCAGCGCCACGAGGTACTGCAGCTGCTTGATCGTGGGCAGGTAGACGCTCACTCGGCCGCCTGCTCGGGCTCCTCGACGCTCTCCGGATCGATCCGCGTCATCTTGAGCCGTCCCGCTTCGACCCCGAAGCCGAGCTTGCCTTCGACGAGCTCGAGCGCGTCGCGGCCGAACACCTCGTACCGCCAGCCCTCGAGCACCGGCAGCTTGCGCACCCCCGCGGCCAGCGCCTCGAGCTCGTCGGAGCGGGTCAGCAGCCGCGCGGCGACGTCGATCTCGCGGGTGCGGATCTTGAGCAGCAGCTTGAGCAGGTCGGCGACCAGCGCGCCTTCCTTGCCGAGCGGGGCGCCACGCTTGGGCTTCTCGGGCAGCTCGTCGTCGGGCAGCGGCTCGACGTCGCGCAGCACGCGCATCAGCCGCTTGCCGATGTCGTTGTCCTTCCACGCCTGGCTGAGGCCGCGGACCTTGGCGAGGTCTTCCTGCTTCTTCGGCGGGTGGCTGGCGAGGTCGGCGAGCGTCTCGTCGCGCATGATCCGGCCGCGCGGGATGTCCTTCTGCTGCGCCTCGGTCTCGCGCCACGCGGCGAGCGCCTTGAGCCGGCCGAGCACCAGCGGGTTGCGGCTCGGCGCGCGGATGCGGCGCCAGGCGGTGTCGAGGTCGTTGGCGTAGTTGGCCGGGTCGGCGAGCTTGTCCATCTCGGCGTCGAGCCACTGCCCGCGGCCGGACTTGATCAGCTTCTTGAGGATCTTCGGGAAGATCTTGGCGAGATAGGTGACGTCGCCGATCGCGTATTCGATCTGCCGCTCGGTCAGCGGGCGGCGGCTCCAGTCGGTGAAGCGGGCGCCCTTGTCGATCGTCTTGCCGAGCCACGACTCGACGAGGTTGGCGTAGCCGATCTGTTCCGACTGGCTGATCGCCATCATCGCCACCTGGGTGTCGAAGATCGGGTGCGGGGTCTTGCCGGTCAGGTTGTAGACGATCTCGACGTCCTGGCCGCCGGCGTGGAAGACCTTCAGGACGTCCTCGTTCTCGGTCAGCAGCTCGAGCAGCGGGGCAAGGTCGATCCCCTCGGCGAGCGGGTCGATCGCCGCGGCTTCCTCCTCGTTGCCGACCTGCACCAGGCACAGCAGCGGGTAGTAGGTGTTCTCGCGCATGAACTCGGTGTCGACCGCGACGAACTCGGACCGGGCCAGGCGCTCGCACAGATCGGCCAGGTCCTCGGTCGTCGTGATCAGCGGATGTATCTTCATCGGCGCGCGCTTGGCAGAACGACGGGCGACAAACAATGCCCTTCGCCTTCTAGGCTTTCGCGAAGCCGCAGAACAAGCCGCGCTCGGCGAATCTTAACGTTTCCGGGGCATTTACCTTCGGATGCAGGATCACGGCTGCGCGACCACGCGAACCGCGGGCCCGGCGCTCGCGGACGAAGAAATTCGTCGCTTCGCCTCGCTCTATCCGAGCGAGCCGGGCAAGCTCGCGCACGGTCTCGTGGGCCACGAGCTGCTGACGCTCGACGCGCTCGCCGACGCCGCCGGGCGGATGAGCCCCGCCAACGTGCTGTGCCACGCGGCGAAGAACCGCAACGGCGGATTCGCGCCGAGCGAGCCTCCGGCGCAGCCGATCGGCGAGATCGTCCGCGCGATCGGTTCGGCGAGCCGCTACGTCATGCTGAGCCTGGTCGAGCAGCTGCCCGAATACGCGACGCTGATGCGGGCGACGATCGGCCAGCTCGAGCCGGCGATCCGCGCCGGCACCGGCGAGCCGCTGCAGCAGCGCGCGTTCCTGTTCATCTCCTCGCCGGAGACGCTGGCGCCGTTCCACTTCGACGCCGAGTACAACGTCCTGTTCCAGATCGCCGGGCGCAAGGACTTCATCCTCTACCCGCCGGTCGCGCCGTGGATGACCGACGCGGCGAACGAACGCTACCATCACACGGGCGACAACCTGCTGCCGTGGGAAGAGCGCTTCGCGAAGCAGGGCGAGCGGGTCGTGCTCGAGCCGGGCGACGCCCTGTTCGTGCCCTATCGCTGGCCGCACTGGGTCGAAGTGGGCGCCGAGCCGTCGATCTCGCTGTCGTTCACCTGGAACTCGCGCGCGGGCTTCGAGCAGAACGACGCCTATCGCCTGAACGGCTGGCTGCGCCGCTTCGGCTTGTCGCCTTCGTCTCCGGCGCCGCTGCCGGCCCGCTCGCCGATCCGCTCGGTCGCCTGGCGGGCGCTGAGCCGCCTGCACCTGGCCTGATACGCCATGCTGCAGCACCGCGCGAACGACTTCAGATCCGCCGGCCACCCGGCCGCCACGGGCGCTCGCGGGGTTCGCCTGCTGGCATGGAATGCCCTGTCGCCGGAGGAGGAGGCGGCGTGGAACGAGCTCGGCCGGACGGCAGAGACGCCGAGCGTCTTCGCCGAGCCCTGGCTGATGCGGCGCTCGCTCCGCCACTGCGACCCCGGCGCGCGCGCGCGGCTGGCGGTCGTGGAGCAGTGCGGCGAGTGGCTCGGCGTCCTGCCGGTGGTCGGGGTGCCGCGGCAGGGGCGGGCGCCCGTGCCGGCGTGGACGGCGTGGAGCCATCCGAACCAGTTCACCGGGGCGCCGCTCGTGCGCGCGGGGCAGGCCGAGGCATTCTGGGACGGGCTGCTCGCAGGACTTGCCCGGCACGGCCCGGATCGCGTCGCATTGACGCTCGGCCAGCTTCCCGCCGACGACCCCGTCACGACGGCGCTGCTCGCGCTGTGCGAAAGCCGGGGGCGCAAGCTCGCGATCGACCGGCGCGCGGAGCGGGCCTGCCTCGACGCGCGGCCTGGCGCAGAGGCGCCCGATCCCGGCTCCAAGCAACGCAGCCGCCTTCGCGGGCTCGAGCGCAAGCTGGCAGCGGAACTGGGCGAGGTCGCGTTCGCGGTCGATCGCGATCCCGCGCGGACGACGGCCGCGCTCGACCGGTTCCTCGAGCTCGAGCAATCCGGCTGGAAGGGCCGCGCCGGATCGGCGCTTGCCTGTGCCGATGCGACGCGAAGCTTCTTCCTCGACGTTGCGCGCGCTGCAGCCGCGAAGGGCCGGCTCGAAGTGGCCACGCTGTCTGCCGGCGGGAAGACCGTTGCGATGGCC
This sequence comes from Sphingomonadales bacterium, assembly GCA_044506565.1. Lineage (GTDB taxonomy): Bacteria > Pseudomonadota > Alphaproteobacteria > Sphingomonadales > Sphingomonadaceae > Croceibacterium_A. The sequence continues at coordinate 10,844 of JBIQKN010000059.1, read as the reverse complement.
ACGCAGCTCGTCGGGGAGGATCGGACTTACGGCTTCAAGTCGGCCTACGACGAAGACCTGGCGGCCTGCGCGCCCGGCCTGCTGCTGCTCGACCGGCTGACGCGCTACTACGTCGAGCGCGGCTGCGGCGAGGTCGACAGCTGCGCGATGCCCGGGCAGCAGCCGGTTTCGCGGATGTGGCCCGGCCGGCGCGAGCTGATCGATTGCCGGGTGGCGCTCGGTGGAACGTTGCGGGCGCGCGCATTCGCGGCGATGCTCGCCTGCGAGTCGGCCGCGCACAGCGTCAAGGCGCTTTGGCACAAGCCTTGACAAACGCCGGGCGCGCCTGTGTTAGGCGGCGCCTGCGCCAGAGACAGGCGCCGTTCCCCAGGACCTGGAAGCCGCCGAAATGCACGCTTATCGTACCCACACCTGCGCCGCGCTGCGCGCCGAGGACGTCGGCCAGTCCGTCCGCCTGTCGGGCTGGGTGCACCGCAAGCGCGATCACGGCGGCGTGCTGTTCGTCGACCTGCGCGACCATTACGGGATCACCCAGATCGTCGCTGACTCGGATTCCCCGGCGCTCGAAGTGCTCGAGCATCTGCGGCTCGAAAGCGTCGTCACGATCGACGGCACGGTCAAGGCGCGCAGCGCGGCAACGGTCAACCCGAGCCTGCCGACCGGCGAGATCGAGGTGTTCGCGCGCGCGGTGACGGTCCAGAGCCGCTCCGAAGAGCTGCCGATGCCGGTGGCGGGCGAGCAGGAATACCCCGAGGACATCCGCCTCAAGTACCGCTTCCTCGACCTCAGGCGCGAGAGCGTGCACCGGAACATGATGCTGCGCAGCCAGGTGATCGCCTCGCTGCGCCGCCGCATGGTGGAGCAGGGCTTTACCGAGTTCCAGACGCCGATCCTGACTGCCTCGAGCCCCGAGGGCGCGCGCGACTACCTGGTGCCGAGCCGCGTGCACCCGGGCAAGTTCTACGCGCTTCCGCAGGCGCCGCAGATGTTCAAGCAGCTGCTGATGGTCGCCGGGTTCGACCGTTACTTCCAGATCGCGCCGTGCTTCCGCGACGAAGACGCACGCGCCGACCGCTCGCCGGGCGAGTTCTACCAGCTCGACTTCGAGATGAGCTTCGTCACGCAAGACGATGTTTTCAATGCGATCGAGCCGGTGCTGGCCGGCGTGTTCGAGGAGTTCGCCAACGGCCGCCGCGTGACCCCGGCGGGCCAGTTCCCGCGCATCCCGTTCGCCGAGGCGATGCTCAAGTACGGCTCCGACAAGCCGGACCTGCGTAACCCGCTGATCATTCACGACGTGACCGGTCACTTCGAGAAGTCCGGCTTCGGCCTGTTCGAGAAGATCGTTGGCTCGGGCGGCGTGGTTCGGGCGATCCCGGCCCCGGGCACCGCCGAGAAGAGCCGCAAGTTCTTCGACGACATGAACGAGTGGGCGCGCAGCGAAGGCCACGCCGGGCTCGGCTACGTCACCCGCAAGCAGAGCGAGTTCGGCGGCCCGATCGCCAAGAACCACGGCGAGGAGGGCATGAAGGCGCTCTATCAGGCGATCGGGCTCGGCCCCGACGACGGCTGCTTCTTCGCCGCCGGCAACGAGGGTCAGGCGGCCAAGCTCGCCGGCGCCGCGCGCACCCGCGTCGGCGAACAGCTCGGCCTGATCGAGCAGGACTGCTTCAAGTTCTGCTGGATCGTCGACTTCCCGATGTACGAGTTCGACGAGGAGCTGAAGAAGATCGACTTCAGCCACAACCCGTTCTCCATGCCGCAGGGCGAGCTCGAGGCACTCGAGACGCAGGATCCGCTGACGATCAAGGCGTGGCAGTACGACATCGTCTGCAACGGGGTCGAATTGAGCTCCGGCGCGATCCGGAACCACCGTCCGGACATCATGTACAAGGCGTTCGAGATCGCCGGGTACAGCCGCGAGGAGGTCGACTCCAATTTCGCCGGCATGATCAACGCCTTCAAGTACGGCGCGCCGCCGCACGGCGGCTCGGCGCCGGGCGTCGACCGGATCGTCATGCTGCTGGCCGACGAGCCGAATATCCGCGAGGTCGTGGTCTTCCCGATGAACCAGAAGGCCGAGGACCTGCTGATGGGCGCGCCGGGCCCGGCGAGCGCAAAGCAGCTGCGCGAACTGCATATCCGGCTGGTCGAACCGCCCAAGGCCGCGGCTGGCGAGTGAAGCGATGCGCCTCGCCGCTTGACGACGGCGGCGACGGCCATAGTTTCCCCGCAGCGGAGGGGGGCAAGCCATGAGGTTTCTGGCGCGGACGGTCGTGGGCAGCTGCGCGCTGCTGTGGTGCGCGGCGGCGAGCGCCGAGACGCTGCCGGTAAGCGGCATCTATCCGGCAGGCGACGATGAGGCGGCGGCGCTGCGCACGATCGCGGTCGAGCGGTTCGGCGGCGTCGACGGGCCACAGCTCGGTATCGCCCTCGCCGACCGCCTGCGCGCCGCGACCATCGACGGCCGTCCCTATTTCCGCATCGTCCCCGAGGGATCGCCGGCGGAGGCGGTGCTGCAGGGCACGGCGAGCTCCGAGAGCCGGCGCCGCGACGCGAGCCCGCGCGAGGAGAACGTGTGTGTCGAACGCGACGAGGATCGCGACTGCATCCGCCGGGAGAAACGCAAGATCCCGTGCTGGGAGCAGGTGGTCGAGTTCGATGCGGCCGTGCGTCTCGTACGGCGGGACGGCGCCGTCGCCTATTCGGCCAATCACGAGGCCGAGCTGCCGCGGCGCTGGTGCGAGGGAGAAGATCGGCCGTCGAGGGAGCGGATGGTCCGCGAACTGGCCGAAAGCTACGCCGACCGCCTGCGCAGCGAGCTCGCCCCGGTGCAGCGCCTCGACCAGTTCCGGGTCATGGAGGATCGCGACGGCCTGTCGCGGGACGATGGCCGGGCGTTCCGCGCGGCGGTTCAGCTGACCAAGGCCGACGTCGAAGCGGCCTGCGCCGCGTGGGCCGAGCTCGAGCCGCGCAACGCGGGCCATCCCTCGGTCCTGTTCAACCTGGGCCTGTGCGAGGAAAGCCGGGGGCGCTTGCGCGAGGCGCACGACTTCTACCAGCGGGTCCTCGCCGGGGGCGAGGACACCAACTATGCGCGGCTCGGAGTGGAGAGGATCGAGCAGCGGTGGCGCGCGAACGCCCAGCTGGAAAGCCAGCGCGGAGGCTGACCGGCGGGCGGGATCGGTCGGCATGGCACTTGCCAGCCCCGGCGCCGTTCATTAGGGCGACAGCAAATCCAACCCCGTTTCGAGAGGGCATCACATGAGCGACACCGCCGACCGCGTGAAGAAGATCGTAGTCGAGCACCTGGGCGTCGAGGAAGACAAGGTCACCCCCGACGCGAGCTTCATCGACGATCTCGGCGCCGACAGTCTCGACATCGTCGAGCTGGTGATGGCCTTCGAGGAAGAGTTCGGCGTCGAGATTCCCGACGACGCGGCCGAGAAGATCAACACGGTCGGCGACGCCAACAAGTACATCGAAGAGAACAAGGGCTGAGGCCCTTCTCTCTGCCGTTCGCCCGGAGGTAGTCGAAGGGCGTCTGGCGCGGCCCTGATGGGCTTCGACAGGCTCAGCCCGAACGGGGTTGGGCCTGTTGCTTTTCCGGCAGAGACAGGTTTTTTGGAGAGTCGTATGCGCCGAGTGGTCGTAACCGGACTGGGCCTCGTCACCCCGTTGGGCGGCGACGTCGAGACGAGCTGGGCCAATATCCTCGCCGGCAAGAGCGGCGCGGGCCCGATCACAAAGTTCGACGCGTCGGACCAGAAGTGCCGCATCGCCTGCGAGGTCAAGCCGGCGGACCATGAGTACGGCTTCGATGCCGGCAAGCGGGTCGATCACAAGATCCAGCGGCAGGTCGATCCGTTCATCGTCTACGGCCTCGATGCCGCAGGGCAGGCGATCGAGGACGCGGGCCTCCTCGACATGGACGAGGCGACCCGCTTCCGCGCCGGCTGCTCGATCGGCTCGGGCATCGGCGGTCTTCCGGGGATCGAGAGCGAATCGCTCGTGCTGCACGAGAAGGGACCGGGCCGTGTCAGCCCGCACTTCGTCCACGGGCGGCTGATCAACCTGATCAGCGGCCAGGTCTCGATCAAGTACGGGCTGATGGGCCCGAACCACGCGGTGGTCACCGCCTGCTCGACCGGCGCGCACTCGATCGGCGACGCGGCGCGGATGATCAAGGACGGCGACGCCGACATCATGCTCGCCGGCGGCGCCGAGGCGACCATCTGCCCGATCGGCATCGCCGGCTTCGCCCAGGCGCGCGCACTGAGCACCAACTTCAACGACGAACCGACCCGCGCCAGCCGCCCGTACGACAAGGACCGCGACGGCTTCGTCATGGGCGAGGGCGCGGGGGTGGTCGTGCTCGAGGAATACGAGCACGCCAAGGCGCGCGGGGCGAAGATCTATGCCGAGGTCGTCGGCTACGGCCTTTCGGGCGACGCCTACCACGTGACCGCGCCGCATCCCGAGGGCTCGGGCGCCTACCGTTCGATGGAGATGGCACTGCGCAAGGCCGGCCTGGCGCCGGCCGACATCGACTACATCAACGCCCACGGCACTTCGACTCCGCTCGGCGACGAGCTCGAGCTCGGCGCGGTCCGCCGCCTGTTCGGCGACGCGATAGGCAACGTCTCGATGAGTTCGACCAAGTCGGCGATCGGTCACCTGCTCGGCGGCGCCGGCGCGGTCGAATCGATCTTCTGCATCCTCGCGCTGCGCGACCAGGTCGTCCCGCCGACGCTCAACCTCGAGAACCCGTCGGACGGCTGCGAGGGCGTCGACCTCGTGCCGTTCACCGCCAAGAAGCGGCAGGTTCGCGCGGTGCTCAACAACAGCTTCGGCTTCGGCGGCACCAACGCCAGCCTCGTGATGAAGCAGGTCGCCTGAGGCGCGTGCCGTGAACCGCAAAGGTTGTGCCGTCGCCGGCGCGCTTGTCGCGGTGCTGGCCCTGCTCGTCGCGGCCTCCACGTGGGGATGGTGGGGCGCCTCGCGCGTCAGCGAGGACACGACCTTCATCGTGCCCTCGGGCGCGACCGTGACCTCGGTCGCCGAGCAGCTCGAGCAGGAAGGGCTGATCAGCTCGGCCGAGGCATTCCTGCTGTGGGCTCGGATTCTCGGCAGCGGCGACCCGATCAAGGCCGGCGAGTTCCTGCTTCCGGCCGGCTCGACCCCGGCGCAGATTCTCGACACCTTCCAGCACGGCGACGTCATTCGCCGCTTCATCACGATCCCCGAGGGCCTGCCTTCGATCATGGTACACGAGCGGCTGATGGCCGAGCCGTTGCTGACCGGCACGATTCCTGTCCCCGAGGAAGGCTCGGTCCTCCCCGAAAGCTACGATTTCGAGCGCGGCGAGAGCCGCTCCACGGTGCTCGCGCGGATGCAGAAGGCGATGGCCGACACTCTCGCCGAGCTGTGGCCCAAGCGCGCCCCCGATACGGTGGTGAAGTCGCCCGAGGAGGCCGTGATCCTCGCCTCTATTGTCGAAAAGGAAACCGGCGTCGCGAGCGAGCGGCGGATGGTCGCCGGGCTCTACTCCAACCGCGTGCGCGTGGGCATGCTGCTGCAGGCCGACCCGACGATCATCTATCCGATCACGAAGGGAAAACCGCTCGGTCGCCGCATCCGCCAGTCGGAGATCGCCGCGGTCAACGACTACAACACCTACACGATGGTCGGGCTGCCCAAAGGGCCGATTACCAATCCCGGACGCGCCTCGATCGAGGCGGTACTCAATCCGGAGGAGACCGACGCGCTCTACATGGTCGCCGACGGCAAGGGTGGGCACGTCTTCGCGAGCACGCTCGAGGAGCACAACGCCAACGTTGCCCGCTGGTTCGCCCTGCGCCGCGCTCGTGGCGAGATGTGATCCGCTGCCTGCGCAACGAGGCACGTTTTCGGCGGTTGACCGCACCGCGGGCGCGCCCTAAATGCGCCGCCTTGCCGGGGCGCCGTTGGCCCTCGGCCGTCCTTGGGGCGGAGTAGCTCAGCCGGTTAGAGCAGCGGAATCATAATCCGCGTGTCGGGGGTTCGAGTCCCTCCTCCGCTACCATCGGAACCGTACCGTTTCGCGAACGAGGGCGGCGCTCCTAGAGCTGCACAAGGTCGTTGCGCGCGGCGTAGAGCGTCAGGTCCGCCGCCGACCTCGCCCCCACCTTGTGCATCGCGGCGGAACGGTGGGTCTCGACCGTCTTGATGCTGAGGTTGAGGATCGCGGCGATCGTCTTGTTGGACTTCCCCTCGGCGACGAGCTTGACGATCTGCCTCTCGCGCGGGGTCAGCTGCTTCAGGTCGTGGGACGTCTCGGAGTGGAGATAGCCCTGCAGCAGAGTCTCCGAGACACTGGGCGAGAAATAGGGCTGGTGGCGTGACAGCGCTTCGAGCGCCTCGAGCAGCTTGTCCTCGCTTTCGCCCTTCAGCAGGTAGCCGCGAGCGCCGGCGCGCAGCGCCTGGCCCGCAAGCCTGTCGCTCTCGTGCATCGTCAGGATCAGGATCTCGACCTGAGGCAGCTTCTTGCGGACCTCGAGGGTAGCGTCGACCCCGCCGAGGCCGGGCATCGACAGGTCCATGATCAGGATATCCGGCTTCGCTTCCACGGCCAGCGCCACCGCCTCCGTCCCATTGGCGGCTTCGGCGACGACTTCCCAGCCGGGCACGCCCTCGATCAGCGTCCGCAAACCCCGCCGAACGACGGCGTGATCGTCCGCAAGCATCACTCGTCTTTTCGGGCGGGCGCCGGTCCTGGAGACAACCATCGCTAACTCCCCCGTATTGGGACGAAGCCCTGCCGGATGCCGATCCCCGCGATCATCGGGCGGAAGCCCTGGAAAGGCGCTCCGAACACGGTCGAACGTGGGCCCGGATCCGCGAATTCATACAACTCGCGCATCATGAGATAGTTTCTAGAGAAAGCAATCTCGGCTTGATGGTTAATAGTATCCACAACTGGGGATGTTAACGGGCGGCGGCGGCAAAGCAACAAATCCATTCCGAGATTAGGAGCCATGACGCAGCCAAGTTGTTAGCGCGATGTCGTTCGAAGTGACTTGACCGGATAGAGCTTTTCGCTGGAAATCCCCACGCATTGGGAGCACAACTTCACAACTCGGCGATGCGTCGGGAGGAACGCGGATCATGCTCGCGAGTGATGTTCAAAGGCTTCGGCGAAGGGCGCGGGCCCATTCGCTCGCGCGGATCGCGGTCGCGGACGGCGCAGAGCTCGTCGAGCTGCGCGAGGAAGTCCGGCGGCTGGGCGAGGAACTGGAGCAGGCGCGCGAGCGGGAACGGCGCCGCATCGCGCGCGAGATGCATGACTCGACCGTGCAGGACCTCGTCGCGATCGGGCTGATGCTCCGGCGGCTGGATAACCTGACCGAGTGCCCGGCGGCGAGGCAGATACTTTCCGACGTGCGCGATATTCTTGCGGCGACGCAACAGGACCTGCGCACGCTCAGTTTTCTGCTGCATCCGCCGGTTCTCGACGGTGAAGGGCTGATGGTGGCGCTGCACGCGCTCATCGGCGGGCTATCAACCCGCATGAAGGCCCATGTCGACCTCGAGTGCGAGGCGATCGAACTGAGGGCCACGCCCGAGCTCGAGCATGAACTCTATCGGGTGGTTCAGGAAGCGCTGATCAACGTTCACAAGCACGCCCGGGCGAGTCGGGCGGTCGTCCGGCTCAATCTCCGCGACGACCGCCTGATCCTCGAGATCGAGGACGACGGAGTCGGCCTCGGGGATTGCGAAACCGCAGCGCGTTCCGGCGTCGGGCTCGAAGGCATGCGGCAGCGGCTCGCCGACCTCGGGGGACTGCTCACGATCTCGAGCGAAGGGCGGGGCGTCGTCGTCAGGGCCGAGGTGCCGATCGAGGGTCTTGGGGCAACCGCGCAAAACGATGCCTCTCCCCTGCCTGTCATGCGCTGGAGCGAGAACGCGGCCTGAGACGTCCTCAGGGACGCTGTCCCGGTATCACGCGTACCGGCAGTGAGCGGGCCGGCTGCTCAGGAGTTCCTTTCGGCAAGACCGGCGGCCGCTTTCTGTATCATTCATGCAACAGAACGCGGTTAACTGCGCGAAACGCCCTTGCCCGATGGAACTTTGCCGAGTAGCGCCGGTTTATCGATCTGGCGGGATAGTGCCGAGCGTAAACAGGGGCCTAAAACCCTTGCAAGACGCCTCGATGTGCTTAAAACGCCTCGCGAAACAACGGCCTGGAGATGAAGATGCGTAAGTTAATCGTGAGCGCTGCCGCTGCAGCGATGGTTCTGGGCAGCACCGTCGCGCAGGCCGCGCCGGTTGCGATCGACAACGCGCGTTCGGGCTCCAGCCTGACCGGTGAAGAGCTCACGGGCGGCAATTCCGTGCATGTCTGGCTCGGCCTGCTCGGCCTCGGGGCGCTGATCTTCGTGCTGTTCGCGATCAACGACAACGACGGCGAGCAGGACCTGCCGACCAGCCCGTAAGGCGCTCCGGCAATTCTCTGGAACGAATGAAGGCCGCCGACGGAAACGTCGGCGGCCTTCACGCATCCAGAACCCTCAGAAGACGGCGAAGCCGGCGCGCACGATAAGCGCCAGCAGCACCAGGCTCGAGAACGCGAACACCGCGAATCGCACGGTGACCTTGTTGACCGTCGCCTGTACCAGCGAATGGACGATCCGCGCCGCGACGTAGATCCAGCCCAGCACCGCGCTGAAGCCGTCGCCTTGTCCGGTGATCGCGAGGATTACCGCCACCGCGTAGAACACTGTCGGCGCCTCATGCAGGTGGGTGTAGTTGTGCGCCTTCCACTGCACCTGTGGCTGGAGGAGCGTGTCGAGGGCTTTGGGCTCGCGCGCCAGGGTATCGGGTTGAACCTTGGCCGCAATCATTGCCGGGATGCGCGTGGCGTACATCCACGCCCACATCACCATAGTCCAACCGGCCAGCGCGACCGCGGGTTGCAGGATATCCATTCCGATCATGCCGATCCTCCCCTCAGCGTTTCGCCGAAGGTGCGGCCCGGCATAAGAGTTGTCAATTGAAACCTAGTTTGGTGCGAGAACTCGCGCAAATGCTGCCGGGTCGACGTTACCGCCGCTGAGCACGATGGCGGTTCGCCCGTCGAGCGGCACCCTTCCGGCCAGCGCCGCGGCCAGCGCCGCGGACCCGCCCGGTTCGAGCACCAGTCTGAGGTCGGAGAAGGCGAGACGCTGAGCGGCGGCGACTTCGGCCTCGCTGACGCGAAGCCAGCTGTGGCACCGCTCGCGCAGCACGGCGAAATTGATCGGCCAGGTCGCGGGCGTCTGCAGCGCGTCGCACGCGGTCGGCGGCGCGTCGGGCGCGACGCGCTGGATGCTGCCGGCTTCGAGGCTGCGGCAGACGTCGTCCCATCCCTCGGGCTCGACGGGGAGGATCTCGGCCTCGGGGCAGGCGAGGGCGAGCCCCGCGGTCAGTCCGCCGCCGCCGCATGGGGTGACGATCCGGGTCGGCGGTCCACCGGCCAGGCGCTCCATCTGCGCTGCGATCTCGATCGCCGTGCTGCCTTGGCCTTCGATAACCCACGGGTCGGCGAAGGCGTGGACGAGCGTCGCGTTCCGCTCCGCAACCAGCGCTTGCGCGATAGCATCGCGGTCCTCCCGTGCCCGGTCGTAAAGCACGACCTCGGCGCCGAGTGCGCGCGTGCGCTCGAGCTTCACCGCGGGCGCGTCGCTCGGCATGACGATCGTCGCGGCGATGCCAAGCCGGCGCGCGGCCCAGGCGACGCCCTGCGCATGGTTGCCGCTCGAGACGCCGACCACGCCGCGGGCCCGCTGGTCCTTGTCGAGGTCGGTCAGCCGATGCCAGGCGCCGCGTATCTTGAACGCGCCGATCGGCTGCAGGCTTTCGGCCTTTGCCCACACGGTAGTGCCGTCGATCTCGAGCGGAAGCAGCGGTGTCGAAGGTAGGATCTCGGCGACTTTCGCCGCTGCCCGGAGCACGCCTTCGCGGGTCGGTTCGCGGGCGATATCGCGCGTTGTCATGGGCGGGCCCCGTCGCATATTTACTCGGGCGTCTCCAGCCTCTATCGGGCGCGGCTTTTTGAGGGGAACCCCGCTTTCGCGCGGCCCGTTGCCTGACTGACACACCGGAAGGATCGATCATGACCGATGCGCCCCCGAGCAACCGCAAGGCCGAACTGCTGTCGACCGAAGTCGAGCATATCGACATCAGGAGCTTCGACGCGCGCCCGATCATCGACGCGATGGGCAAGATGAGCTTCACCAGCCGCGATCTCGCCCGGGCGACGCGCATCTACAACCAGATGCTCGAGGACAAGGACTGCACGGTGTTCCTCGTCATCGCCGGCTCGACCAGCGCCGCCGGATGCATGGACGCCTATGCCGAGCTGGTGCGTAGCAACATGGTCGACGGCATCGTCGCCACCGGCGCGACGATCGTCGACATGGATTTCTTCGAGGGCCTCGGCCACAAGCACTATCAGGCGCTCGAGATCCCCGACGACGACACGCTGCGCTCGCTCTACATCGACCGCATCTACGACACCTACATCGACGAGGAAGACCTCCAGCACGTTGACCACACGGTGTTCGAGATCGCCGAGAGCCTCGAGCCGAAGGCCTACAGCTCGCGCGCGTTCATCCGCGAGATGGGCAAGTATCTCGTCGAGCACGGCAAGAAGGAGAACAGCCTCGTCAAGCTCGCCTACGAGCACGACGTGCCGATCTTCTGTCCGGCGTTCACCGACAGCTCGGCCGGCTTCGGCCTCGTCAAGCACCAGGTCGACGCGATGAAGGCGGGCAAGCCCTACCTGACGATCGACTCGGTGGCCGACTTCCGCGAGCTGACCGAGA
>JBIQKN010000004.1:72614-79813 GCA_044506565.1 Sphingomonadales bacterium | reverse complement strand
AGCGCGCGATCCATCGCGTGCCCTACGGCACCGTGCTGATGTTCGAGGACGGCGCCAAGGTGAAGGAAGGCCAGCGGCTGGCCGAGTGGGACCCGTTCACGCTGCCGATCATCACCGAGCAGTCGGGCGTCGTCCGCTACCAGGATCTTGCCGAAGGCAAGACCATGGAGGAGCGCGTCGACGAGGCCACCGGCATCGCCCAGCGCGTGGTCACCGAATACCGCGCCACCGGGCGGTCGAAGAAGGAGGACCTGCGTCCGCGGCTGACCCTGCTCAACGAGTCCGGCGACGAGACCGAGGCGGCGCGCTACATGCTCGCCCCGGGCACCACGCTGTCGGTCGAGGACGGGCAGGAGGTCGAGGCCGGCGACATCCTCGCCCGCGCCTCGCGCGAAGCGGCCAAGACCCGCGACATCACCGGCGGTCTGCCGCGGGTGGCGGAGCTGTTCGAGGCGCGCGTGCCGAAGGACAACGCGATCATCGCCAAGATCTCGGGCCGGATCGAGTTCGTCCGCGACTACAAGGCGAAGCGCAAGATCGCGATCATCCCCGAGGAGGGCGATCCGGTCGAGTACCTGATCCCCAAGACCAAGGTGATCGACGTCCAGGAAGGCGACTACGTCAAGAAGGGCGACACGCTGATCTCGGGCAGCCCGAACCCGCACGACATCCTCGAGGTCCTGGGCGTCGAGGCGCTGGCCGAATACCTCGTGGCGGAGATCCAGGAGGTCTACCGACTGCAGGGCGTGAAGATCAACGACAAGCACATCGAGGTGATCGTTCGCCAGATGCTGCAGAAGGTCGAGATCACCGACGGCGGCGACACCACGCTGCTGCCGGGCGAACAGCTCGACCGCGAGGAGATGGACGAGATCAACGCCAAGCTGGCCAAGGGGCAGCAGCCCGCGGTCGGCACCCCGGTGTTGCTCGGCATCACCAAGGCGAGCCTGCAGACGCGTTCGTTCATCTCGGCCGCTTCGTTCCAGGAGACCACCCGCGTGCTCACCCAGGCGGCGGTCGAAGGGAAGAAGGACACGCTGATCGGGCTCAAGGAGAACGTCATCGTCGGGCGTCTCATCCCCGCCGGCACCGGTGCGGGCATGAATCGCCTCCGCGTCACCGCCAGCGCTCGCGACGCGGCCATCCGCGCGCAGTGGAAGCGGGCGCAGGAGCACCTCATCATGGCCAACACGGCCGAGGAGGAGCACGCCGCCGAGCTCGAGCAGGGTCTCGAAGCGGCGATCGGCGATGATCCGCTGGCGCAGGTCGAGGGCGAGACCCACGGCACCGACGCCGACGCGGGCGAATACCTGCAGCAGAGCGACGAGACGCTCGAGGCGCCCGAGGCTGAAGCCGAGGAAGCCGCTCCCGAGGAGGAATGATCCCTCCCGCGATGCGCTGAAGAATAAGGCCCCGCCGGAGCGATCCGGCGGGGCCTTTTCTTTTTCTTTGCCCCCTGAAACCCCGGTTGATGCGCCGCAACGCGAGCCCAGATCGCCCGAAACGCAACCCTTCCGGAGCTACCCGCATGACCGATCCCGCCGTCCTGTTCGAGCCTTTCCAGTCGGACAAGCTCTCGCTGCCCAACCGCATCGTCATGGCGCCGATGACGCGCAACATGGCGCCGGGCGGCGTGCCCGCGCAGGCCAATGCCGACTACTATCGCCGCCGCGCGGAGGGCGGCGTCGGGCTGATCCTGTCCGAAGGCACGGTCGTCGACCGCCCTGCCTCGCGCAACCTGCCGCACATCCCGTACTTCCACGGCGAAGAACCGCTCGGCGGATGGAAGGGCGTGATCGACGCAGTGCACGCGGCGGGCGGCAAGATGGGGCCGCAGATCTGGCATACCGGCGGCGTGCCGACGAACGATCCCGGCTTCGAGCGGCCCGCGCTCGACACGCCCTCGGGGCTCAACGCGCCGGGTCAGCCGGTCAGCGAGCCGATGAGCGAGGAGGCGATCGCGGACACCGTGGCGGCCTTCGCGCGCGCCGCGGCCGACGCCAAGGCGCTCGGCTTCGACACCTTCGAGATCCACGGCGCACACGGCTACCTGATCGACCAGTTCTTCTGGCCGGAGACCAACCGGCGCACCGACCGCTACGGCGGGTCCACGATCGGCGAGCGGGCGCGCTTCGCCGCGGAAGTCGTCGCCGCTGCGCGGGCGGCCGTGGGCCCCGATTTTCCGATCCTTCTGCGCGTCAGCCAGTGGAAGCAGCAGGACTATGCCACGCGGCTGGCGCGCACCCCCGGGGAGCTCGAGCAGTGGCTCGGCCCGCTGGTCGAGGCCGGAGTCGACATCCTGCACTGTTCGCAGCGGCGTTACTGGGAGCCCGAGTTCCCCGAGATCGACGGCGAGCACGGGCTGAACTTCGCCGGCTGGACCAAGAAGCTGCTCGGCGTGCCGACGATCAGCGTCGGCTCCGTCGGTTTGTCGGGCGACTTCTTCGGCTCGTTCCAGGGCCAGTCGTCGGGCACCGACAGCCTCGACGGGCTGGTCGCACGGATGGAGCGCGGGGAATTCGACCTCATCGCGGTCGGCCGCGCGCTGCTGTCCGACCCGCAGTGGGTAGCGAAAGTGCGCGACGGTCGGCGCGACGAACTGCGCGACTTCGACCCTGCGGCGATGGCCGAGCTGGTCTGACGGAGCCGCTGGCCAATCGCGCAGGGCGCGCTAGTCTGCGCCATGGAGCACGCTTCCTTGGAGGATCCATCGATGAAGCCGATCGCATTGTTGCTCGCCGCCGCGGGCATCGTCCCGACCGCCGTCGCGCTCGCCCCTTCGGTCGCGGTAGCCGCCGCGCCAAGCGCCGACATCAGCGGCACCTGGACTACCTCGTTCGACAGCCAGGTCGGGCAGCAGACCTACACCTACGAGTTCAAGCTCGAGGGCGAGACGCTGACCGGGCACGCCAAGTCGAACCTCGGCGAGGGCGACCTCAAGGGCTCGGTCGACGGGGACAAGGTCACCTTCGTCGAGAACCTCGACTACCAGGGCCAGCCGCTGGCGATCACCTATACCGGGCAGATCGTCTCGGCGAACGAGATCAAGTTCAAGCGCGACGTGGCTGGCGCCGGCGGCGAGGAATTCACCGCGACGCGGCAGTAGCGCGTGACCGCGTCCGCTCGCCTGACAAGGCCTTCGCTGGGCGCGGCGCTGCTCTGCGCCGCGCTCGCGGCCTGCGAGGGGCCGGCAAGCGAGCCGGCTGAGCCGCCCGCGCCCGCTGCGTCCGTCAACGCAGCGGCGAGGCAAGCGGCTTTGCCGCCCCACATCCCCCCGCCGAATGTCCCGATAACCGATCTCGCTGCACTGGCTGGAGAATACAGGGTTGCCGGAGCCGGCGGGCAGGAGATTGACCTCCCGCACGCGATCACCGCGCGGATCGACGACACCGGCGTGCTGTTCGATTCCGATTGCGTGCAACTTTCGTGGGTTTGGTTCTTCGAGGGCTCGCGCCTCGTTACCGAACAGTTGTTCCCGCGCGCGAGCTGCGGGCGGCAGCTCCTGCCCGAAGAGGAAGCGATCGTCGCCGCGATGAACGGCGCGACGTCGGTCGGCCGCACGCCCGCCAACGGGATCGAGATCAGCGGCCGGAGCGGCTCGGTTCTCTTGTTCGCCCAGTGAGCGGGCGCTAGGCGCCGCGCATGACCGTCACCACCCGCTTCGCGCCCTCGCCCACTGGACGGCTGCACGTCGGCAACCTGCGCACGGCGCTGCACAACTGGCTGCTGGCGAGGAAGGCCGGCGGGCGGTTCCTGCTCAGGATCGACGATACCGACGCCGCGCGCAGCGAGGAGCGGTTCGTCGAGGGGATCCGCGAGGATCTCGCATGGCTCGGGCTCGAGCCCGATGGCGAGGAGCGGCAGTCGGCACGGCTGGCGCTCTACGAGGAAGCGTTCGAAACACTGAAGGCGGCCGGGCGCGTCTATCCCTGCTACGAGACCGCGCAGGAACTCGAACTCAAGCGCAAGGTCCGGCTCGGGCGGGGACTGCCGCCGATCTACGACCGCGCGGCGCTCGAGCTGGGCGACGCCGAACGCGCCGCAAAGGAGGCCGAGGGCGTCGCGCCGCACCGGCGCTTCCGGCTCGACCATTCGGCGCCGATCGAGTGGCTGGACGGCATCCGCGGGCCGCAGCACTTCGAGCCGGCGCAGATGTCGGATCCGGTCGTCCGCCGCGCCGACGGCTCGTGGCTCTACATGCTGCCGAGCACGGCCGACGACATCGCGATGGGCGTGACCGAGGTGCTGCGCGGCGAGGACCACGTGTCGAACACCGCGACGCAGATCCAGATGTTCGCTGCGCTCGGCGCCAAAGTGCCACGCTTCGCGCACGAGGCGCTGCTGGTCGGCAGCGAGGGCAAGCTGTCGAAGCGGCTCGGCGCGCTCGGCTGCGACGCGTTTCGCGAGGCCGGGATCGAGCCCGAGGCGCTCGTCGCGCTGTTGGCGCGGCTCGGGACCTCGCAGCCGGTCGAGCCGATCCTCGATCGCGACTGGCTGGTCGAAAGCTTCGACCTCGCCGCGTTCGGCCGCGCGCCGGCCCGGTTCGACGAGACCGAGCTGGCCCGGCTCAACACGGCGATCGTCCATCAGCTGCCGTTCGCGCACGTTGCGGCGCGGCTTCCCGAAGGCATGGGCGCGGGGGCGTGGGAAGCGATTCGCCCCAATCTCGAGCACGTCGGCGACGCGGCCGACTGGTGGCACGTGGTGACGGGCCCGGTCGAACCGCCACCGTTCGATGCCGAGACCCGCGCCTATCTCGCCGAAGCCGCACAGCGGCTCGCGTGGAGCGACGATCCGTGGGGCACACTGACCGCGGCGCTCAAGGAGGCTACCGGGCGCAAGGGTAAGGCGCTGTTCCACCCGCTCCGCCTCGCGCTGACCGGGCGCGATTCTGGCCCCGACATGCACGCGCTGCTGCCGCTGATCGGCGAGACCGAGGCCCGCGCCCGGCTCGAGCGCGCTGCCGCGGCCTGACGGACCAGCTTCACCACTCGGCGCATTTTATCTTGGCAAGCCGACACAGGGCCGCTAGCGGCAATGATATGTTGTCACATACCTTTCGGTGATCGTTCCCTCATGACTTCGCTTCGTTTCCTGCTTGCCGCAGCGACATGCCTGTCGCTGCCCTTCTCCGCTTTCGCGCAGGACGGCGCCCCGGTGGCGCCCGCGCCGCCGGTCGACGACGACGACTTCCACGGCGAACCGATCTACGTGACCGCGGGCGGACTCCGGCGGCTCGACATGCTGGCCGGCACCTCGGTGGTCGAGCGTGAGGAGCTGCAGCGCAGCCTCGACGGGCAGATCGGCGAAGTGCTGACCAAGGTTCCCGGCGTCTCGGCGACGAGCTTCTCCCCCGGCGCCTCGCGGCCGGTGTTGCGCGGGCTGCAGGGCGACCGCGTGCGCGTGCTGCTCGACGGGATCGGCGCGATCGACGCCTCGAACACCTCGGCGGACCACGCGGTGACGATCGACCCGCTGACCGCCGACCGGATCGAGGTGCTGCGCGGTCCGGCGGTGCTGCTCTACGGCAGCTCGGCAATCGGCGGCGCGGTCAACGTGATCGACAAACGCATCCCGCTGCGCGTGCCCGACGAGCCGATTCACATAGACACCCTCGCCTCGCTCGACACCGCCTACGACCTGCGCGAAGGCGGGGCTTCGTTCGACGTGCCGCTGGCGCCGACACTGGCATTCCACGTCGACGGGTCGTGGCGGCGCACCGACGACGTCGAAATCGCCGGCTTCGTGCTGTCCGAAACGCTGCGGCAGGAGCTGCTCGCGGACGCGGCGGAGGAACTCGAAGAAGGCCATGCCGAGGAAGCAGCAGAGCTGACCGAGACGGCGGGCCGGCGCGGCGTGCTGCCCTCGAGCGCGGCAGAGACGGTCTCGCTCGGCAGCGGCCTCGCCTGGTTCGGCAGCGGCGCCAGTCTCGGGGTCGCGGTCGGCTACTACGACAGCCGCTACGGCGTGCCAACGCGGCCCGGCGCGCATCACGCGCACGAGGAAGGCGAGGAAGACGAGGAGGAGGGCCACGGGCACGGCGCCGAACCGGTCTCGATCGCGCTCGAGCAGTGGCGGGCCGACTTGCGCGGTGCGGTCGAACTCGGCGACGGGTTGTTCGACGAGCTGACGACACGCTGGGCCTACTCCGACTACACTCACCTCGAGCTGGAAGGAGACGAGGTCGGCACTAGGTTCGCGGTCGAGGGCGTCGAGGGCCGGGTCGAGCTGATACAGAACCGTCGCGGCGGGTGGAGCGGGTCGATCGGCGGACAGTACCTGTACCGCGACTTCGCCGCGGCCGGCGCGGAAGCCTTCGTCCCCGCCAACACGACCGAGAGCTTCGCTCTGTTCACGCTGCAGGAACTCGAGCTCGACCCGTTCGAGATCGAGGGCGGGGCGCGCTACGAGCGGATCGAGATCGCGACCGAAGCGCCCGACACGCGACGGACGTTCGATTCCTTCTCGGCAGCCCTGGGCCTCGCCTGGAGCCCGATGCCGGGCCTCCGTTTCGGCCTCAACGGCTCGCGTGCGGCGCGCGCACCTTCGGCCGAGGAACTGTTCGCCGACGGGCCGCATATCGCCACCCAGCAGTTCGAGATCGGCAACCCCGACCTGTCGCCGGAGACCGCATGGGGGCTCGAGGCCTACGCGCGCGGGAGCATGGGCGGGGCGGACTTCGGTTTTGCGGTCTACCGCACCTGGTTCGACGACTTCGTCTATCTCGACACGACCGGCGAGGAGCGCGACGGCTTGTCGGTGTTCCGCCAGATGCAGCAGGGCGCCGACCATTTCGGCATCGAGGCCGAGGCGAGCGTGCCGCTGTTCCGGGCGGGCGGTTTCCGCTGGGTCGCCGACCTGCAGGGCGACTACGTGCGCGCGACCCTCGCCGACGGGTCGCCGGTGCCGCGGATCCCGCCGCTGAGCCTGCTCGGGGCGATCGAGGCGCAGTCCGACCGGCTCGATGCGCGCGCCGAGGTGCAATGGTTCGACACGCAGGACCGCACCGCCGCGTTCGAGACATCGACCGACGGCTTCGCCCACGTCAACCTGTCGCTCGCGTGGAAGCTGCGCGGCAGCAACAACCTGACGGTAATGCTGCAGGCGAACAACCTGCTCGACGCCGAGGGGCGGCGGCACGCGAGCTTCACCAAGGACTTCGTGCCGCTGGCCGGGCGGAACCTGAAGCTGAGCGTGCG
>JBIQKN010000004.1:0-72514 GCA_044506565.1 Sphingomonadales bacterium | reverse complement strand
CCGAGCAAGCTCGGGGAGGATTGGGACTACACCTCCTCGTAATGAAACGGCGCGATCACCGGCTCCGGATAGGCTTCGTAGTCCATCGTCGGCGGTCGGTCCGGCGCCAGGCCCTCGATCGAACGCAGTAGCGGGACCCCGCCGCGATGCCAGCCTTCGTCGTAGTCGGTGTAGAAGTTGACCACGCCGTGCAGGCTGGCGATGCGCCAGCGACCGTCCTCGCGGACATAGCTGTTCTCGTAGGTCGCCTCGCCCCAGCGGCCCTCGTGGCCGAGCCGGCCGACCATCATCAGCGTGCGCCAGCGGCCCCTGCCGGTGCCGGCCTCGCTGTCGATGTGCAGCACGGGCTGGAGTTGCATGTGGTTGTAGAGCGTGCCGCGGCCGTAGGGCGGCAGGTGCCGCAGGTACTCGCGCACCCGATCGCGGCCGACGAAGACGCCGCGCCCGGCGATCTCGAGCGTGCCGTCGCGCGCGAACAGGTCGGCCGCCTTGTCCCACAGGCCCTTGTCGACGTAGTAGCCGTAGGCGCCCTGCAGGTTGACGAGGTCGCGGTAGTCCTCGGCCGCCTGGGCGCGCCGCTCGAGCCTCTCGATGCGCTCGAGCAGCGCCTGCATATCCGCCATCGTCCCCTCCCTTGCCTCGTCAGAACCAGCGTCGTCTCGGCCTTACCTCGGCGACGCCGTCGCCGTCGACATCGGTGACCACGGTGCGCGGCGCAGCCGCTGCGGCTTCGGCGCGGCCCTCGGCCCGCGCGGCGCGCAGCTCGGCGTCGTAGGTCCGTCGCCGCTCGCGCATGTAGTCGAACGTCCCGCGCACCTGGCCGTAGGCGAAGGTCATCAGCAAGCCGCCCATGATCGCGAGGTTCTTGAGCGCCAGGGTGCCCTGCAGCGGGTCGGCGAATTGGTTGTGGAAGAAGAAGATCGTCAGGCCCACGAATACGAACAGCGCGAGCGCGGTCAGCCGCGTCATCAGCCCGACCGCCAGCAGCAGTCCGGCGACGAACTCGAAAATCCCGGTCGGAAGCGCGAAGCTCGCGGGCAGGTTGGTCGCCTCGAGCATGGCCGCGGTGGGCGCGGGATTGGCGATCTTCTGCACGCCCGAAATGATGAACATGATCGCGATCAGAAAGCGGCCGAGCGCCGCGGCAATCCAGGACATCGAACGTCTCCCCGGCGTCGGCCCGTCCTGCCGCGCCTGCGGTCAACGCCCGGAGGCCGTTTGGGTGCCGGCTAGAGCTTGGGCAGGGTCACGCCGCGCTGGCCCATGTACTTGCCCGAGCGGTCCGAATAGCTCGTCTCGCAGGGCTCGTTGCCCTTGAGGAACAGGAACTGGCAGGCACCCTCGTTGGCGTAGATCTTCGCCGGCAGCGGGGTGGTGTTGGAGAACTCGAGCGTGACGTGCCCTTCCCACTCGGGCTCGAGCGGGGTCACGTTCACGATGATCCCGCAGCGCGCGTAGGTGCTCTTGCCGAGGCAGATCACCAGCACGTCGCGCGGGATGCGAAAGTACTCGACCGTGCGCGCGAGCACGAAGCTGTTCGGCGGGATCACGCAGACGTCGGTCTTGCGGTCGACGAAGCTGTTGCCGGAGAAGTTCTTCGGGTCGACAACCGCGTTGTCGACGTTGGTGAAAATCTTGAACTCGTCGGCCACGCGCGCGTCGTAGCCATAGGAGCTGAGCCCGTAGGAGATCGCGCCCTCGCGCTTCTGGTGCTCGACGAACGGCTCGATCATCCCGCTGTGGCGGACTTCGTTGCGAATCCAGCGGTCGGAGAGAATGGCCATGCAGCGAGGGATTCCGGAGCGGGGCCGGCGGAGCAAGGGAGGTGCCGGGTTTTCCCCGGTTAAGAGGGGAAGGAGCCCTCATCCAACTCCGACTAAGCCCCTCCGGGGCCAAGTCTCCGTATCCTTCTCCCACCAGTGGGAGAAGAAAGATGCGGTATCGGCGGCAATCCTCCTTCTCCCACTGGTGGGAGAAGGATAGCGGAGGTTAGGTCCGAAGGGCCTTACCGCAGCTTGGATGAGGGCCCCTTCACCCTCCAGCCAGCAGACTCGCGTTCCCCCCGGCCGCGGTGGTGTCGATCGTCGTCACCCGCTCGGTGGCGAAGCGGACGACGTAGTTGGGCCCGCCGGCCTTGGGGCCGGTCCCCGACAGCCCCTCCCCGCCGAACGGCTGGCTGCCGACGACTGCGCCGATCTGGTTGCGGTTGACGTAGAAGTTCCCCGCCCTCGCCCGGCTCTCGACGAGGCGGCGCGTGGCATCGATGCGGCTGTGCAGGCCGAGGGTGAGGCCGTAGCCAGTGGCGTTGATGTCGTCGATCACCTGCTCGAGCTGGTCGGCGCGGAAGCGCGCGACGTGGAGCACCGGGCCGAAGTTCTCCCGCTGCAGGTCGGCGATCGAGTCGATCTCGACGATCGTCGGCGCGACGAAAGTGCCGTTGGCGCAGGCCGGGCCGAGCTCGCGCTGCCAGACCTTGCGACCGGCCGCGCGCATCGCCGCGACGTGCTCGTCGAGCAGCGCCTTGGCTTCGGCATCGATCACGGGACCGACGTCGGTCGCGAGGTCCGCCGGATTGCCGATAACCAGCGCCTCGAACGCGCCGCGGACCATCTCGAGCATGGCGTCGGCAACGTCGTCCTGGACGTAGAGCACGCGCAACGCCGAGCAGCGCTGGCCGGCGCTCTGGAACGCCGAGCTCATCACGTCGCGCGCGACCTGCTCGGGCAGCGCCGACGAATCGACGATCAGCGCGTTCTGGCCGCCGGTCTCGGCGATCAGCGTGGCGATCGGCGCGTCGCGTGCGGCGAGGGCGCGGTTGATCGCCCGCGCCGTCTCGGTCGAGCCGGTGAAGGCGACCCCGGCGATCCGCGGATCGGAGGTCAGCGCGGCGCCGACGCGACCGTCGCCGGGGGCGAGCTGGAGCACGTCGTCGGGGATGCCGGCTTCGTTGCACAGGCGCACCGCGAGCGCGGCGATCAGCGGGGTCTGCTCGGCCGGCTTGGCGATTGCCGTGTTGCCCGCGGCGAGCGCGGCCGAAGCCATGCCGGAGAAGATCGCCAGCGGGAAGTTCCACGGGCTGATCGTCGCGAACACTCCGCGGCCGTGGAGCCGCAGCAGGTTCTGCTCGCCGGTCGGGCCGGGCAGCGGCTGCGCCGCCGAGAACAGCATCCGCGCCTCGCAGGCGTAATATCGCAGGAAGTCGACCGCCTCGCGTACCTCGAGCACCGCGTCGACCAGCGTCTTGCCGGCCTCGCGCTGGCACAGGCTGATGAGTTCGGCGGTGTGGGCCTCGAACAGGTCCGAGGCGCGGATCAGCAGTTCTGCCCGTGCGGTGCCGCCGAGCGCATCCCACCCGGGCTGCGCGGCTTCGGCGCGAGCGAGCATCAAATCGATGTCGGCAGCGGTCGCGTCGAGCGTTTCGCCGACGATGGTCCCGTCCTGCGGCGAGCATATCTCGCGTGTCTCCCCTTCCCCTCGAAGGGAGGGGGTCGGGGGGCGGGGGTTCCTGGCAGGATCGCGCGACTGTCCCTCTCCCACCCCTCTGGGCTTTGCCGCGATGACGGTGGGGACCGCAGCCCACGCCTTGGTTTCGAGCGCCGCCAGCTCCGCCTGCAGCGGCTCGCGCACGCTCGGGTCGGCGAGGTCCACCCCGGCGCTATTGCGGCGGTTGGGGTAGAGGTCGGCAGGGAGCGGGATCGACGGGTTGCGCTTCGGCTCGAGCGCGGCGAGGTCCGCGACCGGGTTCGTCACTAGCTCGGCGACGGGCACGTCGGCGTCGGCCATGCGGTTGACGAACGAGGAGTTGGCGCCGTTCTCGAGCAGGCGGCGGACGAGGTAGGCAAGCAGGTCCTTATGCCCGCCCACTGGCGCGTAGATGCGCACGCGGGTCGGGTCCTCGCCTTCCTCTTCAGCAAGGACTTCGTAGACGTCCTCGCCCATGCCGTGGAGGCGCTGGAACTCGAATTCGCGCGAGCCGGCGAGCGCCTTGATCGCGCCGATCGTGTAGGCGTTGTGGGTCGCGAACGCGGGATAGATCGCATCCGCGGCCGCCAGCAGCTTGGCCGCGCAGGCGAGGTACGAAACGTCGGTCGCGACCTTGCGGGTGAACACCGGGTAGTCACCGTGCCCGCCGACCTGGCTCAGCTTGATCTCGCTGTCCCAGTAGGCGCCCTTGACGAGCCGCACCATCAGCCGGCGGTTGTGCCGCCGCGCGAGCGCCGCGACCCAGTCGCACAGCGACGCCGCGCGCTTCTGGTACGCCTGCAGCGCCAGCCCGAAGCCCTGCCAACCGCCTGAGAACAGCGCGTCGTCCTCGACGAGCGCCTCGATCACGTCGAGCGACAGTTCGAGCCGTTCGGCTTCCTCGGCGTCGATCGTGAAGTGGATGTCGGCCGCGCTCGCCGCAAGCGCGAGTTCGCGCACGATCGGCACCAGCGCGGCCTTCGCGGCCTCGGCGTGGAGGAAATCGTAGCGCGGGTAGAGGGCCGAGAGCTTGACCGAGATACCCGGGCTCGAGCGCACCCCGCCATCGGCTTCGCGCGCCAACCGCCCGATCGCGGCGGCGTAGGACTGCCGGTAGCGCTCGGCGTCGGCGAAAGTCATCGCCGCCTCGCCGAGCATGTCGAAGCTGTGCGTGAGGCCGGCCTTGCGCTCGGGCTCGGCGCGCTTGAGCGCCTCGTCGATCGTCCGCCCGAACACGAACTGGCCGCCGAGAATGCGCATCGCCTGCAGCGTCGCCTGGCGGATCACCGGTTCGCCGAGCCGGCCGACCGCGCGGCGCAGCGCGTTGGCGAAGCCGGCATCGTCGCGCGAGCCGCCGCGCAGCACCTGCCCGGTCAGCATCAGCGAGAAGGTCGCCGCGTTGACGAAGGTCGAATCCGAATCGCCGAGGTGCTCGCCCCAGTCGATCCCGGCGAGCTTGTCGTGGATCAGCGCGTCGGCGGTATCGCTGTCGGGCACGCGCAGCAGCGCCTCGGCGAGGCACATCAGGGCGATGCCCTCGTCGGTGCCGAGGCCGAAGGTCTGCAGGAACGCGTCGAGCCCGCTCGCCTTGCGCGCGCGGGCGCCCTCGATCAGCCGCGCTGCGAGCGCCGCGGCCCGGTCGTGAACGGCCGAGGAGGGCGCCGCCTGCCGCATTCGCTCCGCCACGCAAGCGGCTTCCTGCTGGCGGTAGGCTGCACGCAGCGCGGAGCGGTCGATCATCGCCAAGCCCTGCACCCGGTTGCAGGTGCAATCAAGACGCTCGGGCGCCGGAGCCCAGGCGCCGATTCGCGGCTCAGCGCGTCGCCTCGACGGGCCAGGACGCTATGACCTCGCCGCTCACCGGGCTTTCGATCGCCACTTCGTCGATGCGCGCGCCGATCATGCATAGCGGTCGCTGCTCGGCACCCGCGGGCTGGATGCAGTGGACCAGACCGGAGCCGGGGACGGGCGCGATCCGTCCGCGGACCCGCAGCAGGAAGCCGCGCGAGCCGTCGAAGGTGTCCGCGGGGACGCGCTTCACCACTTCGTAAGGTCGCCCGTCGCGCCGCGCATCGCGCCGCGCTTCGCCGGCAAAGAACTGGGCGATCGCCAATGAAGGCTCCGGCAGGGTGGACGCCGCGCTGTCGGGCGAGAGGACCGGCCCCTTCGGGGGGCACGCTTCGCTGCTCGACCACGGCCGCCCTATCCAGAAGCCTTCGGCGGTCTCGAAAGCCGCTCCCGCGGCAAACCCCCACTGCTCCGGCGTCCAACTGGCCGGCTCGACGGTGATCCGCAACGTTTCGTTCGCCGGCTCGTAGTGCCAGCGCATTGCCGCGCCGCTCTCGTCGGGACCCGAGCAGCCGAACGGCAGCACGAGGTCGAGGCGTCGACCTGCAGCAGCTTCGAGTGGGTCGCGCGCAGACAGGCCCGAGCTGAGAGCATCGGCTGCGTCCTCCGCGAGGTCGATCAGGTCGACTCGCCGCAGCGTACGGTCGCTCACGAGAGTCGGAGCCGGCTCGGGCACGACTACCACCGGTTCCGCCGGCGCGGCGCGGGGTGCGGTCGTGCGGCCGATGAGGAAACCGGTGGCACCGATCGCGATCGCCGCGGCCAGGCCGGCCGCGATGGCCAGCCGGCTCGCCGTTATGCTGGGCTCCTGCATTGTCCGAGGATACCAAATCGTGGACCTCGCTCCAGACCCCGCAGCGTTTTTCGGTGCGCAGCGTTGACAGTTCTTTGGCATCGTTGAACGCAAGACCGGGATGGCGATCGATCAAATCCTGACGCTGGCAGTCCTCGCCGCGGTCGTTGCCGCGCTGATCTGGGACAAGGTACGGGCCGACGTGGTCGCGTTGACCGGCGCGGCGGTGCTGCTGATGACCGGCGTCGTGCGGCCGGTCGAGGTCCAGGGCGCCTTCGCCAGTCCGGCGATCATTACCCTCGCCTCGCTGTTCGTGATTGCCTACGCGCTCGAACTGTCGGGCCTGCTCGACCGGGCGATCGACCTGGCTGTCCGCATGTGCCGGCGGCTGCGCGCCACCGGACTGTGGCTGCTGTTGGTCATGATCGGCTCGGTCTCCTGCTTCCTCAACTCGACACCGATCGTCGTGCTCGGCGCTCCGGTCATCCGCGATGTCGCCAACGCCCTCAAGCTCTCACCCAAGCGGTTCCTGATTCCGCTGTCGTACATCACCGTGTTGACCGGCTGCTGCACGCTGATCGGCACTTCGACCAACCTTCTCGTCGACGACATGGCGCGCCTCGCCGGCCAGCCCCGCTTCGGCATCTTCGAGATCACGCCGGTCGGCCTGCCGGTGGCCATCGCCGGCGGACTGTACCTGTTCCTGTTCAACAATCGCCTGCTCGGCGGCCGCCATGAAGCAGAGGAGCGCGAAGGCGATCCGGTCTCGCTCGAACCGGTCCGGATCCACAGCGCGCACGTCGGCCATGCCGAGCTGTTCGCCCAGCGCCGGCCCTTGCAGCCGCTCAAGGCGATCGTCGCGCTGGCGACCTTCATCGGCGCGATCGTGCTCGCCACGCTCGAAGTGGCGCCGATCGCCGCCACCGCCTTTGCCGGGGCGGTGCTGCTGATCCTGCTGCGCGTGATCACCGCCGACGAGGCCTATGGCGGGCTGCGCCCGGAAATCCTGATCCTGATCGCCGGCATGGTGGTGATCGGCATCGCCATGGAGGAAAGCGGGTTGGCCGCCGAAGCGTCGAACCTGCTCATCAGCAGCGTCGACGGGCTCAGCCCGCTCGCGGCGATCATCGTGCTCTACCTGATGACGATGGTCCTGACCGAGTTGCTCTCCAACGCCACGGTCGCCGTGCTCGTCACGCCGCTCGCGGTGGCGCTCGCGGAAAGTCTCGGCGTCAGCCCGCGGCCGTTCCTGGTGGCGGTGATGATGGCGGCCAGCGCGGCCTTCGCCACTCCGTTCGGCTACCAGACCAATGTCATCGTCTACCAGATGGGCGGCTACCGCTACATGGATTTCGTGCGCATCGGCTTGCCGCTCAACCTGCTGACCTGCGTCGTGGCAATCGCGGCGATCTCGTTTTTCTTCCCGTTCTAGGCCGCCAGCCACTCGTACCGAAACGCATCCCCGTCGCGCTTGACGTACCCGGCGGAGGTCCGCCGGAAGTGGGCCGGGAAGCACAGCGTGTCGGTATCGGCCAGCCGCTCCATCGTCGCCTTGCGCACCCGGCACGCGGCTACGCCGTCGGTGTCGAACGCGAAGGGCAGGTCGTGGCGGATCAGCTGGACCGGGTGGTGGATCACGTCACCCCAGAACACGCCGGGCGGCCCGCCGGCCTGGGCATTGATCGTGCAGCAGCCGGGCGAGTGGCCGTAGGCCGGCTCGAGCCAGACACCGTCGCCGATCTCGCGGTAGGCGATCGCATCCTCGTCGACGATCTCGCCCTGCCCGGCTTCCATCACCGGGACGATCGAATCGACGAACGCCGCGTTGTGCAGCGCCTCGCCCTCGGGATCGGCCCTGAAGTACTCGAAGTCGCGCCGGCCGAACACGTAGCGGGCGTTGGGGAAGGTCGGCACCCACTTGCCGTTGTCGAGCCGGGTGTTCCAGCCGACGTGGTCGAAGTGCAGGTGTGTGCACATGACCATGTCGATGTCCTCGGGCGCGAAGCCGGCGCGGCGCAGGTTGCCGAGGTAGTCGGTGTCGAGCCGGTGGACCTCGGGCAGCAGCTCGCGCTCCTTGTGGTTGCCGCAGCAGGTGTCGATCAGGATCGTTCGTCCGTCGAGCTCGATCACCCACGAGTGGACCGAGAAGGTCATGAAGCTGGTCTCGGGATCGACGGTGATCTCGTCGGGCTGGTCGTACCAGGTCATCAGCCGCTTCATGTCTTCGGCGGTCGTGCCGGGGAGCTGGCTCAGCAACGGAACCGGGCTGTCCATCTCGTGCACCTTGTGCACACGCATGCGCCCCAGTTCGATCGGTTGCATTGGCCTCTCCCCGCCTCTAGCCCGAGCCGACACTTGTGAGGGATGCGATGCGGCAGGGCAATGGAGTTGCAGGGTTTCCGGTTCATGCAAACGGGACGGTCGCCGACGCGATCGCGGCGGTGCTCAAGCGCGAAGGCGTCGACGTGGTGTTCGGCTACCCGCGCAACCAGGTGCTCGAGGCGGCGGCGCGGATCGACATCCGCACGGTGATCGTCCGCCAGGAGCGCACCGGGTTGCACATGGCCGACGCGCTCAGCCGCCTGAGCAAGGGCGCGCGTATGGGCGTGTTCGTGATGCAGCAGGGACCGGGCGCCGAGAACGCGTTCGGCGGGGTCGCGCAGGCCTATGCCGACAGCGTGCCGGTGCTGGTCATGCCGCAGGGCTATGCGCTGAGCCAGGCCTATGTGCCGTACAACTTCAACTCGGTGCGCTCGATGGCGAGCGTCGCCAAGCACGCCGAGCCGCTGACCTCGCCGACCGACGTCGGAGCGGTGCTGCGCCGCGCTTTCGCGATGCTGCGCAACGGGCGGCCGCAACCGGTGGTCGTCGAGCTGCCCTACGACGTGCTGGCGATGCCGTTCACGGGCGAGCTCGACTACGCGCCGGGCAAGGTCGTGCGCTCGCAACCCGCGCCCGAGGCGATCGAGGCCGCGGCGGACCGGCTCGTCGCAGCTCGGAACCCTGCGATCTACGCCGGTCAGGGAATTCATTGGTCGGAAGCCTACGACGAGCTGCGCGCGCTGGCCGAGCACCTGGCGATCCCGGTGATGACCAGCCTGCCGGGCAAGAGCGCGTTCGACGAGACCCACCCGCTCGCGCTCGGCTCCGGCGGCAACGGGATCAACGGCTGTGTCCGCAAGTGGCTCGACGAGTGCGACCTGTTGTTCGGCGTCGGGTGCAGCTTCACGGCGACAGCGTTCGGGCTGGCAATCCCGCCGGGCAAGCCGGTGATCCACGCGACGCTCGACCCGCTCGACATCGACAAGTCGGTGCCGTGCGAGGTCGCCCTGGTCGGCGATGCGAAGCTCACGCTCTCGGCCCTGCTCGAGGCGGTCAGGGCACGGGTGCCCGCGCCGCGCGATGCTGCAGGCGTGGCGCAGCAAATCGCTGAAACCGAACGCGAATGGTTCGCCCGCTGGCAGGCCAAGTGCACCCAGGAGACGAGCCCGCTGTCCCCGTACCGCGTACTTTGGGACCTGCAGCAAACCGTCGACGTCGCCAACACGATCATCACCCACGACGCCGGCAGCCCGCGCGACCAGTTGGTGCCGTTCTGGAAGAGCCGCAGCCCGCACGGCTACATCGGCTGGGGCAAGTCGACCCAGCTTGGCTACGGCCTCGGCCTGGCGATGGGCGCCAAGCTCGCCTGTCCCGACAAGCTTTGCATCAACGTCTGGGGCGACGCGGCGATCGGCTTCACCGGCACCGATCTCGAGACCGCCGCACGCGAGGGCATCCCGATCCTGTCGATCCTGCTCAACAACGAGGCGATGGCGATCGAGCTGCCGGTCATGCCCGAGGCGACCGCGAAGTACCGCGCCACCGATATCTCGGGCGACTACGCCGCGTTCGCCCGCTCGCTCGGCTGCCACGGCGAGCGCGTGACCGAGGCGGCCGAGATAGTCCCCGCGCTGCGCCGGGCAATCGCCGCGACCGAAGCCGGGCAGCCGGCGCTGGTCGAATTCATCACCGAGCAGGAGACGCAGATCTCGCGCGGCTGAGGCAGTCGATACGTAACCGGCTCTTAACCAAACTTGCCGCATAGCCGCCCGACCCGATGTCCTGGGGGCGGGTGCCATGGATGATCTGCTGGCGGAATTCGTCGCCGAAACACGAGAAATGCTGGGTGCGCTGGCCGGCGAGATCGTCGCCTGGGAAGCCAATCCCGACGACCGTGCGCGGCTCGACACGATCTTCCGCTTCGTCCACACCGTGAAGGGCAATTGCGGCTTCTTCGACTTCCCCCAGCTCGAATCCCTGAGCCACGCGGCGGAGGACGCCCTCGCCGACGTGCGCGCCGGGCGCCGCCAGGCCGACAGCCGCCTGGTCGACGCCGTGCTCGCGGTGATCGACCGCATCGGGGTGATGATCGGCGAGATCGAGCGCGGCGAGCCGCTGTCCGAAGCGGCCGACGACGTGCTGATCGCGGCGCTCGCCGGGGAGCTCGACGAGGGCGACCGGGCTATCGCCCAGATCGGCGGCGTGCAGCACTCTTCGGCCACTCCGGCGGCCGAGCAGCGGACCATCCGGCTCCCGGTCGACCTGATCGACCAGGTCATGAGCGGTGTCTCGGAAATGGTCCTCGCGCGCAACGACCTCGCGCGGCGGATGCAGGTGCTCGGTGCCGACACAGGCCTCGAGGCGCCGTTCGCGCGGCTCTCGGCGCTCATCGCCGAAGTGCGCGACGCGATCACCCGCACGCGCATGCGCCGCATAGAAGGCCTGTTCGCGACGTTCCCGCGGCTGGTCCGCGACCTGTCCGCCGAGCTCGGCAAGCAGGTCTTCGTCGAGATCGAGAACGGCGAGGTCGAGCTCGACCGCGAAATGATCGAGTTGATCCGCGACCCGCTGTTGCACATCATCCGTAATGCGGTCGACCACGGCGTCGAAGCCCCGGCCGACCGCCTCGCCGCGGGCAAGCGCGAAGCGGGGATGCTGACCATCTCGGCGCGCCAGAGCGGCAACACGATCCATATCGGGATCATGGACGACGGGCGCGGCATCGACGTCGACAAGCTCGCCGCCAAGGCGATCGCCGCGGGAACGCACACGCCCGAGCAGGTCGCGGCGATGTCCCGCGAGGAAAAGATCGAGCTGATCTACGAGGCCGGTCTGTCGACCGCCGAGAGCGTCACTGCGATCTCGGGCCGCGGCGTCGGTATGGACGTGGTCCGTGCCAATATCGAGAAGTTCGGCGGCACGCTGGAGATCGAATCGCTGCCCGGCGAGGGTACGCGCTTCCTGATCTGCGTCCCGCTCACGCTGAGCATCCTGCCGAGCCTGACCGTCGAGGCCGGCGGGCAGACCTTCGCCGTGCCGCGCTCGTACGTCGAGGAGATCGTCAGCACCGCGGGCGGCAACCTCGAGTTCGCCCAGATCGGCGAGCGGCGCTACGTCACGTTCCGCGACCGGCGACTCGCCTGCATCTCGCTCGGCGACGCGCTCGGACTCGAGCGCAACGACGATCCGGCGCTGTTCGTGATCCTGCGGCTCGGCTGGGGCGACCTTTACGCGCTCGAGGTCGACCGGATCTTCGACCACCACGAGCTGGTCATCAAACCGCTCTCGCCCGGGATCATGAGGAGCGGGCTGTTCGTCGGCTGCACCCAGCTCGACGATGGCACGCCGGTGCTGGTGCTCGACGTCGCCGCGATCGGCTACGGCGCCGGCATTCCTCGCGAGCTTCACCGCCCGTCGGCGATCACCGCGCATGCCGCCCCGCGGGTCGAGCGCGAGGGTCTGCGGGTGATCCTGTTCCGCGCGCTCGACGGCGAGCGGCGGGCGATCGCGATGAGCGTGGTCGAGCAGGTCGAACGCGCCGGCGCCGGCGCCGTGCGGCGTCCGGGACCCGACGCCCAGGTGGTGCTCGGCGAGGAAATCCTGCCGCTGGCCGGCGTCCCGGCGGGCGCCGAGCTGCCCGAGCGGATCACGGTTCTGCGGCTGTGCGAAGGTTTCGAACGCATCGCCTATGCGGCGCGCGAGGTGATCGACATTGCCACGCTCGACGGGGTGCTCAAGCGCGTCAACGGCCAGACCCAGGTCGTCGGCGTGACGATGATCGACGGCGAAACCGCCGAGCTGGTCGATTGCCACGCGCTGTTCGCGGGTCAGGTGGCGCAGACCGGCGGACACGGCGCACTGACCTGCCGCCTCGACGGCGACGAGACCTGGATGCGCAACTTCCTCGCGCCGATCATCGAGGCGGCCGGTTATCGCATCGTCGCGGAAGGCCCGGCGGACATCGCCTTCGTCGAGGGCGACCTCGCGGACGAGGACGAGTGCGAGGCCCGCAAGGCGATCCGCCTGCGCAGCGCTCCGGGACCCGCCGACGGGTCCGACAGCATCTATCGCTACGATCGCGCGGCGCTGATGGCGGCGCTGCTGCGCGCCGGAGAGGAGCTCGCCGCATGAACGAGATGCTGCTCGTGGTGGTGCTAGCGGGACGCCGGGCGGTGATTCCGGCCGTCGTCGTCAACTCGGTGATCGAGCTCGGAGAGGTCACCCCGGTGCCGCAGACCGCGCCGCACATCGCCGGGCTCGCCGCGCTCCGCAGCCGCCCGCTGACGCTGATCGACTGTGCGCTGTCGCTCGGGCTCGATCGCGAGCCGACCGATCGCCGGTCGTGCCGTGCGGTCGTCGTCGAGCACGAGGGGCACCTCTACGGCCTGATGGTCGAGGCTGCCGACGACATCGTC
Source organism: Sphingomonadales bacterium (assembly GCA_044506565.1). Lineage (GTDB taxonomy): Bacteria > Pseudomonadota > Alphaproteobacteria > Sphingomonadales > Sphingomonadaceae > Croceibacterium_A. The sequence continues at coordinate 59,674 of JBIQKN010000004.1, read as the reverse complement.
GCCGCGCACGCCGAACCCGGCCCTCTCGGCGCCGATCCGGGGCCCGGCTGGTCGCGAGTGGCCTGCGGACGCGTCGAGACCGAGGCCGGCGCACTGCCGTACCTCGACATCGCCGCGCTGATCGCGGGGCCGGAAGAAGCGCTCGCGGCTTAAGCGAATGCTTACACTCCTCCGGTAGGCTGCGAATTTGGAGTTAAGAGGATTTGGGCGCCATGAAACACTGTCTCATCGTCGATGATTCGCGCGTGATCCGGAAGGTGTCGCGCCACATCGTCGAGAGCTTCGCTTTCGAAGTCACCGAAGCCGAGAACGGGCAGGATGCCCTGGCCAAGTGCGGCGAAGCGATGCCCGACCTGATCCTGCTCGACTGGAACATGCCGGTGATGAACGGGATCGAGTTCATCGGCGCGCTGCGTCGACTCGAGGGCGGGGACCGGCCGAAGGTCGTGTTCTGCACCACCGAGAACGACGTCGCGCACATCCGCGAAGCAATCGAGGCGGGTGCCGACGAATATGTGATGAAGCCGTTCGATCACGACACCTTGCAGATGAAGCTGCAGCTCATCGGCGCAGCCTGAGGTAGAGCGACGATGGGTGCCGCGCCAGGAATCGCGGTCCGCGACACCGCTCGCTCGCCGGGGGCCGATCCGGTCCGTGTGCTGGTGGTCGACGATTCGCCGACTGTCCGTGCCGTCTTTGCCAGGCTGATCGAGGCCGAGACCGACCTGAAGCTGGTCGCCTCGGAGGAAAGCGCGGAGCGCGCGCTGGCGACGCTGGTGCAGGCCTCGCCCGACGTCATCCTGCTCGATCTCGACATGCCCGGAATGGGCGGCCTCGACGCGATGCCGCGGATGATCGAACTGGCCTCCCCGGCCCGCATCCTGGTCGTCTCGTCGCTCACGGTGCGCGGCGCGGAACAGACCCTCGCGGCGCTGTCGCTCGGCGCGGCCGACACGCTGGCGAAGCCCAGGCCGGGCAAGTTCGACGGCGAATACCGGGCGACGCTGCTGCGCAAGATCCGCCTGCTCGGCCGGGTGGCCCGGCGCGCGCGCGAGAAGGCGGCCCCTCCGGTGCAACCGGCGCTGAGGCCCCATACGCCGGAGAAGCCGCATCTCATCGCGATCGGCGCGTCGACGGGCGGGATTCACGCGCTCGGCCAGCTGCTCGGCGCGCTGTTGCCGCAGATGCAGTTGCCGATCCTCGTCACGCAGCACCTGCCCGGCTCTTTCATGGAACCGTTCGTGCGCCAGTTACGCGCGGCGTCGGGCCGTCCGGCCTCGGTCGCGAGCGAGGGCATGCCGGTCGCGCGTGGCGAGATTCTCGTCGCGCCCGGCGACGCACACATGACCGTCGCGCCCGACAAGGCCGGCGGCGCGGTGATCCGCCTCCGCGACGACCCGGTTCCGAGCGGCTGCCGCCCCTCGGTCGACCCGATGTTCGAGAGCTGCGCGAGGCTGTTCGGCGCCCATGCGATGGGCGTGGTCCTTTCGGGAATGGGCCGTGACGGCGCCGACGGTGCGGCGCGGATCGTCGCGGCCGGCGGTACGATCATGGCGCAGGATGCGGCCAGCTCCGCGGTCTGGGGGATGCCCGGAGCGGTTGCCGGGGCGGGGCTTGCTTCGGCCGTCCTGCCGCCCGAGCAGATCGCCGCGCGCATTGCGGTAGCATTGGGGGCGGCATGATCGACCAGAGCCAGAACGCGCTCGGCATCGTCGCCGGCCTGCTCGAGGCGCGCACGGGCCAGAAGCTCACGGCCGACCGGCTGTGGCGCGTCGGCACCGCGTTGTCGGGCGTGCTGCGCGAGACGGGTCTCGATTCGCTCGAGGACCTTGCGGTGCGGCTCGGCCAGCCGAACCAGGCCACGCTCGCCCAGCAGGTGGTCGAGGCGCTGCTCAACAACGAGACGTACTTCTTCCGCGATCGCGCGATGTTCGACCAGCTCGCCATCGGCGTGTTGCCGGCGCTCGCCGAGCGGCGGCAGGGGGTCAGGCGACTGTCGATCTGGTCGGTCGGGTGCTCGACCGGGCAGGAAGTCTATTCGCTGGCGATGCTGTTCGCCGAACAGCCCGCGCGGTGGCGCGACTGGACGATCGACATTCTCGGCACCGACGTCGCTCGCTCGGTGGTCACCGCCGCGCGCGAGGGCAGCTTCTCGCAGTTTCAGATCCAGCGCGGACTCGGCGTCGCGCAGATGGTCAGGTTCTTCGAGGAGACCCGGACCGGCTGGCGCGCCAACGACGTGGTGCGCAAGATGGTCCGCTTCGAGACCCACAACCTGCTCGACATGCCGCCCGACCCGGGCCGGTTCGACCTGATCCTGTGTCGCAACGTCCTGCTCTACTTCGACCGGGCGACGCGCCAGCGGGCGTTCGAACGGCTCGCCGCCGCGCTCGCGCCCGACGGCAGGGTCATGCTCGGCGCCGGCGAAACGACCGCGGGCCAGACCGACGTGCTCGTCCCTGAGAAGGGGGCGACCGGCTTCCACCATCTGGCGGTCGGCGTGCCGCCGCGGGCCGCCGCCTACGCCGCCGAGCGCCGGCTCGGCAGTGCCGGGTAAGGTAAATCGGGAGTTACCGAAACTTAAGCACTCCGGCCTATGGCGATAGACCGGAATGATCCGACGGGAGGGGATCCCACGTGATGCAGGCCCTTGGCCAGAACCAGGTGCGTCCGCCGGTGCTCGTGATAGCACCCGTGGCGGTGCTCACGCTGATCTCGGCCATCATGCTCGTCCTGCTGATCGGCCAGTCGGAGCCGGGCTCCGGATCGCTCTGGGCCATCGTTATCACCGGCGGCATCGCCTACGCGGTCGCCGTCGTGCTGCTCGTCCGCTTCGGCCTGTCGAGCATCGGCCAGCTCGAAGATCTCGGGCTGACCGACAGCCTCGCCGCGATGCCCAACCGCCGCGCGCTGCACCTCGATTACGTGCGCCACGGTGAGGGCCAGGAGAAGGCGCTCGCGCTGCTCGACCTCGACGGGTTCAAGTCGGTCAACGACCAGTACGGCCACTTCGTCGGCGACCGCCTGATCAAGGAATGCGCCAAGCTGCTCGGCGAGGTCTGCGGCAAGGAAGCGCGCGCCTATCGCCTCGGCGGCGACGAGTTCGCCATCCTCGTGGTCGGGCCGATCGCCGGCAACATCCTCGAGGGTATCTGCCACACGCTGATCGCGCGGCTCGGTCAGGCGTTCGTGATCGACGACCGCAAGCTGACCGTCGGCGCGAGCATCGGCCTGTCGTCGAGCACCGGGCGCGACGGGCTGTCCTCGTCGGAGCTGCTGCGCCGCTCGGACATGGCGATGTACGCTTCGAAGGAAGGCGGCAAGAACCGCTGCACCTGGTTCACCGAGGATTTCGACCGCAACCGCGACGTCACGACTCAAGTCGAGGACGAGCTGCGCGAAGCGCTCAAGCAGGGCGATTTCCGCCTCGCCTACCAGCCGCTGGTCGACGCGCGCACCGGCGAGATCGTCGCCGTCGAGGCGCTGCTGCGCTGGCAGAAGGCCGACGGTACGACGATCAGCCCCGGGCTGTTCATCCCGATCGCCGAGAAGTGCGGCCTGATCTACCCGATCGGCCTGTGGGTCCTGCGCACCGCCTGCCGCGAGGCGCTCGACTGGGACGGCATCAAGCTGTCGATCAACGTCTCGCCGGCGCAGCTGCGCAACCCGGAGTTCCCGGTCGAGCTCGGCCACATCCTCGAAGAGACCGGCTTTCCGCCGGCGCGGCTCGAGCTCGAGGTCACCGAGACCTACCTCGTGACCGACCCTATCGTTGCCAACCGCAATCTCGACGTGATTCGCAAGTTCGGCGTCGGCATCGCGCTCGACGACTTCGGCACGGGCTACGCCTCGATCGGCTTCCTCAGGAACTTCCGCTTCGAGAAGCTCAAGCTCGACCGCACGATGGTGGTCGACGCCGGGCAGGACAGCGGCTCGCTGGCGATGATGGCCTCGAGCATCGCGGTCGCCCGGGCGATGGACATGGAAGTCACTGCCGAGGGCGTCGAGACCCAGGCCCAGGCTGACCTCGTGCGCACCGCCGGGTGCGACCACATCCAGGGCTGGTATTACTACAAGGCGATCACCGCGGAGGAGATCCGCATGCGCCTCGATGAAAACCGCGAGCGGCTCGATGCCCCTCGCAAGCGTATTGGGAGCAAGCATGGACATGTCCGATAAGATCGTTGCCGAGACCGGCGACGAGCTCGAGCGCGACCGCGAACAGCTGAGGGCGCAAGGCCTCCGCCAGCGCGCGGCCACGCTCGGCGACCTCATCGGCCATTCGGTAGGCCGGAAGCTCAAGCTGTTGTTCGGCGCCGCGGCCGCCGCTGCGGTCCTGCTCGGCTCGGTAGCGCTCGTCGCCCTCACGGGCACCCAGGGCGGGCTCGTCGACGGCCTGCTGATGACCATGTCGGTCATCGCGCTGGCCGTCGTCCTGATCGGCGCGCTGTCGGTCCGCCTCGTCGAGAAAGACCTCGTCCATCCGCTCGAGGAAGTCTGCGACGCGATGCGCGAGCTCGCCGAAGGCAATCGCGAGGTGCACGTCCCGCACGACGACCGCGAGGACGAGATCGGCGCGATGGCGCGCTATCTCGTGGTCATCAAGAAGGCCGCGAACAAGTTCGACCGCATGCGCAAGGAGCGCGAGGAGGCGACCGCCGAGGAGCTGCGCCGCCTGACAGAGGTCGAGAGCGAGCGCGAAGAGCTGCGCGTCCGCCAGTCGGAGACGCTGCTCGGCCTCGCCGACAAGTTCGAGCGCACGATCGGCGACATCGTCAGCGGCGTCGCCGCGGCGTCGAGCCAGCTGCAGGCGACCGCCAGCTCGATGGCCTCGGCCGCCGAGCAGACCGCGATGCAGACCGCTGACGTCTCCGCCAGCCTCAACGAGGCCGCGGCCGGCGTGACCGCGGCGGCGGCGGCGAGCGACGAGTTCGCCATGTCGATCGGCGAGATCAGCCGCCAGGCCTCGACCTCGGCCGAGCTCGCCCGCAAGGCTTCGGCCGCGGCCGAGGAAGCCGACAGCACGATCTCGGCGCTGACCCAGTCGGCCAGCCAGGTCGGCGATATCGTCGAGATGATCTCGACCATCGCCCAGCGCACCAACCTGCTCGCGCTCAACGCTTCGATCGAGGCGGCGCGCGGCGGCGAGGCGGGCCGCGGCTTCGCGGTCGTTGCCGCCGAGGTCAAGGAGCTGGCGACGCAGACCGGCAAGGCGACCGAGGAAGTCGCCGGGCAGATCCGCGCGATCCAGGAAACCACCTCCGCCAGCGTCGAGGCGCTCCGCTCGATCGCCAGCCAGATCCAGCAGCTTGAAGCGACCTCGGTGTCGATCGCTGCGGCGGTCGACCAGCAGTCCGTCGCCGGGCAGGATCTCGCGCGCTCGATCGACCTCGCGGCGCGCAACACCGAGGAGGTCTCGACCAGCATCGGCCAGCTGCGCGAAACTTCGCTCGGCACCGGCGCAGCGGCGAGCCAGCTGCTGACCTCGTCGACCGAGCTCGAGCAGCAGGCCGGCGTGCTCAAGAGCCAGGTGCAGGAATTCCTCGTCCACGTGCGCGCCGCCTGACGGCGGCCGCACGCGGCGAACCGGTCAGGCGCTTACTGCGACCGGATCGCCTTTGGCGAAAGCCCGCGCGGCAAGGAAGCGTTCGGCATCGAGCGCTGCCATGCAGCCGGTCCCGGCGGCGGTGACCGCCTGGCGGTAGACGTGGTCCATCACGTCGCCGCAGGCGAACACGCCGGGGACCGAGGTCTTCGGGGTGCCCGGCTCGACCAGCAGGTAGCCGCTCTCGTCCATCGGCAGCTTGCCCTTGAACAACTCGGTCGCCGGCGCGTGGCCGATGGCGACGAAGGCACCTTCGGTGGCGAACTCGCTGACCTCGCCGGTGACGGTATCGGTCAGCTTGAGGCCGGTGAGGCCGCCGGCGAGCGGGTCGCCGAGGAATTCGTCGACGCGCTTGTTCCACAGCACCGTGATCTTCGGGTGCGCGAACAGCCGATCCTGCAGGATCTTCTCGGCGCGCAGTTCGTCGCGGCGGTGGATCAGAGTGACATCGTCCGAGTGGTTGGTCAGGTACAGCGCTTCCTCGACCGCGGTGTTGCCGCCGCCGATCACGGCGACCTTCTTGCCGCGGTAGAAGAACCCGTCGCAGGTCGCGCAGGCCGAGACGCCCTTGCCCGAAAGCGATTCCTCGCCGGGCACGCCGAGCCACTTGGCCTGCGCGCCGGTGGCGATGACCAGCACGTCGCCGACGTATTCGTCGCCGCTGTCGCCTCTGGCGCGGAACGGCGAGCCCCCGGCGATGTCGACCTCGACGATCGTGTCCCACATCATCCGCGTGCCGACGTGCTCGGCCTGGGCCTGCATCTCCTGCATCAGCCAGGGGCCCTGGATCACGTCGCGGAAGCCGGGGTAGTTCTCGACGTCGGTGGTGATCGTCAGCTGCCCGCCGGGCTGCAGCCCCTGGACCACGATCGGCTCCATCCCCGCGCGGGCGCCGTAGATCGCGGCGCTGAGACCGGCGGGCCCGGAGCCGATGATGAGCATCTTCGTGGTGTGAGTGGTGGCCATTGTCTCGTGAGAATCCCGTCCTTGTTGGGTGCTAGGTAGGGGGTGGGGTGATCGAGTCAACGCGGGCGGGATCGGGCTGTTGAGAACCTTGGTTTCAGGAAAGGAAGAAGGGATTTCTCACACGAAGACACAAAGACACGAAGGTGTGGCGATCTGCGGCGAAGCCGCTCTCAAGCCCGGGCGCTGCGAATGGCGTGGCAATGGAATGGAAAGCGGCTTCGCCGCCAACGCTTCCTCTTCGTGTCTTTGTGTCTTCGTGTGAGAAAATCTGGTTCTAACTCTCCCGTATCAGGTCCGCCGCCTTCTCACCGATCATGATCGTCGCCGCGTTGGTGTTGCCACCGACGATGCGCGGCATGACCGAGGCGTCGGCGATCCGCAGGCCGTCGATCCCGCGCACGCGCAGCTCGGCGTCGCAGACGGCGTCGGGGCCGGTGCCCATCGCGCAGGAGCCGGCGGCGTGCATCGCTGTGCGGACGTTGGCGCGGATCCAGGCGTCGAGATCGTCCGCCTGGCCGGGCATGATCTCGGCCTTCACGACATCCGCGAGCGGCGAGGTCGCGAGGATCTCGCGCATCTGCGGGACGATCCGGCGGAAGAACGCGCGGTCGTTCTCGGTCGCGAGCACGTTAGTCAGGATCCGCGGTGGCTGCGCCGGGTCGGCGCTGGCGAGCTTGACCCAGCCGCGGCCCTCGGGGCGCAACTGGACGCAGGCCATCGCGACGACGTCGGGCTGCGGCGCCTTGATCCCGGGAAACCACGGACGCGCGAGGATCGAGGTCGGCTGGAACAGGCACTGCGCATCGGGCCGCTCGAGCTCGGGCCGGGTCTTGACGAAGCCGTTGGCGGTGACCGGCATGTTGGCGATGCGGCCCTTGCCGGTCAGCGCCCACTCGATCACCGAACGGGTCAGGCGGTCGAAGCGCAAGTCGTTGGTCAGCGTGACCTCGCGCTCGGCACTCCAGACCATCGCGATCGACGGGTGGTCCTGCAGGTTGCGGCCGACGCCGGGCATGTCGTGGACGACATCGATGCCGAGCTCGCGCAGCTCGTCGGCTGGCCCGATGCCCGAAAGCAGCAGCAATTGCGGTGTGTTGTAGGCGCCGCCGGAGAGGACGATCTCTCGGTTTGCCTCGAGCCGGTGGTCCCGCCCGTGCTGGCGGTAGTGCAGAGCCACCGCGCGGCCGCCCTGCACCTCGACTTTCGTGGCGAGCGCGCCGGTGATCACAGTCAGGTTCGGCCGCTTCATCGCCGGGAACAGGAAGCGCTTCGCGGTGCTGCCGCGCCAGCCGTTGTGGATCGAGATGTCGGGGCTGCCCCAGCCTTCCTGGTCGGGTCCGTGATGATCGACCTGGGTCTTGTAGCCGAGCTTGTTCACCGCCTCCATGAAGCGCGGGAACAGCTGCGCGTCGGGGATGTGCTTGGTGATCGACAGCGGGCCGCCCTTGCCGTGGTAATGATCCGCAGCGCCCCAGTGGTTCTCGCTCTTCCTGAAATAGGGCAGCACGTCTTCGTAGCTCCAGCCCTCGAGGCCGAGCTGGCGCCACTCGTCGTAGTCGCGCGCGTGACCGCGGGCGTAGAGCATGCCGTTGATCATCGACGAGCCGCCCAGCCCCTTGCCGCGCGGCTGGCGCAGGCGGCGGCCGTCGGCATGCGGCTCGGGCTCGCCGTCGTAGTTCCAGTTGAAGCGCGGCACGGTCATCGCCACCGGGAAGGCGATCGGCATCGCCAGCAGCGGATGCCGCTCGCGCTTGCCGGCCTCGATCAGCGTGACCTTGACGCTCGGGTCCTCGCTGAGCCGCGCGGCGACGACCGCGCCCGCGGAGCCGGCGCCGACGACGATGTAGTCGGGGGTGTGGGTTAAGGGCATTCAGACGGTTCCGTTGGGGCGGGCATGCACTTGAAGAGGGGCAACCTCACCACCCCGTTCGTCACCCTGAACTTGTTTCAGGGCCCATCGGGCCTCATGCCTGGAGTTCGCTGGTGGGCGCTTCGCCGGCGCCGCGCCTTTGCACGCGCTCGTGGTGATGCGGGGCTTCGACCGACAGTTCCACGCCCGGCTGAAAAATGGGTCCTGAAACAAGTTCAGGATGACCGGTGGGGGTTTGGTCGGTTCGTGTGCGATGGCCCCGTGATTGAGAGGAGAATCGGCGCGAAGGGGTGCCATGCTCATTTGCTCGAGAACCGCCCCGAGAGGATCTTCACGATCTTGTCGTTCGCGGTCTTGTACATGTTGATGGACTCGACCACCCGGACGTCGCCGACCTTCGTCGGCCAGAGCTCGAAGTCGGGCCAGTCCTTGATCGTGGTGAATTTCGTGCGGCTGTGCAGCGCGGCGCCGTTGGGGGCGACAATCAGGTCGAGGATCTCGAGCTCCTCGGCGATGTGCTCGAACACGCCGGTGTAGAACTCGACGATGCCCTGCGCGCCGACGATCCGCTTGCGGTCGCCGAGGTTGAACTCGACGTCGTCGGCGTAGAACCGCGAGAAGCCGGCAAAGTCGCGCGCGTTGAAGGCGGCGATGTAGGTGCGGAAGTCGTCCTCGGTCATAGCAACGCCTCTCGAATGGTCCCAATGTTCGCAGTGGCCATGGCCTGTTCGGGGTTCGGGGAGCAACAGGCGCGGCGACTCGTTGGAGGTTCAAGACATCTCATAAAATAACCAAATAGGCAATATCAGGCCGCGACCCGTTCGATCGGTGGCAGCGAGCGGCCGCGGATCAGGTCGCTGGCCTTCTCGGCGATCATGATCGTCGGGCCGTTGGTGTTGCCCCCGGGCACGTCGGGCATGACCGAGGCGTCGACCACGCGCAGGCCGGCGACGCCGTGCACGCGCAGCTCGGGATCGACCACCGGACCGATCGCGCAAGTGCCGACCGGGTGCTGGGTGGTCCCGGCGGTGGCGCGCACGTGCGCGTCGATCTCGGCGTCGGACTGGACCGCAATGCCGGGGACCGCCTCGCGTGCGATCAGCCCGGCCATCGGCTCGGTGCCGTAGATCTGGCGCGCCAGCCGCAGTCCGGCGCGGGCGGTGGCGAAGTCGGCCTCGTTGTCGAACAGGTTGAGGCGGATCGCCGGCAGGTCGCGCGGGTCGGGCGACCTGAGCTGGACCCAGCCACGCGCCTGCGGGTGGAGCAGTATCACGTCGGCGCTGAACGCGTGCTCGGGGCTCTTCACCAGCCCCGGGAACCACAGGTGCGCGGAGAGCTTCACCGGGTTCGAGAACAGCTGGATGTCGGGCTGCGCGAGCCGCGGGTCGGTGCGCAGCATCGGGTTGGCGCTGTTGAGCTGGCGCGCGAACGGCCCGGTGCCGAACAGGTACCATTGCACGACCGCGCGCATCGCGCGGTCGAAGCGCAGCTGGTTGACGAACGTCACCCGGCCTTTCGCGGCGAACTCGAGCGGCACGCGCGGATGCTCGGCGAGATTGCGCCCCACCCCGGGCAGGTCGTGCACCACGGGAATGCCCATTTCGGCAAGGTGCTCGGCGGGACCGATGCCCGACAGCATCAGCAGCTGCGGCGAATTGTAGCTGCCGCCCGACAGGATCACCTCGCCAGCTTTCGCCGTGCGCACTTCGCCGCCGACCTCGTACTCGACGCCGGTCGCCCGGCCGTCCTCGACCACGACCTTGCGGGTCAGCGCGTTGGTTACCACCGCGAGGTTGGGACGCTGCATCGCCGGCTTGAGGTAAGCCTCGTAAGTCGAAGCGCGGCGGCCCTTCTCGTCGATCGTCAGCTCGACGAAGCTCGCCCCTTCCTCGTCGCCCGCGTGGATGTCGTCGGTGCACGGGTAGCCGGCGTTGGCGATCGCCTGCATCAGCTCCTCGTGGAGCAGGTACTGGGTGTTGTTCCTGGTGACCGGCAGGGGCCCCTCGCGGCCGTAGTTGTCGGTTCCGCGCCAGCTGCGCTCCATGCGGTGGAAGTACGGCAGCACCTCGGCGTGGCTCCAGCCGCGCGCGCCCTTCTGCGCCCAGCGGTCGTAGTCGGCCGAGTGGCCGCGCATGTAGACCATGCCGTTGATCGACGAGCTGCCGCCGAGCAGCCGCCCGCGCGGGAGAAACAGCCGGCGCCCGTTCAGCGTCGGCTCGGGCTCGGTCATCATCCGCCAGGTCAGCTCGGGCTTGAGCATCGCCTTCATCATGCCGAGCGGCATGCGAATCAGGAACTTGTCGGCCCCGCCGCCGGCCTCGAGCAGCAGCACGTGCGTGTTCGGGTCCTCGGTCAGCCGCGCGGCGAGCACGCAGCCGGCCGATCCCGCGCCGACGATCACGTAGTCGAACTGGCCCTCCAGTTGCCCTCTCCTCTCATGCCCCTCCCCTCGAGGGGAAGGGTAGGGTGGGCGGTGCTCGGCGCTGGCGCCGACGCGCGGCATTCGCCGCGCTCCCCCACCCCCCGGCCCCCTCGCCGCCGGTGAGGGGGAGTTGTGCCGGGTATGGTATGTATCGCTTACAATCTCTATGCGCTGGCGAAGCACAACCGACAAGCCGTGGAGAGCGACACGTGACCGTCCAGACCCCGATCGAGAACCGCATGGAAGCCTTCCGCCAGCGGTGGAGCGGCAAGGTCGGCAAGATGCTGATCGGCGGCGACTGGCGCGAGGCGGCGAGCGGCGAGACTTTCGCCACCGAAGACCCCTCAACCGGCGAGAAGCTGGCCGACGTCGCCAGCGCGGGCGAGGCCGACGTCGATGCTGCGGTGGCCGCGGCGCGCAAGGCGTTCGAAGGGCCGTGGTCGAAGGTCAAGCCCGACGAGCGGGCGCGGCTGATCAACAGGCTCGCCGACCTGATCGAGGCGCATGGCGAGGAGCTGGCGCTGACCGAGACGCTCGACGTCGGCCGGCCGATCCAGTTCAGCCGCATGATCGACGTCGGCGGCGCGGTCGGCCAGCTGCGCTACCAGGCCGGCTGGGCGACCAAGATCCAGGGCGAGACCAACGAGGTTTCCGCGCCCGGCGAGTGGCTCAACTACGTGCTGCGCGAGCCGGTCGGTGTCGTGGGCCAGATCGTGCCGTGGAACTTTCCGCTGGCGATGGCCTGCGGCAAGCTCGGCCCGGCGCTCGCGGCGGGGTGCACGGTGGTGCTCAAGCCGGCCGAGCAGACCCCGCTGTCGACGATCATTCTCGGCGAGCTGGCGCTCGAGGCCGGTTTCCCCGAGGGCGTGATCAACGTGATCACCGGCTACGGGCGCACCGCGGGCGCAGCGCTGGCGGGGCACATGGACGTCGACAAGGTCGCCTTCACCGGCTCGACCGCGACCGGCCGCGCGATCATCGAGGCGGCCAAGAGCAACTTCAAGCGCGTCAGCCTCGAGCTCGGCGGCAAGTCGCCGACCTTCATCTTCGCCGATGCCGATCTGAAGAAGGCGATCCCCGCCGCGGCGATGGGCATCTTCTTCAACGCCGGCCAGGTCTGCGCCGCCGGCAGCCGGCTGTTCGTGCAGGAGGAAGTCGCCGACCAGGTGCTCGAAGGCATCGCCGGGATGGCAAAGATGCTGCGCGTCGGCCACACGCTCGATCCCGAGACGATGATCGGCCCGCTGGTCAGCGAGGTCCAGCTCGACCGGGTGACGAGCTACATCGAGAGCGGACGCCAGGAAGGCGCTAAGGTGATGGTCGGCGGCGGGCGCAAGGACGGGCCCGGGTGGTTCGTCGAGCCGACCGTGCTGGTCGACACCGAGGCGAGCATGAAGGTGCGCCGCGAGGAGATCTTCGGCCCGGTGCTCTGCGCGCACCGCTTCTCGAGCGAGGACGACGCCGACCGGCTGGCCGCGCTCGGCAACGAGACCGAATACGGCCTCAACGCAACAATCTGGACCAAGGATATCGGTATGGCCCACCGCCTCGCCCGCCGGCTTCGCTCGGGCTCTGTGCGCATCAACGGCGCCGGCGGAGTCGACCCGGCGCTGCCGCTCGGCGGCTACAAGGCCAGCGGCTGGGGCCGCGAGAACGGCCGCGCCGGGATCGAAGCCTATACCGAGCTCAAGGCAGTGTCGGTCGCGCTCGACTGAGCGCGCCGCCCGCGATCCCACCGGGCACCCCTGCATCCGAGAAACCCAGGCCATCCGTGCGGGCGGCCGAGCGAGGATCATCACCTTTGACGTTTGACGAGAAGCTGCAGCCCATTTTCGACGATGTCCTGCGTCGCAACAGCGGCGAGGAGGAGTTCCTGCAAGCGGTGCGCGAGGTTCTCGGCAGCCTTGGTCGGGTCATCGCCAAGCATCCGGAATATGCCGACCATGCGCTGATCGAGCGAATCTGCGAGCCCGAGCGGCAGATCATCTTTCGCGTTCCGTGGGTCGACGACACCGGCCAGGTGCGGATCAACCGCGGCTTTCGGGTGCAGTTCAACTCGGCACTCGGGCCCTACAAGGGCGGGTTGCGCTTCCACCCGTCGGTCAACGTCGGGATCATCAAGTTCCTCGGCTTCGAGCAGACCTTCAAGAATGCGCTCACCGGCATGCCGATCGGTGGCGGCAAGGGGGGATCGGATTTCAATCCGCGCGGCCGGTCCGACGGCGAGATCATGCGGTTCTGCCAGTCGCTGATGAGCGAGCTGTACCGCCATCTTGGCGAATACACGGACGTTCCGGCAGGCGACATCGGGGTCGGCTCGCGGGAAATCGGCTATTTGTTCGGCCAGTACAAACGGCTGACCAACCGCTACGAGGCCGGCGTGCTGACCGGCAAGGGGCTGGTCTACGGCGGCTCGCGCGCGCGCACCGAAGCGACCGGATACGGCGTAACCTACTTCGTGCAGGAGATGCTGGCGACGCGCGGGACCAGCCTCGACGGCAAGCGCGTGGTGGTGTCGGGATCGGGCAACGTGGCGATCTACACCATCGAGAAGGTCGCCGAGTTCGGCGGCAAGGTCGTCGCGTGCTCGGATTCGAACGGCTACATCGTCGACGAGGCGGGGATCGACCTCGCGCTGCTCAAGGAGATCAAGCAGACCCGCCGCGGCCGGATCGAGGACTATGCACGCGCGAAGGGCGAGGCCGTGCGATTCGTCGAGAAGGGCAGCGTGTGGCAAGTGCCGTGCGAGGTGGCGATGCCCTCGGCCACGCAGAACGAGCTGACCGGCAAGGACGCGCACGCGCTCATCGCCAACGGTGTCATGGCCGTGTGCGAGGGCGCCAACATGCCGTGCACGCCCGAATCGCTGAGGCTGTTCCAGGAGGCCGGCGCGCTGTTCGGTCCGGGCAAGGCCGCCAACGCCGGTGGTGTCGCCACCTCGGCGCTGGAAATGCAGCAGAACGCGTCACGCGACAGCTGGAGCTTCGAGGAGACCGAGACCCGGCTGGCGAGAATCATGAAGGACATCCACGATCGCTGCGCGGCGACTGCCGACGAATACGGTTGCCCGGGCGACTACGTCCTCGGCGCCAATGTGGCAGGCTTCGTGCGGGTCGCCGAGGCGATGGGCGCGATGGGGGTCATCTGACCGCGGGAGGCGCGACAGCCCCTCTCAACGTCCTCCACCGCTCCCTGTGGCGTCGAACGCGAAGCTGAGCGCGACCGAAGTGCCAAGACCCGCAGCGGTCTCGCCAGTGCCGACGCCGAACGCCGTCCGGTCGATATTGGCGCTGCCCTCGACGTGGCGGCGCAGGCCTTCGCCCGAGAGGGTGAAGGTCAGCGACTGCGGGCGGCTGACGCCCTTGAGCGAGAGCGTGCCGCTGGCGCTGTAGCGGTTGGCGCCGGTGCGGCGGACCGAAGTCGAGCGCCAGGTCGCGGTCGGGTTGGCCGAGGCGGCGAGGAACTCGGCACCCGAAAGCATCCCGTCCATCGTCGCGTCGCCGACGGTGCCGCTGGCGAGGTCGATGGTGATGCGGATGTCGGCGGTCTCGGGGTTCTCGGGGTCGAAGGCGATCGTGCCGCCCCACTCGGCGAAGCTGCCGCGGTACGAATCCGAGCCGCTGCTGACGGTGAAGCCGAGACTGCCGCCCGGCTGGATGGTCCAGGTCGGCGGCGGGGCGGGCTCCTCTTCTTCTTCCTCTTCGGCTTCCTCGGTCGTCGCCTCGGGCGTCGGCGTGGCCGTCGGCTCGACGGCGGCGGCGAGCGGAACACGCGCGGGCTCGGGAGCGGCCGCGCGATCGTATCCGCCGCTGGCGACGACGTCGCTCGCGATCTTCATGCCGGTGGCGAAGTAGACCGCCACCACCGCCAGCAGCAGCGCGTAGGCCGTCCAGGCCTTGCCGCCCGGCGCCATGCGCCGCAGCAGCCCGTCCTTGAGCAGCCACTGGTGCCGGAGCGCGCCGGCGACGTGGAGCAGGAACAGCGCGATGCCGACCCAGGCGAGCAGTTCGTGGCCTTGTTCCGCGACTTCGTGCAGCGCGCGCGAGACCGGGAGGTGCGGCCAGGGCACGACGCCGAACAGGTAGGTCGGCACCTGGATTCGCGAGGTCGAGACGACGATCCACCCGGTCAGCGGAGCGACGATCATGAACGCATAGAGCAGCGCGTGCACGGCCTTCGCCAGGAAACCCTGGAAGCCGCCCTCGACCGCCGGCGGCGGACGATGCGTCAGCCGCCAGGCGAGTCGCGCGAGCGTCAGCAGCAGGATCGTGATGCCGACCGACTTGTGCAGCTGGAACAGCACGAAACCGCGCTCGTCGTCGGGCATTGCGAAGCCGACCGCGAGCTGGAAACCGAGCGCGAGGGCGATCAGCCAGTGAAGGACGACGGCGACGGTGCTGTAGCGCTGCTGGGCCGCGCCCGGATCAATGGTACTCAGTGTCTCCCTCCTCGTTGACCGGGTTGCGGTCGTTCTCGGAGCACTGGAACTCGAAGAGCTTGCCGTAGCGGTCGCGACGGTAGCGGGTGGTCACCTCGAACGGCTCGGCCAGCGCCTCGGGATCCTCCATGTGCATCTCGTTTATCAGCACATCCGGGTCGTTCGGGTCGAGATGAATTCGCTCGGTGAGTACGAACTGGTCGGAATGGGGCCAGCCAGTGTCGATCTCGAGCTCGTCGGAGATCCCCCTGGTCACCACCACCAGCGTGTCGCCTTCCCAGTGGCCCACCGAATCGCCCATGAAGCTCGGGTCGGGGTCTTCCTCGTGCACGCGGCCGTCGGTCCAGATCGTGCGCGTCTGCATCCAGGCTTCCTGGTTGATCGTCACCCGGCCGGGGGCAAAGATGAACTCGTAGGGATACTGCGCGAGCCGCATGATCCGCGGCATACCCGGCGGCGAGCAGTTCGAGCGGTTGCGGCGGGCGACCCCGTCGCGCGCGCGGACCTCGGCGACCCACGCCTCGCGCCGGGCCAGGTACTCGCCCTTGAGCTTGGGTTGCGGGGGCGGCGCGCCGGCTCCCGGCCGGCCGGCCATCACGAACCAGATTCCGCCCCAGTCGGGCAGCGCGTCGAGCGCGGCGTACTGCCCCTTCGGGTTGGCGGCGCCCTTGCCTTCCTCGACTCCCGGTGGCGGAGGCGACTGGGTTGCAGCACCAAGCTGGGCGTGGGTGGGCGCGGCAAGGACGAGGGCAGCGAGGCCCAGACAGAATACGCGCTTCATCGATCCCCCAGTCCCAGTCTGCGTCCCACGTTCCTATGCCGCTCGAACTTTCTGCCGGTGCCGAGCAGGGTCAGCTCACGTCGCCCAGGGTCGAGCCGTCGGGCAGGCGCACGCCGGCGTAGCTGCCGCCGCGCGCGCCGCTGCGCAGCGGGTGGACCCAGATGCGCACCCGGTCGCCGGGCTTGAGCGAAGTGCGCTTCCAGCCTTCCTGCGCGAGGTTGTTCGGGCTGGTCATCTCGATCGCCCAGCGCTCGTTGCCGCTCGGCGAGCTGACGTCGGCCTCGATGAAGGCGTGCGGGTTCTGCCACTTGAAGCGGACGACCTCGGCTTCGAGCACGACCGTCTTGTTCATGTCGAACATCGAGTAGCTGTGATGCGCCGCGGCGGGAATCGCCAGCGCGGCGACGGCCGCGGCGAGGGGTATGCGAAACCGCTTCACGAAAACCTCCGTCATACGTTGGGCACGTTCACAGGCGTGCCGTTCTTGGGCAAGCCCGAATCGAGCACTCGCCCGTTCGGCAGCTTTACGTCGAGGAACAGCCCGCCCGGGTTGCCGTCACGCAGCGGGTTCATCCGCAGCGTCACGCGGTCGCCCGAGCGGACCGAGGTGCGGGTCCATCCCTGGCGCTTGAGGTTGTTCGGGCTGTTGAGCTCGATCGACCAGTGGGTCACGCGGCCGTTGGCGCCGGGCACGTCGATCTCGATGAAGGCGTGGGGGTTGGTCCACTGGAACTCGGTCACGGTGCCCTCGAGCGTGACGATGCGCCGCTGGTCGAACATCGCGAAGCTGTGGTGGGCGAGCGCCGGGACCGCGGCGAACAGCGCGGCAGCGGCGCCCAGGACGAGCCTATTCATCGTCGGATTCTCCCTCGAGCGCGGTCTGCCCGCGCTGCTCGGCCGTCTCGCTGCCGAGGTTGGTGCCGGGCAGGTTGGCGTTGTACTGCAGGATGCAGTTGGCCTCGTTGATGTCGGTGTAGTCCTGCCTGTTGTATCGCTTCACCGACTTCCATTCGCCCTGCCACATCTGCGGGTCGATCAGCTCGTACTCGACTTCCATCGTCTTGCCGTCGTTGATCAGGCGGATCCGCTCGATCAGCTCGAACTGGTCGGAGATCGGGATGCCGAGGTCGATGTAGTGGTTGTCGGTCTCGAAGTACTTGGTGCGGACGACCAGCGTGTCGCCTTCCCAGTGGCCGACCGATTCGCCGTTGTAGCTGGGCACGACGAGGTCGGGATCGGAGTGCTCGCGCCCGTCGAGGAAGATCGTGCGGACCGAGTTGTTGAAGCCCGAGATCACGTAGACCGCGGTCGGCAGCTGGATGAACGCGTGCGGCCACACGCGGGTCATCAGCATCGGCATGCCCGGCGGGTAGCACTGCCCGATCGCGTCGCGATAGGTTTCGCCGCGCGCCTGCGCCTTGGGCTGCTCGATCAGCGCCTCGATCCCCTCGGGGCCGAAGCGCGGATAGGGCGGGCCGAACATGTAGTCGGCGAAGCCCTTCGACAGGTCGACGAACCAGGTTCCGGTCAGGTCGAACGGCGGCGCCGGGCGCTCCTTCCGGAGGTTCTCGGGCGCGAGCGCACCGAGATAGCCGGGGTGCTTGGGCACCATCTGCTCGAGCCGCTCGGCCGGGATCGGCACCAGCGGGCGCACGACTTCGGGCTGCTCTGCCGTGGCGCCGTCACCCGCGGGTTGAGCCGCGGCGGAGATGCCGATGACGGCGGCCGCGGCCGCCAGCGAAAACCCGATCAGCTTCAACGCCATTCCTCTCACCCAAAGTTGACGGATCAACCACGCGTCGGCCCAAGTCAAGCCCGCGCCCGCCCGATCCAGCCGCATTATCCCGCCGGCACCTTGTCCCGTCTAGCCTCGCGCGGCTGCCGGTCGCCGGCCTTGCCCGTGCGGCGCTGGTCAACCCGCCGGGCGATCCTGCCGAGCATCCCGTCGAGCGTGTCGCGCTGGTGCGAATCGAGGTCCTGCAGGATCCACTCGAAGTAGTCGCGCCGCTTGTCCTTGATCCGGTCGTGCATTTCCAAGCCGCGAGCGGTCGGCGTCAGCGTCAGTCGGTTCTCGTGATCGCGCTCGCCGTCGCGCTGGATCAGCCCCGCCTCGAGCAGGCGCGATACCGCGCGGCTGACTTCGGCGCGGTCGACTTCGAATGCGACGCAGACTTCCGCGGCGCTCGACGAGCCGGTCGTGCAGATGAAGCCGAGCGCACGCCATTCGGCGGCGGTGATGCCGAAGTCGCGATTGAGGTCGCGCGCGGTCTCGCGGTCGATCATCCGCGCGAGCAGCATCAGCCGGTGCGGGATGAAGTACTGGTTCGCCATGAACCAGGTCGTGGACAAGCTCATATTTCGGCCCCGCTTCGCCGGCCCCATCCGGCGACTGCTTCGCCTAACGTTTCACGGACCGTCCCCGTTCGCAAGACATCTGCCGGCATGGCTCCCGCCCTAGACCCCAGGGCCCCGCCAAACAAGTTGATTGATCAAATCCGGGCTGATAAGCGTCCGCCCGACGCCCGCGCCAGAACGGACGAACGACACAATCAGGGAGACGCCGAGATGAGGGCAAGTTCCGCCGTTTCGCGTGTGCGCTGGGTTGCCTTGGCCGGCTCAGCTGCAACAGCGCTGGCCGCGCAGTCCGTCCAGGCGCAGGATACTGCAGCCGCCGCCGAAACCTCACAGGGCGGGCTCGACGAGATCATCGTCACGGCCGAGCGGCGCGCGACCAACCTGCAGGACACGCCGCTGTCGGTCGTCGCCATGACCGAGGAAATGGTGGCCGCGAAGGGCATCGAGGACCTGCAGGACCTCGCGGTGTTCACCCCGAACCTGTCGATCTCCGCCTCGCGCGGCAACGGCAACAACAGCCCCAACTTCACGATCCGCGGCATCTCGGGCGGCGGCGGCGCCACCGGCGAGCGCGGAGTCGGCCTCTACATCGACGGCGTCTACGTGCCGCGCACGAGCGGCTCGGTGCTGCGCGTGCTCGACATCGAGCGCGTGGAGGTGCTGCGCGGGCCGCAGGGCACGCTGTTCGGGCGCAATTCGACAGGCGGCGCGATCCGCGTGTTCTCGCGTCAGCCGCAGGACCAGTTCGAAGGTTACATCCGCGGCACGATCGGCAACTTCGACCGGCACGACGTGGTCGCCATGCTCAACGTGCCGGTGACCGACAATCTCGCCGTGCGCATGCAGGGCGCCTGGCTCAACGAGGACGGCTACGTCCGGCGCGGCACCCAGAAGCTCGGCGGAAACGAGGATCTGGTCGGGCGCGTGACCGCACGCTGGCAGCCGACCGACGACGCGCACGCGACCTTCTCGTTCCTCTACAGCGAGTCGAAGGCCGACGGCACGCCGCTGGTGTTCCGCGAGTTCGACATGCGCCCGGGCATCGAGGGCGTGATCCAGGGCAACGTTGCCGACTGGCTCAACGACGCATTCAAGGCGGCGGGCCAGCCGCCGCTGGCAGCGTACAACGATCCGCGCATCGTCACCGGCGATCCGTTCCGCGCGACCGACCTGTGCCTGCTCGACGACTTCGACCCGGACTACGACGCCGCCTGCCACCAGTACAACGACAACACCTACTGGCAGGCCGACGTGGCCACCGAGTTCCCGCTCGGGGACAACGTGACGGTCAATACCGTCACCGGTATCGCCAAGCTCGAGCACGAGGGCGTCAGCGACTACCAGCTCCTCGGTATGGAGCGCCGCCGCGACGACGTCGATTCCGAGGTGTTCTATACCGAGGCGCAACTGAGCACCTCGCTGTTCAATGACGCGATCGACCTGATCGCCGGCGGCAACTTCTTCTACGAGCAGTCGAGCGCGCCGAACTTCGTGATCAGCCGGCGCGGCACCAGCGACTTCGCGACCCAGGATGCGCGCGGCGACACCGACGCCGGGCTGTTCCGCACCGCCGACACCTTCACGGTGCAGGAATCGAACTCGTTCGGCGTGTTCGCGAACGCCACCTGGCATATCACCGACCGGCTCGATTTCACCGGGGGCCTGCGGTACTCGCACGACGAGAAGGACTACCGGCAGACGCGCTTCGCCGAGTTCCTGCCCTCGGGCGCGCCGGGCTCGTTCCGGACCGCGCCGGGCACGAACTCGACCACCGTCGAGGACGATTCGAGCTTCGAGCAGATCGATTACCGCGCGACGCTCGATTTCGACATCACGCCCGACGCGATGATCTATGCGACGGTCTCGAAGGCCTACAAGGCGGGCACCTACAGCTACACGATCCAGAGTTGGACTCCGGCCAACAACGCGACCGGCGAGAACCAGAGCGCGGTGATCGAGCCGGTCCCGCCGGAGAAGGTACAGAACTTCGAAGCCGGGGCGCGCCTGACGCTGTTCGACGGCCGGGTGCGCTTCAACCCGACCGCGTTCTACATGAAGTACACCAACCGCCAGGCCGCACGGCAGGTGCCCTGCGCCCCGCCCGGGACCGGCAGCTGTCCGCCGGTCGGCTTCAGCATCCAGGTGGTCGATTCGGGCGACGTCGACATCTGGGGCGGCGAGCTCGACATGCAGATCGCGCTGACCGACGAGCTGACGATCGACGCCTCGGGCGCGATCCTCGACTACGAGGTCAAGGACCCGGTAGCGAACAGCGGGCCCAACCTGTTCCCCGACGCCCCCTCGCCCGCGTTCAACGTCGGCGCGACTTACGCCACCGATGCCGGCTCGGGCATGCTGACCTTCAACGTCAACTACGCTTATGTCGGCGAGCAGGAAACGCACCCGACCGACGCCGGCGATTCGGCCTTCCGGATGGAGAGCTACGGACTCGTCAACGCGCGGTTGCGTTTCGCGCCGTACGACTTCCCGATCTCGCTGACGCTGTTCGCCAACAACCTGTTCGACGAGACCTACGCGACTTACGCGCAGCGGTTCGGCGGCGGGTTCTGGGACGCCGGATCGGGCATCGGCCTCGCCGCGCCGCTGCGCTCGGCGCTCGGCGAAGTCCGCGGGCGGCCGCGCGAAGTCGGGCTGACCGTCCAGTACGATTTCTGACGCCGCAAGGCGGGAGCCCCGCGCGCCGACGGATCATTGTGCATTGCACCACTTGCCAACCGGGCGTTGTGCAATGCAATAAGGCCCGTCATGCGGATCGCCATCGTCGATGAAAGCGCCACGCGCGCGACGATCATCGAGGAGGGCCTCGCGCAAGTCCCCGACTGCGACATCTTCGTGCTCACCGAGCGGCACGGGCTGCTGTCGCGAATCGAGGAGATCGCCCCGGACATCGTGCTGATCGACCTCGGCAACCCGTCGCGCGACGTGCTCGAGGAATATTTTGCGGTCAGCCGAGTGCTCGCCCGGCCGATCGCGATGTTTGTCGACGAGTCGGACGACGACGCGATCGCCGCCTCGATCGATGCGGGGGTCTCCGCCTATGTCGTGGACGGCCTGGCGGCGCACCGCATTCGTCCGCTGCTCGACCTCGCGATCAAGCGGTTCCACGCGTTCGCGCGGCTGCAGTCCGATCTCGCCGAAGCCAAGGGCAAGCTCGCCGAGCGCGAGACGATCGACAAAGCCAAGCGAATTCTGATGCAGGGCAAGGGGGTGAGCGAGCCGGAGGCCTACGCCGAGCTGCGGCGCAAGGCGATGAGCTCGAACCGGCGAATCGCCGAGATCGCCGAGGCGGTGGTGACGGCGCACGAGCTGATGGGGGGTGGAGAATGACCGAGCAGCTGACGATCGGCTTCCTGCCGCTGGTCGATGCCTGCCTGCCGATCCTGGCGCACGAGCACGGCTTCGCCGAGGAGGAGGGCCTCGCGCTGACGTTCCAGCGCGACGTGAGCTGGGCGACGGTGCTCGACCGGCTGCTCTATGGCCACACCGATGCGGCGCACCTGATCGCGCCGCTGGCGATCGCCACCACGCTCGGGCGCGGGCGGCCGGCGCAGCCGCTCGCGGCGCCGTTCGTGCTCGGGCTCAACGGCAACGCGATCACCCTGACGCCGGAGCTGGCGGCGAAAGTCGCCGAACCCGGCCGGCTCGGTGATCCGGCGGCTATCGGCGCCGCGCTGGCTGAGGAGGCGCGGGCGCGCAAGGCGGCCGGCAAGCGGCTGCATCTCGGCGTCGTGCACCGCTACTCGAGCCACAACTACATGCTGCGCTACTGGCTCGCGGCCTCGGGCATTCGCCCCGACGACGA
Source organism: Sphingomonadales bacterium (assembly GCA_044506565.1). Classification (GTDB taxonomy): domain Bacteria; phylum Pseudomonadota; class Alphaproteobacteria; order Sphingomonadales; family Sphingomonadaceae; genus Croceibacterium_A. The sequence goes on along the minus strand of JBIQKN010000004.1, from coordinate 37,414 downwards.
CGTCGAGATCGTCACCGTCGCGCCCCCGTTCGTCGCCGATGCGATGGAGCGCGGCGAGATCGACGGTGCCTGCGTCGGCGAACCGTGGAACAGCGCCGCGGTCGCGCGCGGCGTCGGGGTGATCGTGCTGGCGACCGCGCAGATCTGGCGCCGCGGGGTCGAGAAGGTGCTCGCGTTCCGCGCACCGGTGCTCGAGACGCGGCGGCCGGCGGCCGAGGCGCTGATTCGCGCGCTGCGCAAGGCTGGCGCGCACTTCGTCGACCCGGCCAACTGGGAAGCCAACGCGGCGATCCTCGCACGACCCGAATACGTCGGCGCCGATCCCGCACTGATCCTCAGTGCAATTTCCGACCAGCTGGTACTCGTGCAAGGGGCCGAGCCCGTCCCCTACCCCGACTTCATGTTCCAGCATCGCGAGGCGGCGAACTTCCCTTGGGTCAGCCAGGCCGAGTGGCTCTACACCCAGCTGGTCCGCTGGGACCGCCTCGCCTACTCGCCCGAAGATGCCGCGGCTGCCGCACGCGTGTTCCGCCCCGACGTCTACCGCAGCGCGCTCGCAGGCACCGGGGACCTGCTGCCTGGGGCCAGCTCGAAGGTCGAGGGCAGCCTTGCCCGGCCGACTGCCGTAACCGCACAGCAAGGCGCCATCACCTTGGCAAACAACACCTTTTTCGACGGACGGTCGTTCGATCCGGACGACATCGAAGGCTACATCGACTCGTTCGGATGAGGCATTTTCGTTGCACCGCAAAAATGGTCTTTACGCAGGTGCAGCAAATCGGTTACGAATCGGCGCAGCGGAAGCCGCCCCCAACGTCGCGGGGCGCCGGGGCTTCCGCGAACGTATCTATCCAGCGTGGCAACGGAGCCGCCCGATTGGGTCCCTCGGGACCCCGATCGAGGCGGCTTTTTCGCGTTGTCCGCTCGCGAAGGGGAATGCGCCGATGACCATGAGTGCGAGTTCACCGCGGGCCGAGTCGGAAACGGGCAAGAGCTTCTGGCAAGCGGGGCACAATCCCACGCTGCTCGCCGCGTTTCTCTATTTCGACGTCTCGTTCATGGTCTGGGTCATGCTCGGCCCGCTGGCGCCGATCATCTCCGCGGAGCTTGGGCTCGACCCGGCGCAGAAAGGGCTGATGGTCGCGGTGCCGACACTCGCAGGCGCGGTGCTGCGGCTGGTCAACGGGGTGCTGGTGGACCGGATCGGCCAGAAGACCACCGGCACGCTCAACCAGCTGATCGTCATCGCCGGGCTGCTGGTCGGCTGGTGGTTCGGGATCGACAGCTTCGCCGGGACGATCGCGATCGGCGTGATCCTGGGCTTCGCCGGGGCCAGCTTCGCGGTCGCGCTGCCGCTCGCCAGCCGGTGGTATCCGGCCGAGCACCAGGGCAAGGCGATGGGCCTTGCCGGGATGGGCAACTCGGGCACCGTGCTCGCCGCGCTGTTCGCGCCGATCCTGGCCAAGCTGTTCGGCTGGAACGCGGTTCTCGGCCTCGCGGTGATCCCGCTCGTGGTGGTGCTGGCAATCTATCTTGCGATCGCCAAGGACAGCCCCGACCAGCCGGCGCCGAAGCCGCTCTCGGCCTATGCCGATGTGCTCAAGGTCGACGACGCCTGGTGGTTCATGCTGTTCTATGGCGTTACCTTCGGCGGCTTCGTCGGCCTGTCGAACTCGCTGTCGATCTGGTTCGTCGACAGCTTCGCGCTGAGCCCGGTCGTCGCCGGCTACTACACCGCCGCCTGCGTCTTCACCGGCTCGCTGGTCCGCCCGCTCGGCGGCGCGCTGGCCGACCGGTTCGGCGGCACGCTGACGCTGACGCTGGTCTATATCGTCGCCGCGCTGGGGCTGGCGACGATCGCTACCGGCCCGGGCACGCTGCCGCTCGCGCTGACGCTGTTCGTAGTGGTGATGGGCACGCTCGGGATCGGCAACGGCGCGGTGTTCCAGCTGGTGCCGCAGCGCTTCCGCCAGGAGATCGGGGTGATGACCGGCCTCGTCGGCTTCGCCGGCGGGGTCGGCGGGTTCTACCTCGCCTCCTCGCTGGGCTTCGCCCAGAAGTACACCGGCAGCGCCTCGGCGGGCTTCCTGATCTTCGCCGGCCTCGCGCTGGTCGCGCTCGCCGGGCTGACCTTCGTCAAGGGACGCTGGCGCACGACCTGGGCCGAAGCGAGCGGCGCGCGCATCTGACGCCGCGCGGGGATCGGCCACCCCGGTTCCCGCTCCACCCCGCGCACCGGAGAGGATGCCCGAATGGCGCAGATCAAGACGCCCAAGGGGAATGACATGAGGACAGCCCGTATGGCGGCCGGCGGGATCGCCGCCGCCGTCGCACTCTCGGCCACCGCAGCGCAGGCCCAGGATTTCGGCGCGCCGGTGCCGATCGGCGAAGGCGTGACGCTCGATCCGATCTTTGCCGCGCGGGTGCGCTACGAAACGGTCGACCAGGACACGATCGCCGCGGGCGCCGACGCGGTCACGGCGCGGGTGCGTGCGGGGCTCGAGCTCAAGGCCTCGGGCTTTGCGATACTCGGCGAGGTCGAGAGCACGCTCGCGATCGTGGGCGACTACAACGACACGATACCCGGCAACGGGATCGAGCCGTTCCCGACCGTTCCCGATCCCGAGACCATCGAGCTCAACCGGCTGCAGGTCGGCTACATGCGCAACGGCACCGGCGCGACGATCGGCCGCCAGCGAATCGTGCTCGACAACGCGCGGTTCGTCGGCAACGTCGGCTGGCGGCAGAACGAGCAGACCTACGACGCGGTGCGCGGGCAGGCGAAGCTCGGCCCGGTCACGCTCGACGCGACTTACGCGATCTCGCAGCGCACGGTGTTCGGGACCGACAGCCTGAACGAGCATTTCGACGGCGACTTCGTGTTCCTCAACGGCGGGGTCGACACGAAAGCGGTCGATGCCAAGGCCTTCGCCTACCTGATCGACTACGACACGCGCCTTGCCTTCTCGAGCCAGACCTACGGCGTGCTGGCGAGCGCGGCGATCGACCTCCCGGCAGTCGGCAAGCTCAGCGCCCAGGCGAGCTATGCGACGCAGTCGGACTACGGAGCAAACCCCGTCTCGTACGATGCCGACTACCTCAACCTGCAGGCGGGAATCGACCTGTTCGGGCTATCGCTGACCGCGGGTTACGAGGAACTCGGCAGCGACGGCGGCGTGGCCGCGTTCCAGACGCCGCTGGCGACGCTGCATGCGTTCAACGGCTGGGCCGACCTGTTCACGACCACGCCGGCGACGGGCCTGCGCGATTACTCGATGACGATCGGCACCACGTTCGGGGTGCCGTTCCTGCCCGGGTTCAAGGCCGACCTGACCTACCACGAGTTCGACGCCGACTTCGGCGGCCTCGACTACGGCAGCGAGTGGGACGCCTCGCTCGGCTTCCGGCTCGGGCCGGTCGGCCTGCTGGCGAAGTACGCGCGCTACGACGCCGACGCCTTCGCTGTCGATACCGAGAAATTCTGGCTCCAGGCCGAAGTGGCCTTCTGACGGGAGAATAGCTCCGATGTCCTATCTCGCACCCAGTGAATTCGTGACCAAGATGGTCGACGCCGGCGAGGCGAAGATCTTCATGTCGACCAAGGACACGCTGATCCGCGCGTTTATGGCGGGCGCCACGCTGACGCTCGGGGCGGCCTTCGCCATCACCGTCACCGTCCAGACCGGCGAGGCATTGCTCGGCGCGGTGCTGTTCCCGGTGGGCTTCATCATCCTCTACCTGTTCGGTTTCGACCTCCTCACCGGCGTGTTTGTACTGGTCCCGCTGGCGGTGTTCGACAGGCGGCCGGGCTGCACCTGGGGTGGCGTGCTGCGCAACTGGGGGCTGGTGTTCACCGGCAACTTCGCTGGCGCGCTGACCACTGCCGTCTTGATGACGATCTACTTCACCTACGGCTTTTCGATCGAACCCAGCGAGGTGGGCCAGAAGATCGCCGGGATCGGCGTCGACCGCACGCTCGGCTACGCGGAGTACGGGTTCGCCGGGTGGATGACGATCTTCGTGCGCGGCATGCTGTGCAACTGGATGGTCTCGTCGGGCGTGGTCGGGGCGATGGTTTCGACCAACGTCACCGGCAAGGCGCTGGCAATGTGGATGCCGATCATGCTGTTCTTCTATATGGTGTTCGAGCATTCGATCGTTAACATGTTCCTGTTCCCCGCGGCGCTGATGATGGGCGGCGACTTCTCGATCGCCGACTACCTGCTGTGGAACGAGATTCCGACGATCCTCGGCAACCTCGTCGGCGGCCTGACGTTCACCGGCCTGACGCTCTATTCCACGCATGTGCGCACCAGCCCGGCCCGCAAGCAGGCGGAGACGGTGCTGCAGCGCGTCGCGTGAGGCCAGCGGCGGGGGCGGCGGTCCGAGACGGACCGGCCCGCCGCCCCTTGTCGGCCGGACGGCTGGAGATCGCCCTCGGCCAGTATTCGACCGCCGGTGCGAAGTCCGAGAACCAGGACTTTCACGGCGCCCTCGTCCCCGAGGGCGCCGATCGGCTGACCAAGGGCATCGCGGTCGCGCTGGCCGACGGGATCAGCACCAGCCGGCTCGGCGCGGCGGCGGCCGAGACCGCGGTGAAGAGCTTCCTGACCGACTATTACTGCACCTCGGCGGCATGGTCGGTGCGCACCTCGGCGGAGCGGGTGATCGCGGCGACCAACTCGTGGATGCATGCGCAGAACGCGCGCCACCGCCCGCGCGAGGAAGGCGAGAACCGCGAACGCGGGGCGCTGATCTGCGCGTTCAGCGCGCTGGTCCTGAAATCACGCATGGCGCACCTGTTCCACGTCGGCGACGCGCGGATCGCCTTGATCGCGAACGGCCGGGTCGAGCCGCTGACCGAGCCGCACCGCGTCGATCTCGGCGGCGGGGAGAGCTACCTCGGGCGCGCACTCGGAGCGAACCGCGCGGTCGAGGTCGACTGCCGGCAGGTCTCGCTGCAGCCGGGCGACCTGTTCATGCTCTCGACCGACGGGGTGCACGAGTTCGTTTCGACCGCCGAGACGCTGGCGCTGATCGAAGGCGCGGCGAACCTCGACGAGGCCGCGCGGGCAATCTGCGAGACGGCGTTCGCGGACGGCAGCGGCGACAACCTGACCGTGCAGCTGGTCCGCATCGAGGCATTGCCGGCGGGCGACGCGTCGGAGCTGCTCGGCGCCGGGCTGGCGCTGCCGCCGGCGCCGCGGCTCAAGGCCGGCGACCGGCTCGACGGCTACGCGATCCTGCGCGAGATCCACGCCGGCAGCCGCAGCCACGTCTACCTCGCGCGCGACGAGGCGGACGGGCGGCGCGTGGCAATCAAGGTGCCCTCGACCGACCACGCGGCCGACGAGGGCGAGCTTGCGGCGCTGCTGCTCGAGGACTGGGCAATGCGGCGGGTGTCGCACCAGAACCTGCTGGGAGCGGCGCCCGACCGCCCGCGCAGCCGCATCTATGCAGTCTCGCCTTACGTCGAGGGGCAGACGCTCGAGCAATGGATGGCCGACCACCCGCGCCCCACGCTGGCGCAGGTGCGCGATATCGTCGGCCAGCTCGCGGCGGGGCTGCTGGCGTTGCACCGGCGCGAGATGCTTCATCGCGACCTCAGGCCGCGCAACGTGCTCGTCGACGGCGACGGCACTGTGCGGATCATCGATTTCGGCTCGGTCGAGGTCGCCGGGCTCGGCGAGCTCGCGCCGGGCCTCGCCAAGCAGGCGATCTTCGCCGGCACCGTGCAGTACGCCGCGCCGGAGCTTTTCCTCGGCGAACCGGCGAGCCCGCGCAGCGACCTGTTCTCGCTCGGGGTGATCGCCTATCAAATGATGACCGGCGCACTGCCCTATGGGCGCGGCATCGCCGGCGCGACCACGCCTGCGGCCCAGCGCCGGCTGCGCTACCGCCCGGCGAGCGAACTCAATCCCGAAGTGCCGGCGTGGGTCGACGCGGCGCTGGTGCGCGCGCTCGCGATCGACCCGGCGAAGCGCTACCAGGAGCTGAGCGAGTTCACTTACGACCTCGCGCATCCCAATCCGGCGCTGGTGCCCGCGCCGAGGCCGCTGCTCGAGCGCGGCACCGCTCAGCAGTGGCGGATCGTCGCTCTGGTGCTGGCGGTGGCGCTGGTGCTGGCCGTGCTCCGCTGGCCCGAATTCGGGATGCTCGCTCCCGGTTGATGCCCGGATCTTTTGCTGCACTGCAAAAAAGTCTTGCCCGCGGAGCCGGGAATCGGTTAAATCGCGCTCGAAGCGGAACGGCTCGCCCAATGGCGGGCGACGACAGCCGGACCGCGGTTTCAGCGACATAGCGTGGCAATGGCGCCGCCGGTTGGCCCCTCGGGGATCACCTGGCGGCTTTTTTGCGTGCGCGTTCGGAAGGCACAAGACGAGTGAACGCACCGACGAGCTTCGACAAGGCGAACCCGCTCAGCGGGACTCTGCGCGAGAAACTGGTGGTGATCGGCAACGGCATGGCCGGCTGCCGCGCGGTGGAGGAAATCCTCGCGCGCGATCCCGGCAGGTACTCGGTCACGATCTTCGGCGCCGAGCCGCGGGTCAACTACAACCGGATCATGCTCTCGCCGGTGCTGGCCGGCGAGAAGAGCTTCGACGAAATCGTCCTCAATACCGCCGAATGGTACGCCGACAACGGTATCGAGCTGGTCGCAGGCGATCCCGTCGATCACATCGACCGCGAGCGATCGGTGGTCGTCGCCCGATCAGGCCGGGTCGAGCCTTACGACCGGCTGCTGATCGCGACGGGCTCCGACCCGTTCATCATCCCGGTCCCGGGACGCGACCTGCCCGGCGTGGTCACCTTCCGCGACCTCGACGACGTCGAGAAGATGCTCGCCGCGGCGGGCGGAGGCGGTAACGCAGTGGTGATCGGCGGCGGGTTGCTCGGGCTCGAGGCCGCGCACGGACTCAGCCTGAGAGGCATGCAGGTCACCGTCGTCCACCTGATGCCGACGCTGATGGAACGGCAGCTCGACGAAGCCGCCGGGTGGCTGCTCAAGACCGAGCTCGAGCGGCGCGGGCAGACGATCCTGACTGGCGCCGACACCGAGGAAATCCTCGAACGCGACGGCCACGTCTGCGGAGTCCGGCTCAAGGACGGGCGCGAGATCCCGGCCGATATCGTGGTCATGGCAGTCGGCATCCGCCCCTCGACGCGGCTCGCCAAGACCGCCGGGCTCGAATGCGAACGCGGCATCCTCGTCGACGACCATATGGTTACCTCGGATCCGGCGATCCTCGCGGTCGGCGAGTGCGTCGAGCACCGCGGGCAGTGCTACGGCCTCGTCGCCCCGCTGTGGGAGATGTGCCGCGCGCTGGCCGATCACCTGACCGGACAACCGTCGGGCTACACCGGCTCGGTAACCTCGACCAAGCTCAAGGTCTCCGGGATCGACGTGTTCTCGGCCGGCGACTTCATCGGCGGCGACGATCACGAGGACATCGTCATGCGCGATGCCGCGCGCGGTGTGTACAAGCGCGTGATCCTGAAGGACGACCGCGTGGTCGGCGCGGTGCTCTACGGCGATACCGCCGACGGCAACTGGTACTTCGACCTGCTGAAGAAGCAGGAGGACGTGTCCGAGATCCGCGACGGGCTGATCTTCGGCCAGGCTTTCGCCCTGAGCGTCCTTGGGGGCGGGGGTGCCTTCGCGGACCCTAACGCCGCCGTTGCAGCGCTTTCGGACGACGCAGAGATCTGCGGCTGCAACGGCGTGTCCAAGGGCAAGGTGGTCGCGACGATCGAGGCCGGGGCGTGCAGCCTCGACGCGGTGCGCTCGCAGTGCAAGGCCTCCGCGAGCTGCGGTTCGTGCACCGGGCTGGTCGAGGGCCTGCTCGCGCTGACGCTCGGCGACGAGGTCCAGGCCGGGGCGAAGACGCTGTGCAAGTGCACCAGCTTCACCCACGACGACGCGCGCCGGCTGATCGTCGAGAAGGAGCTCAAGGCGATCCCGCAGGTCATGCAGGAGCTGCACTGGACCACGCCCGACGGCTGCGCCTCGTGCCGGCCGGCGCTCAACTACTACCTGCTGTGCGCCTGGCCCGGCGAGTACGAGGACGACCAGAAGAGCCGCTTCGTCAACGAGCGGCTCCACGCCAACATCCAGAAGGACGGGACCTATTCGGTCGTGCCGCGGATGTGGGGCGGGCTCACCAACCCACGCGAGCTGCGCGCGATCGCCGACGTGGTCGAGAAGTACAACGCGCCGATGGTCAAGGTCACCGGCGGCCAGCGGCTCGACATCTTCGGCATCAGGAAAGAGGACCTGCCCGCGGTCTGGGCCGATCTCAACGCCGCCGGGATGGTCTCAGGGCACGCCTACGGCAAGGCGCTGCGTACGGTGAAGACCTGCGTCGGCTCCGAATGGTGCCGCTTCGGCACGCAGGATTCGACCGGGCTCGGTGTGAAGATCGAGCAGATGACCTGGGGCTCGTGGATGCCGCACAAGTTCAAGATCGCGGTCTCGGGGTGCCCGCGGAACTGCGCCGAGGCGACGATCAAGGACTTCGGCGTGGTCTGCGTCGACAGCGGCTACGAGCTCCACGTCGGTGGCAACGGCGGGATCAAGGTCCGCGCGACCGACCTCTTGTGCAAGGTCGCCACCGAGGAGGAGGCGATGGAGCACTGCGCGGCGTTCATCCAGCTCTACCGCGAGGACGCGCACTACCTCGAACGCACGGCGCCGTGGATCGAGCGCAAGGGCATCGAGTGGGTCAAGGCGCAGATGTTCAGCGAACCCGACACCGTCAAGCGCTTGGCGGCGCGGTTCCGCTACTCACAGAAGTTCATGCAGGACGATCCCTGGGCCCAGCGCGCGGCCGGCGACCGCCGCGATCTGCACAGCCACCTCGCCACCGTCCGCCCCGCCACGGAGTATGCCTAATGCAAGCCAAATGGCTCGACATCGGCCCGGTCAGCCAGATCGAACCGGGCATGGCAGCGACGCTGCCGGTGATCGGCGGCCCTGAAGATGAGTACCGGGAGATCGCCGTGTTCCACACGATGCGCGGCGAGTTCTACGCGCTGGTCAACAAGTGCCCGCACAAGCAGGGCCCGCTGAGCCAGGGCATCGTCCACGGCGACAGCGTCACCTGCCCGCTGCACAACTGGAAGATCTCGCTGCGCAGCGGCCAGGCGCTCGGCGATGACGAAGGGTGCGTGCCGACGATCCCGGTCAAGGTCGACGCCGGGCGCATCTACCTGCTGCGCGAGGCGGTTGTCCCCCCGCCGTCCGCGCAGCAGGCCCGGGCGGCGTGATGTCCCCCCTCCCGCCTGCGGGAGAGGTAGGGGGTGGGCCTGTCCGGCCCATCGACCGACCCTTGGCCCCTCCCGCAAGCGGGAGGGGGATGTGATCCGCACCACTTGCGCCTATTGCGGCGTCGGCTGCGGAATTGCAGCGACCGTCACCGGCGAACGTCAGGTCGAAATCGCCGGCGACCCGGCGCACCCCGCCAACCGCGGCAAGCTGTGCTCGAAAGGCACGCACCTCGGCGAGACGGTCGGGCTCGAGGGCCGGCTGCTCCATCCCGAGATCGACGGCAGGCGCACGAGCTGGGACAAGGCGATCCGCCACGTCGCGCGGCGGTTCAAGGACACGATCTCGCGCCAAGGGCCGGACAGCGTCGCGTTCTACGTCTCGGGCCAGCTTCTGACCGAGGACTACTACGTCGCCAACAAGCTGATGAAGGGCTTCATCGGCTCGGCCAACATCGACACCAACTCGCGGCTGTGCATGTCGAGCGCGGTGGCAGGCCACATGCGCGCCTTCGGCGAGGACGTGGTGCCGGCGAGCTACGACGATCTCGACCAGGCCGACCTGATCGTGCTGGTCGGCTCGAACACCGCGTGGTGCCACCCGGTGGTCTACCAGCGGATGATGGCGGCGCGCGCCGCCCGCGGCACCAGGGTCGTGGTGATCGACCCGCGCCGCACCGAGACCTGCGAGGAGGCCGACCTGCACCTCGCGCTGCGCCCGGGCAGCGACGTCGCGCTGATGAACGGGTTGCTGGCCTACTGCAGCGACAACGGCATCGTCGATCCCGACTTCCTCGAGGCGCACGTGACCACGCCCGACGGGTTCTGGGAAGCGCTCGGTGAAGGCTGCGACCTGTGGTCGACGGCGGCCGCGTGCGACCTCGCGCCGACCGACCTGCTCGCGTTCTTCGAACTGTTCGCCCGGCACGAGCGCACGGTCACCGTGTTCAGCCAGGGGATCAACCAGTCGATCCGCGGCACCGACCAGGTCAACGCGATCCTCAACCTCCACCTCGCCACCGGGCGCATCGGCAAGCCGGGCGCGGCGCCGTTCTCGATCACCGGGCAGCCCAATGCGATGGGAGGACGCGAGGTCGGCGGCCTAGCCAACACGCTCGCAGCACACCGCGACTTCGCGCCCGAAAACGTCGACGACGTCCGCCGATTCTGGGCGGCGCCGCGAATGGCAACGAAGCCGGGGCTCAAGGCTGTCGATCTGTTTCGCTCGATCGGCGAGGGCCGGGTCAAGGCGCTGTGGGTCATGGCGACCAACCCGGCGGTCTCGCTGCCCGATGCAGCGCGCGTGCGCGAGGCGCTCGCCGCGTGCCCGTTCGTGGTCGTGTCCGACTGCATCGCCGAAACCGACACCTCGCGCTTCGCCCACGTCAGGCTGCCGGCGCTCGCCTGGGGCGAGAAGGACGGTACGGTGACCAACAGCGAGCGCACGATCAGCCGCCAGCGCGCACTGCTGCCCGCGCCGGGCGAGGCGAAGCCCGACTGGTGGATCGTCAAGGAAGTCGCCCGGGCGATGGGCTGGCGCGACGCGTTCACTTACGACCGTCCGGCCGAGGTTTTCCGCGAGCACGCACGCCTGTCGGCCTATCGCAACGCGGGGCAGCGCGTGTTCGACATCGGCGCCTGCGGCGCGATCACCAACGCGCAGTACGAAGCAATGGAGCCGTTCCGCTGGGGCGGCATGCCCTTCGCAGATGGCCGATTTCCAACGCCCGACGGCAAAGCGCGGCTCGTACCGGTTGCGCAGCGCGAGCTCGACGGGGTGCTTCCCAAGTGGCCGCTGACGCTCAATACCGGCCGCTACCGAGACCACTGGCACACGATGACCCGCACCGGGCTCTCGCCGAAGCTGTCGCAGCACCGGCGCGAGCCGATGGTCGAGATCCACCCGCTCGACGCCGAAGCGCATGGCGTCGCCGACGGCGACCTCGTCCGCGTCGCGACGCCGCAGGGCGAGAGCGTGTTCCGCGCGCTCGTCAGCGAGGGCCAGCGGCGCGGCGAGATCTTCACCCCGATCCACTGGACCGACCGCCAGTCGAGCGGAGGCCGCACCGGTCTGCTGCCGCAGCCGCTGGTCGACCCCTACTCGGGCCAGCCGGGCTTCAAGGCGACCCCGGCAAGAATCGCGAAGCTGGCGCCCGACTGGTGCGGCTTTCTCGTCGCGCGCGAGGCGCCGGAGCGGATTGCCGCGGCCTACTTCACCCGGGTCCGCGTGGCGCAGGGCTGGCTGGTCGAGCTCGCCGACGAAGGCGACCCGGGGGCCATGGCCAGGGCGCTGCTACCGGCCGGCGAGCGAGTCGAGATCGCCGATGGCTCGCGCGGAATGCGGATCGCGGTGCTCAGCGAGGGCCGCCTCGCCGCGGCGCTCTACCTGACCCGGAACGGCCGGCTGCCCGACCGCGACTGGCTTATTGCACAGCTCGCCGCAGGGGAGGCGCCGAAGGCGGTCGAGCTGCTCGCCGGAAGGCCGGCGGCGCCCCTGCCCGACCGCGGGCCGATCGTCTGCGCCTGCTTCGACGTCGGGCTGAAGACGATCGTCGAGGCGATCGCGGCCGAGCGCCTGATGACCGTCGAGGCGGTCGGCGAGGCGCTGTCGGCGGGAACCAACTGCGGCTCGTGCCGCCCGGCAATCCAGCGCCTGATCGGCGATCGCAAGGAAGCGGCCCATGGCTGACCCGAACCTCATCGCCCCCGGCACCGTGTGGCTGGTCGGCGCCGGCCCCGGCGATCCGGACCTGCTGACCCGCAAGGCCGAGCGGCTGATCCGTGCCGCGAGCGTGATCTTCCACGACGCGCTCGTCGGCCCGGGCGTGCTCGCGCTGGCGCCGCCGCATGTGCGCCTGGTCTCGGTCGGCAAGCGCTCGGGGCGGCACTCGAAGAGCCAGCAGGCGATCGACGCGCTGATCGTCGAGGCGGCGATTGCCGGTGAGCGGGTCGTGCGGCTCAAGGGCGGCGACCCGTCGATCTTCGGACGGTCGACCGAGGAGCTCGCCGCGTGCAGCGCCGCCGGCGTGCCGGTGCACGTCTGCCCGGGCGTAACCGCGGCCAGCGCCGCCGCGGCCAGCCTCGGCCTGTCGCTGACCCTGCGCGGGCTCGCCCGCAAGCTGACCTTCGTCACCGCCCACGCCCGCGCCGGCGAGCCGCTCGAAATCGACTGGCGCGCGCTCGCCGATCCCGAGGCAACGCTGGCCATCTACATGGGCAAGGCCGCCGCGCCGGCCGTCTCGGCCCGGCTCATCGCCGCGGGTCTTCCCGCCGATACTCCGGTGGTCATGGTCGAGAGCGCCAGCCTGCCCGAGGAGCGCCACTTCGCCACCCGCCTCGACCTGCTCCCTCTCGCCGCGCGCACCGCGCTCGGTGACGGCCCCGCAGTGATCCTCGTCGGTCGCAGCCTGGCCGCGTACGGACCAGCGCAGAAGGTCGCAGCAGCGCGATGCGCGGCCGGAATTGCTCGGGGCGGGTTGCACGCCTAGCCGCCGCGAAAGTTTGCCTTCCTTCTCTTGGGGTTCTCAAGCGCCGCGCGACCCCATATGGAGCCGCAAGGGAGGCTGCGACGGCCAGGAATGTTGCGCGCTTGCATTCGTGAACCCGGCCGGCGGCGCCCGGGCGCGCTGAGCCTCGTGGCAGGGGTCTGGCTGGCAGTCGCGCCGCTCGGCGCCGCACTGGCACAGGACCAGCCACGCCTGCCGGTGCTGCCCGTGCCAACCGGCGATCCTCTGCGCATCGACCTGTCGCGGGATCCGATCCTGCGGCTCAGCGAAAGCTCGGTGCCCGTCGACGAGTTCCGCCGAATCGTCGAGGACGCGGTGGCGCGGCACCCGGCGCGACTCGAAGCCATCGCCGGCGGCGACGAGGCCCAGGCGGCGCTGGCCGAGGCGCGCGAGGGCCTGTTTCCGTCGGGCGAGCTGACGATCGACTCGTACCGGTCGATCGCGCGCGAATTCTCGGACGATCCGGACAACATCATCGAACGGTCGCGCCCCGAGCAACGAACCGACGCGCTGCTCAACATTCGCCAGGTCCTGCTCGACTTCGGCGCGACGTCGAAGCGGATCGCCGCCGCGAGCGCGCGGCTGCGCGGCGCGACGGCGCAGATCGAATCGGTCGCCGACCAGGTGGCGCTGAACACCATCGCGCATTGGTACGACGTCGTCGCGTACCAGTCGCTGGTCGCGGTCGGCAGCGAGTTCGCCGAGGCGCAGGACTCGTTCCGCGAGGCGATCAGGGAACGCATTCGCCAGGGCGTAGCGGCAGAAGGCGACCTCGCGCAGATCGAAAGCTACATCGCGCGGGCCAGCACGCGACTCGCCCAGTTCCGGCGCTCCGCGGCGCAGGCCGAGGCGCGCTTTGCCGAATTCACCGGGTCGCCGCCGCTCGCGGCCCAGCCGCGCGCGCCGCGGATCGGCGCCGAGCCGATCAGCCGGGACGTGGCCGTGCTGGAGGCGCGATCGGCGCCCAGCGTGCGAGCCGCGGAGGCCGGCGCCGACGCCGCCCGGCAGGACTATCGGGCGGCGCGGAGCGACCTGCTGCCGCTCGTGACTGCGGGAGTCGACGGCGGAAGCTTCGGCATCCTCGAGGGGGGGATGGACTACGACGTCCGCGCGCGCCTGACCCTGCGATACCGGTTCTTCGGAGGCGCCGAACCGCGCGTGCAGCAGGCGGGAGCCGCCGCGCGCGCCGCCGAAGCGCGGGCCCAGCGGGTCAGGGAAGAGGCCGAGCGCGATGCCTCGATCGCCTGGTCGGACGTCCAGGCGCTCGAGGAGCAACTCGCCGCGCTTCGCGAGAACTACGTCGCCAGCCGGCGGACGCGCGACATTCAGGTCGAGCGTTTCCGGGTGGCGCGCGGCACGATCAACGACGTGCTCGAAGCCAACGAAGCCTATTTCGAGACCGCGGTCGCCTATGTGCTGGCGATGAGCGAGCTTGACGCCGCGCGCTACGTCCTGCTCTCGCGTACCGGGAAGCTGCTCGAGGCACTCGAGATCGAGCCGACTGCGGCGAGGGGGGCGATGTAATGGCCGACGACCTGGTTCCGGAACCGCCGGAGCGGTTCGCATCCTGGCTGGTCGAGCCGATGCGCCGGAACAAGCAGACCTACATCAAGGTCGCGCTCGCGGCGGCGATGATCAACGTGTTCGGGCTGGTCACCTCGCTGTTCACGATGACCGTGTACGACCGGGTTCTGCCGAACAACGCGGTCGATTCGCTGATTGCCCTGTCGATCGGCCTGGCGATCGTGATCGTGTTCGATTTCACCCTGCGCACCTTGCGCGCCTACTTCGTCGACATCGCCGGGGCCGAAGTCGACCGCGAGGTCGGCGGCGAACTGTTCTCGCGCATCCTCGCGATCAGGCTCGAACTCAAGAAGGGTTCGACCGGCTCGCTCGCGGGGCTGCTGCGCGAGTTCGAGACTCTGCGCGACTTCTTCGCCTCGGCGACGCTGACCGCGGTGGTCGACGTCCCGTTCATCCTGGTGACCCTCACCGTCATCGCGGTCATCGGGGGCAAGGTCGTCATCGTTCCGCTGATCATGGTGCCGCTGGTCATCGCCGTCGGCCTGTTGACCCAGCCGGCCCTCGATCGCCTGGCCGCGCGCGCTCTGAGCGAAGGTTTTCTCAAGCAGTCCGTCCTGGTGGAAACGATCGGCGCACTCGAAACCGTCAAGACGGCTCACGCGGGACCGCTGCTTGCCGGGCGCTGGTCGCAGGCGATCGATCAGCATTCGGACAGCTCGCTGCGCCAGCGCCTCGTCGCCGCGATCGGGATCAATACTGCCGCCGCGGCGGGCACGATCTCTTACGCCGGCGTGGTCATCATCGGCGCGGGCATGATCGCCGAGAACGAGCTGACCGTCGGCGCGCTGATCGCCTGCTCGATCCTCAGCGGCCGCGCCGTCGCGCCGCTGGCGCAGATCTCGCAACTCCTGTCGCGGATAAGCGCGACCAAGACCGCCTACCGCCAGTTGAGCGCGCTGATGGCCATGCCGACCGAGGGCCCCGAAGGCGCAGCGCTAAGACCTGCCACGATCGCCGGCCGCATCGAATTTCGCGGCGTCGGCTTTCGCTATCCGGGCGGCAGCGAGAGGGCGCTCAACGAGCTCAGCTTCACCATCGAACCCGGCGAGCACGTGGCGCTGCTCGGCCCGGTCGGCTCGGGCAAGTCGACGATCGCGCGCCTGATCCTCGGACTCTATCCGGTGGAGGAAGGCCTGGTCCTGCTCGACGGCACTGACGTCCGCCAGTTCGATCCGGCCGAGCTGCGGCGCCATATCGGCACCGCGCTCCAGGAGAGCGTGCTGTTCTCCGGCTCGGTGCGCGAGAACATCGCGCTCGGCAACCCGGCGATAGACGATCCCGAACTGATCCGCGTGGCGCAGATTTCCGGAACCCACCAGTTCATGGGAGCGATCGCGAACGGATACGATCTGCGCCTGGCCGATCGGGGCGAAGGCCTTTCGGGTGGCCAGCGGCAATCGATCGCTATCGCCCGGGCGCTGGCCGGCCAGCCCAGCGTTCTCGTGTTCGACGAGCCGACCAGCGCGATGGATCAGCGCACCGAGGATGCGCTGATCCAGCGCCTCCAGGCCGAGGCTGCCGGGAAGACGGTGATCGTGATTACCCACCGCCCCTCAATGCTGAAGCTCGTCAGGCGCATCATCGTGGTCGAAAGGGGGCGGATCGTCGCCGACGGCCCGCGCGACGAAATCCTCAAGCGCATCACCCGGACGAAGGCCGCCTGACATGGCCGAAGAAGACTTCCAGGACGACAACGAAACCCGCCTCGAGGACCTGGCAGACCGGATACGCCCGCGTTCGGCCTCGAACCTCCTGCTGTGGGCGATCCTAGGTTTCGTGGCGATCTTCCTCATCTGGGCCTCGATCGCCGAGCTCGACCGCACCGTGCGCGGGCAGGGCAGGGTTATCTCGAGCTCGCAACTGCAGGTGCTGTCCAATCTCGAAGGCGGGATCGTCGAGGCGATTCTGGTCCGCACCGGACAGCAGGTCCAGCGCGACCAGGAACTCGTGCGGCTCAGCCCGGTCATGACCGGCGCCGAACTGGGCAGCGGCCAGGCCATGCTCGGCGCGCTGCGCGCCAAGATCGCCCGGCTCGAGGCGGAGGTCGCGGGCCGCACGCCGGTCTATCCGGCGGCGGCCGATGCGGCAATGGCCGCGCAGGTCGCCATCGAGCGATCGCTCCATACGGCCCGTATGGCCAACCTCTCGAGCATGCTTGCCGCGGGACGGGCGCGGCTGGAGCAGGCCCAGCGGGCCGAGGCCGAGGCGGTCGCCGCCCACCGGGCGCGGGTCTCCGCCAGCGAGGCCGCGCGCATCGAGCTCGACGCGATCCGGCCACTCGTCGAGCGGGGGATCGAGCCGCAGCTGTCGCTGGTGCGGGCGGAAAGCGCGGCGGCTGTGGCCGCGAGCGAAGCCTCCGCGGCGGCAGCAGCCGTTTCCCGGGCGCAGGCGGCGGTCGCCGAAGCCCGCTCGACGCTCGCCCACCAGCAGCAGGACTGGCGCTCGCTGGCGGCCGACGAACTGGCGGCTGCGCGGGCCGAACTCGCGGCGCGGCAGCGCGCGCTTCCCGCGCTGGCCGACCGGGTGGAGCGGACCAGCGTGCGAGCCCCGATGGCCGGCAAGATCAACCGGGTCCTGGTGACTACGGTCGGCGGCACCGTGGGTCCGGGCGAACCGCTCGTCGAGATCGTGCCCGACGAGGAGACACTGTTGATCGAGGCCATGGTGCCGCCGAAGGACATCGGCTCGGTGCGGATCGGGCAGGAAGCGAAAGTCGACGTCACCGCCTACGATCCCGCAATCTACGGGTCGCTGTCCGGCCGCGTCACGGCGATATCGCCGGATTCGGTCGAGGACGAACGTACCGGGCAGATCTACTATCTCGTGCAGGTTCGCACCGACAGCAATCGGACTGGCACGGGCCGCGAGCTCGAGATCGGCACCGGAATGATCGCCGACGTCAGCCTGCTCGGCGACAAGCGCACCGTGCTGTCCTACCTGTTGACGCCGATCACGCGATTGAGCGAGCGCGCCTTCCGCGAATAGGGGTTTCTGCTGCAAGCTTCGGAGACAGCCATGCGTGAGGTTTCGTGGGACGAAATGGCCAACGCCGCAGGCTCGGCCTACACGATCCAGCTCGAGGGAGGGAGCATCCCGGTGACGCTGGACTGCGTCGAGCAGCTGCCGCCGTCCGGCCGGGCGAGCGGATCGTTCCGTCTCGAATTCCTCGGACCGACCGACCCGATCCTGCCCCAGGCGATCTATCCGTTCACCGGCGAGAACTGCGAGCCGTTCGAGATCTTCATCGTTCCGATCGAGCGGGATTCCGCCGGAACCCGCTACGAGGCCACGTTCTTCTAGGGTGGAGTTGCGCCGCCGACCCGCTCGTTGTCGAAGCTCTCGAGCCTGAGGCGCGAGCCGGGACCAACACGCCGGGCGCGATCCGGCCGAATCGCGGCGAAGGTGCCGGTCAGATCGACCGTGGCCTCCAAGCCTTTCGGGGGTCCCCCGGGATATGGTGCGGTCGAGAAGACTCGAACTTCCACGGGCTTTCGCCCACAACGACCTCAACGTTGCGCGTCTACCAGTTCCGCCACGACCGCATAATCGACAAGGGCGCGTGAAGGGCGGCCCCCGCGGGGTAGGAGCGCGCCCTTAGCAAAGCGTCCCACCCCCTGCAAGCGCGCTTGCGCGGCGCAAACGCTCGGTTCGTCGTCCGATTGTGGAACGCTCGTCGCAGAACGGTTGCGCGCTCGGTAACCCGGTGGAAACCATGATGCATGAGCCTGTCCGCAGCCCTTGTCCTGGCTGCCGCGGCAGCAAGCGCGGCAGCGCAGGGCGAACCCCCGCGCGGCGGCGCCGTGGCACAGGCCAGGGCCACGGCGACGATACTGCCGGCTGTCACCGTGCGCCAGGCGAACGGCGAAGTGCGCGCGAACGGCCCGGCTCCCGAACACCGGGTCAGCCGCCGCGGCAACAGGGTGCTGATCGAGTTCCAGTAAGCCCAAAGCTCAGGTGGGCTTCCAACCGATCTCGGCCAATCGGGCGGAGCGCGGCACGTCGGTCACCGCCTCGTTGACCGTGACGCTCTCTCCCGGCGCCAGGCTGCGCTTCGGCGGCTGCACCTCGAAGCTGTAGACGATCCGCTCGCGCGCATCGCGCAGCACGATCAGGATCGGCGGCACGTCGCGAGCGACGCTGCCGACGTTGGTGATCGTGCCGCTGGCCCCGAAGTACTCGATCCCGTTCGGCAGCTGCCTGCGCTCCTGCTGATCGGCCGGAAAATCGAGTTGCAGGTCGGGCCGGCCGACGTCGAACGTCGGCCGGCTGACGGGCACCCAGTCGGGCAGGCCCCAATAGGACACCGCGGCCATCACACCGGCGGCGAGGACGGCGAAGATCGCCGCCGCCCAGGTCCACAGCCTGAGCGTGTTGCGCCGCCGCCGGAAGGGCGGCGCCGCCTCGAACTGCGATGCGCCGTCGTCGGACGCCCCAACTCTCGTCGGGACGGGCTCCCCGACCGGCGGCTGGACCGGCTCGGCCGGAAGCGGCGGCGGAATCTCGGGCTCCGGTGACGGCGGTGGAGCGGCGTAGGGCGGCGAGGCAGGCGGCGGCGCGTGGTCTTCCGGCGGCGCGGCGACAGCAGCGGGAGGAGCCTCCACCGGATGTGTGGGGGGCGCTTCCGGCGCCGGCTCGCTCAGTTCCAGTGGATCCTGGAACCAGCTGTGACGGCACTTGGCGCAGCGCACGGTGCGGCCCTCGGCGCCGATCGCACTGTCGGGCACGACGTAGCGCGTCGCGCAGGCTGGGCAGGCGATGATCATTTCAGCGGATTCCCTAGGCTCGGCGGAAGGCCGCAACAAGTTTCGGGACAGCACAGGCCCGGCGGCACGTGGCTTTTTTCCACATCGATCAGAGGCTATACGCGCCGCACATGTCGCCGTTCCGCCGCCCTCCCTCGCATCGCCCCCGAGGCCAGCCGTGAGCGGGGGGGAGGGGACGATCGTACAGTTCGATAACGTCGGCCTGCGCTACGGCACCGAGCGCGAGGTGCTGAGCGACGTCTCGTTCGCGCTCTATCCGGGGAGCTTCTACTTCCTCACCGGCGCGAGCGGCGCCGGCAAGACCTCGCTGCTCAAGCTGCTCTATCTCGCGCAGCGGCCTTCGCGCGGGATCATCCGGATGTTCGGGACCGACGTGATCACGCTCCCACGCCAGGCGCTGCCCGCCTTTCGCCGCCGGATCGGCGTCGTGTTCCAGGATTTCCGGCTCGTCCCGCACCTATCCGCGTTCGATAACGTGGCGCTGCCGCTGCGGGTCTCGGGCGTGCCGGAGAGCGAAATCCGCAAACCGGTGGCCGACATGCTCGACTGGGTAGGCCTCGAGCGTCGGCACGATGCGCGTCCGGCGACGCTTTCGGGAGGCGAGCAGCAGCGCGTGGCGATCGCGCGGGCGGTGATCGCCCGGCCCGAGATCCTCGTCGCCGACGAGCCGACCGGCAACGTCGATCCCGACCTCGCGTTGAAGCTCCTGCGGCTGTTCGAGGCGCTCAACCGCCTCGGCACGACGGTGGTCGTCGCCACCCACGACGTCCACCTGCTGAAGAAAGTGCCCGATTCGCTGATCATGCGCCTCGACCGGGGGCGCCTCGCCGACCCGACCGGCGCCCTCCGCTATCCGCCGCGCAGGGAGGCCCCATGAGCCAGCCGCCCTCCCCGGTTCGGCGCAACGCCCCGCGCTTCGGCGCAGGCGACCGCGCCGGAATCATGCAGCAGTCCCGCCTCGCCGGGCCGATGCCGTGGGTCATCGGGATCATGATGGCGCTCACGGTGATCGCGGCCGGAGCTGGACTGGCGCTGCGCAATCTCGCCCAGAACTCGCGCGCAGAGATTGCCGGCGGCGTGACGCTGCAGATCCTCGAGGGCGGGCCCGCGGAGCGCGCCCGCCAGGCGGAAGTCGCCGTCGCGCTGCTGTCCAACCGCGAGGACGTCGCCGAGGTTCGCCGCGTGCCCGACGCCGAGATCGAGGCGCTGCTCGAGCCCTGGCTCGGCGAGCAGGACGTGCCGGAGGAAGATGCGATCGCCGTGCCGGTGCTGATCGACGTCCGGCTCGTCGGCCCCGTGACACCGCGGCGGCTCGACGAGCTGCGTGCTGCACTGGCGGGTTCGGTGCCATCGGCGCGCGTCGATGCCCAGGCGAGCTGGCTGGAACCGGTGTTCGATGCCATCCGCTCGCTGCAGTGGCTCGCTCTCGGCCTCGTGGCACTGCTCGGCGCGACGACCGCGGCCGCGGTCTGGCTCGCGGCGCGCAGCGCGCTGGGCTCGAACCGCGACACGGTCGAGATCATCCACCTGCTCGGCGGGACCGACGGTCAGATCGCCCGGCTGTTCCAGCGCTCGATTGGAATCGATGCCGCGCTTGGCGGCTTGGCGGGCCTGCTGCTCGGACTCTCGACGGTCGTCCTGCTCGGCCGCCAGTTCGCGCGGCTCGGCTCGGGGATGGTCGCCGGGGGAAGCTTCGGCCCGGCCGACTGGGCGATGCTTGCAGCGCTGCCGCTGCTGGGCATAGTGCTGGCCATGCTCACCGCGCGCCTCACCGTTCTCTCCGCGCTGAGGCGGATGCTGTGATCCGCCGGATCCTGTCGCTGGTGCTCGTCCTGTGGGCGTTCGGCTTCCTGTGGTTCGCCGTGGCGCTGCCGCGGCCCGCGGCCGGCGAGAAGACCGACGCGATCGTCGTCCCCACCGGGGGCGGTGGTCGAATCGCCCGCGGGCTCGAGATGCTGCAGGGCGGCGCCGCCGAGCGGATGCTGGTCAGCGGGGTCGACAGCCACGTCAAGCCGCACGAGTTCGCGATCGAGTACGACGTGCCCGAGGCGACGATGGAATGCTGCGTCACGCTCGGCTTTGCGGCGCTCGACACGCGCGGCAACGCGCGCGAAACGTCCGACTGGGTGGCGGCAGGCGAGGTGCGTTCGCTGCGGCTGGTGACCAGCGACTGGCACATGCGCCGCGCCGCGCTCGAACTCGAAAGCGTCCTGCCCGAAGACACGGTGGTGGTTCGCGACGCGGTGCGCACCGAACCTTCGCTCCGGACGCTGTTCCTCGAGTACCACAAGCTGCTTGCGGCGTGGCTGGTCCGGATCCTGCCCGGATGACGCGATGACCGTCCTCCGCAGCCTCGCATTCTACCTGGTGTTCTATCTCGGCAGCGTCGCCTTCGTGCTGGTGGCGGCCACGGCCGCGCTGCTGGCCCCGTCGCGGATAAGGATAGTTCCCGACACCTGGTCGCGGTTTCACCGCGCCTGCCTGCGATACCTCGTTGGCATCACGGTCCGCCAGAAAGGCCGCCCGATCGAGGGCGCGGCGCTCTACGCGATCAAGCACGAGAGCTTCTTCGAGGCGATCGACCTGCCGAACACGCTCGATTTCCCGGTGCCGTTCGGCAAGGAGGAACTGTTCCGCATTCCCGGCTGGGGGCGTGCCGCACGGGCCTACGGCTCGGTCATGGTTCGGCGCGACCAGGGGGCGAAAGGCCTGAGGGCGATGCTGGCCGATGCCCGGCAGTTCGTCGGCAGCGGACGGCCGCTGGCGATCTTTCCCGAAGGCACGCGTGTCCCCCACGGGGAGCGACCGCCGTTACAGTCGGGGTTTGCCGGCCTCTACAAGCTGCTCGGCCTGCCGGTGGTCCCGGTGGCGGTGGACAGCGGGCCGCTCTATCACCGGTGGCGGAAGCGTCCCGGGACGATCACACTGCAGTTCGGCGAGCCGATCGAGCCGGGCTTGCCGCGCGAGGAGATCGAGTCGCGGGTCCACGCCGCGATCAACGCGCTGAACGACTGAGGGGGAGAGGTCATGGGCAAGGCGATAGCCGCGAGCCTCCTGGCCGCGGCGCTGGCGTTGGCGCCGGCGGCGGCGGTCGCGCAAAAGTTTCCCGATCTCGCAGGCACCCCGCCGATGGGGTGGAACAGCTGGAACCACTACGGCTGCGAGATCGACGAGACGCTGGTCCGCCGCACCGCCGACGCCCTCGTCGCCAGCGGGATGCGCGACGCGGGATACGTCTACGTCAACATCGACGACTGCTGGCAGGGCCAGCGCGACGCCGACGGCTTCCTGCAGGCCGACCCCGAGCGCTTTCCTTCGGGGATCGCGGCACTCGCCGACTACGTCCACGAACGCGGACTCAAGCTCGGCATCTATTCCGACGCCGGCACGAGGACCTGCGCCGGTCGCCCCGGCAGTCAGGGGCACGAGTACCAGGACGCGCTGCAGTTCGCCCGCTGGGGCGTCGACTACCTCAAGTACGACTGGTGCAACACCGGCAGCGGGGTGGCGCAGCGCAACCCGCGCGAAGCCTATGCGACGATGCGCGACGCACTCCATGCGGCGGGACGTCCGATCGTGTTCTCGATCTGCGAATGGGGCGACAACCGCCCGTGGGAATGGGCCGGCGAGATCGGCCACCTGTGGCGCACCACCGGCGACATCGTGAACTGCTGGAACTGCGAGCTCGGCCACGGCAGCTGGAGCAGCTTCGGCGTGCTCAACATCCTCGACAAGCAGGCCGGCCTGCGCCGGTACGCCGGACCGGGCGGGTGGAACGACCCCGACATGATGGAAGTCGGCAACTTGCCGACGCTGGCCGAAAACCGCTCGCACTTCGCGCTGTGGGCGATGCTCGCCGCGCCGCTGATCGCCGGCACCGACGTGATCGGCATGAAGCCCGAGATCGCCGCGATCCTGACCAACCCGCGGATCGTCGCGATCGACCAGGACCCGCTCGGCCTGCAGGGTTTCGCGTGGCTCCGCACGCCCGAGATCGAGGCCTGGGCCCGTCCGCTGGCCGAGGAGCGCTGGGCGATCGCCGTGCTCAACCGCTCCGACTCGCGGCGCACGCACACAATCGACTTTGCGCAGCATCCGCTGTCCGACGACCTCAACCAGAAGTTCGCCAGGATCGGCGAGCGGCACTTCCGGATCACCGAGGCCTGGACCGGCACAGCGAGCGGGACCACCCGCGCACCGCTCACGGTCACGCTCGCCCCGCGCGACACGGCGGTGTTCGTGCTGGCGCCCGAGTAGAGGGGCCCTCATCCAAGCTCCGGTAAGGTCCTGACGGACCTAACCTCCGCTATCCTTCTCCCGCCAGCGGGAGAAGAAAGGGGCAGCGCTGGCGGCAGGGATTCTTCTCCCGCTGGCGGGAGAAGGATACGAAGACTTGGCCCCGCAGGGGCTTAGTCGAAGTTGGATGAGGGCTCCTGCCCCTCAATCCCCGTTGTGCTTGCGGCCGAAGTCGGGCCGCGCATCGTCCTGGCCCAGCGCCACGATCGACCGGCGGATCGAGCGGGTGCGGCTGAATACCTCGAACATCGTCTCGCCGTCGCGCGAACGGATCGCCTCGCGCATCAGCGCGAGGTCGGTGAGGAACCGGTCGAGCATCTCGAGCACCGCGTCGCGGTTGTGCAGGAACACGTCGCGCCACATCGTCGGGTCCGAGGCGGCGATGCGGGTGAAGTCGCGGAAGCCTCCGGCCGAGTACTTGATCACCTCGCTGCGGGTGACGTTCTCGAGCTCCGAGGCGGTGCCGACGATCGTGTAGGCGATCAGGTGCGGGATGTGGCTGGTCACCGCGAGCACGAGGTCGTGGTGCGCGACGTCCATGGTATCGACCATCGCGCCCAGCGATTCCCAGAACTCGACCAGGGCCGCGACTTTGGCCGGATCGGCGCCCTCAGGCGGGGTGACGATGCACCAGCGGTGGTGGAACAGCGAGGCGAAGCCGGCGTCGGGCCCGCTGTCCTCGGTCCCCGCGACCGGGTGCGCCGGGATCACGCAGTGGCCCGGCAGCGCCTCGGCGAGCGCGTCGCTGACCGTCTGCTTCGAGGAACCGACGTCGCTCACCAGCGCACCCGGTGCCAGCGCGTCGGCGATCTCGCGCCCCACTTCTTCCATCGCGCCGACCGGCACGCAGAGGATCACCAGGTCGGCGCCGGAGACCGCCTCGGCGGAGGTCTCGCAGATGGTGCCGGCAAGACCGCGCTCGGCCGCGCGCGCGCGTACCGCGGGATCGCTGTCGTAACCCGTCGTCGTCACACCGGGCAGGTGCTGGCGAACGGCGAGGCCGATCGAGCCGCCAAGCAGACCGAGCCCGATGATCGCGACCTTGTCGAAGCTCATCGGCCCCCCTCCGCCAGCGCCCGCAGCGTGGCGGCGACCTCGTCCATCTGTTCGCGCGTGCCGATCGTGATCCGCAGCCCGTGAGGCAGCCCCTGGCCCGGCAGGTGACGCACCGCGTACCCGGCCTCGGCCAGCCCGTGCAGCGCCGCTTCGGCGCTCAGTCCCCCCTCGAACAGCACGAGCACGAAGTTGGCCTCGCTCGGCAGCGCGCGCAAGCCGCTGTTGCCGAGCGCCTCGACCGCCGCGACGAACCGCGCGCGCTCGGCGCGGTTGTGCTCGCGCGAGCGGGCGACGAAGTCCTGGTCGCCGAGCGCCGCGAGCGCCGCCTGCTGCGCGCTCACGGTGACGTTGAACGGCCCGCGGATGCGGTTGAGCGCGTCGACCACCCCGGGCGCCCCGGTGCCCCAGCCGACGCGCTCACCGGCGAGGCCGTAGATCTTCGAGAAGGTCCGCGTGACCAGCACGTTGTCATGCGCCGCCGCCAGCGCCAGCCCGCCATCATCGTCCTCGGCCGCGACGTATTCGGCATAGGCCTGGTCGATCACCAGCAGCACGTTGCCGGGGAGCCCGGAGTGGAGCCGGGCGAGCTCGGCCTTGGGCAGGAAGCTGCCCGTGGGGTTGTTCGGGTTGGCTACGAACACCACCCGCGTACGCTCGGTCACGCAGGCGAGCAGTGCATCGACGTCGGTCCCGAAGTCGCGGTCGGGCGCGACCACCACGGTGGCACCGCAGCGGCGCGCGGCGATATCGTAGACCGCGAAGCCGTAGCGCACGTAGACGACCTCGTCGCCCGGGCCGGCGAAAGCCTGCGCGGCGAGGTTGAGCAGCTCGTCCGAGCCGGTCCCGCAGACGATCCGCGCCACGTCGATTCCGTGCAGCGCGCCGATCGCCTCGCGCAGCGCGGTGCTGTCGGGGTCGGGATAGAGCGATGGCGCGATCCCCTCGGCGAGCGCGGCGAGCGCCGCCGGGCTGGTGCCGAGGGGGTTCTCGTTGGCCGAGAGCTTGACCAGCGGCCTGCCGTCGGCGGCCGTGCTCCTGCCCGGGACATAGGCATGGATCGCCGCGATCCACGGCTTCATTGCGGGCCCGGCTGTCGGGAGGTCGTCCGTCACCGGCGGGCGCATAACGCCAAGCGGCGCGAATTGACAGCCCATCCTCTGCGGCGGTTCGGGGAGGATTGTTGACAGCCCGACTCGCCTGTCACAAGTCGCGGCGACCCATGGCCACGGTGACCGCCTCTTCCAGCAGCAGCCTCGTGCTGGCCGACGCCCTGCCGCTCGACAGCGGCCAGCGGCTCGAGCAGGTCACGCTTGCCTACGAGACCTACGGCGAGCTCGCGCCCGACAGGTCCAACGCGATCCTGATCTTCCACGCGCTGACCGGCGACCAGCACGTCGCCAGCCCGCACCCGATCACCGGCAAGCCCGGCTGGTGGGACCGGATGGTCGGCCCGGGCAAGCCGATCGACACCGCGCGGTTCCACGTGATCTGCGCCAACTTCATCGGCAGCTGCATGGGCTCGACCGGCCCGGCCAGCCCCGGCCCCGATGGCAAGCCGTGGGCGATGCGCTTCCCGGTCATCACCATCCGCGACATGGTCCGCGCGCAAGTCGCGCTGCTCGACGCGCTCGGGATCGGCAAGCTGCACGCCGCGGTCGGCCCGTCGATGGGCGGGATGCTCGCGCTGAGCCTCGCCGCGAACTACCCGGACCGCGCCGAGCGGATCCTCGGCATCGCCACGCCCGCGAGCATGTCGGCGCAGAACATCGCCTTCCACGAGGTCGGCCGCCAGGCGATCATGGCCGACCCGGCGTGGAACGGTGGCGACTACTATAGCAAGGGCAAGGGTCCCGACGCCGGGCTCGCGGTCGCGCGCATGGCGGCGCACATCACCTATCTCAGCGAAGCGGCGCTGGCCGAGAAGTTCGGCCGCCGCCTGCAGGACCGTGAGGCCAAGAGCTTCGGCTTCGATGCCGACTTCCAGGTCGAGAGCTACCTGCGGCACCAGGGGATCGCCTTCACCAACCGGTTCGACGCCAACTCGTACCTCTACATCTCGCGGGCGATGGACTACTTCGACCTCGCCGAGGAGCATGGCGGGCGGCTGGCCGATGCGTTTTCCCGCTGCACCGCGCGCTTCTGCCTGATCAGCTTCGACACCGACTGGCTCTACCCGACGAGCGAGATGCGCCAGATCGTCCATGCGCTCAATGCGGTCGCCGCGCCGGTCAGCTTCGTCGAGCTGTCGGCGCCCTACGGGCACGACTCGTTCCTGCTCGACGTCCCCGCGCTCGACCGCGTCATTGCCGGGTTCCTCAACCGGTGAGCGCCGTGCCCCCCGGATACGAGCTGGTCGACGATCCGGCGCGGATCGACGTCGCGGCCGCGCACGCCTATCTCGCGCGCAGCTACTGGTCGCCGGGCATCCCCTATGCGACCGTCGCCCGGGCCATCGCCAACAGCCTGTGCGTCGCGGTTCACTGCGATGGCGAACAGGTCGGACTCGCCCGCGTGGTGACCGACCGGGCGACGTTTGCCTACCTCGCCGACGTCTACGTGCTCGAGGCCCATCGCGGTCGCGGCCTGGCCAGGGCGATGGTCGCCCACCTCCAGGCGCATCCCGAGCTGCAGGGCCTGCGCCGCTGGCTGCTGATGACCCTCGACGCCCACGGCCTGTACGAGAGCCTCGGCTGGAGTCCCCTCGCCCACCCGGAACGCGGGATGGAGCGCCATTTCCCGGAGATCTACGCATGAGCGGGCTGCGTCCCGACCTCGCGGTGATCGCGCAGCACATCGCTCCCGGCAGCCGGGTGCTCGACGTCGGCTGCGGCGAAGGCGAGCTGATGGCGGTGCTGCGCGACGAACGGCAGGTCGATGCGCGCGGGATGGAGATCGACCCCGAGGCGGTCGAGAAATGCGTCGAGCGCGGACTTTCGGCGATCCAGGGCGACGCCAACCGCGACCTCGCAGACTATCCCGACGATGCGTTCGATTATGCGGTGCTGAGCCAGACCCTGCAGACCGCCGAACGGCCCGACCTGATGCTCGAGGAACTGCTGAGGATCGGCCGCAAGGCGTTCGTCAGCTTCCCCAACTTCGCCCACTGGCGGATGCGCCTCTCGCTGCTGTGGAACGGCCGCATGCCGGTGACGCGGCACCTGCCGGTGAGCTGGTACGAGACGCAGAACATCCACCACGTCACCGTGACCGATTTCCTCGCGTTGCTGCGCGAGAAGGGCGTGGCGATCGAGCGCAGCTGGTTCTTCAGCGGCGAGACCGAGCTGGGGGCGCTCGGCGCCAACTGGCGCGCCGAATACGCCGTCTACTTGCTGCGCCGCTGAGGCGCGGCCCGCCTCCGCACCGCTTTCGAGCACACACGCCTCTGGACATCGTGCCATCGAGCGCAAATGCTGCACCCGACGAGGTGCGGCCACGCCCGAGGGGAGGACCGATGAGGAAACTGTTGCTGTTCGCGGCGAGCCTGCTGCTCGCGCTTTCGGGAGGTGCGGCTTCGGCACAGTCACCCGCGCCCTGCGACCGTGCCTGCCTCGGCGACAAGCTCGACCGGTTCCTCGACGCAGTCGTGGCCGGGGACCCGTCGCGGGCGCCGCTGGCGATCGGCTTTCGCCAGACGCAGAATTCGGTGCTGACGGCCGCCGGTGCCGGGGTCTGGCAGACCATGACCGCGATCGGCCCCGTGCAGCGGCGCTATTTCGATCCGGTCACCGGCAACGCCGCGTTCTTCGGCGTGGTTACCGACGGCGGGGAGCCAGCGGTCGCCTCGCTGCGCGTGCGGGTCGAGGATGGCGCAATCACCGAAGGTGAATGGCACATCGCGCACAAGGGCGACCCGGGCATCTCCGGCGTCGGCAGCGAGGTGCTGTTCGATATCGACAAGCTGGTCGCCAGCCCCCCGCCCGAGCGTGTCGTCCCGCCGGCCGAACGCCTGCCGCGCGACGCGCTGGTGCGGATCGTCAACAGCTATTTCGACGCCCTGGTCGCGGGAAACGGCCGCACGGTGCTCGCGCATGGCGGGTGCAGCCGGTTCGAGAACGGGTTCGAGGTCACCGGCCGGCCGATCCGTTCGGGCGACCCGAACGACGGGTTCGAAGGGCGCGGCGACTGCACCTCGGGCTACGCGAGCCTGGCGGTCGCGCTGGTGGCCGCGCGGCGCTACCTGCTGATCGACGAGGAGGCGCAGGTGGTCGTCATGTCGGCGATCTTCATCCGCAAGCCCGGCGACGCGCGGCGGCGCAACCACTTCATGGAAGTGTTCGGCATCGACGGCGGCAAGATCCGCAGCGTGCACGCGGCGATGTTCTACGCCGCCCCCGACCTGCCGCTGCCCAACTGGCCGCCTTACGAGGGCAACTTTCCGCTGATTGCGAACCCGCAGCCGACGCGTTGAGCGGCGGTCGGCGGGATGAGAAGTAGGGGCAGCGTTCCCTTGTCCGCTTCCGACCCATTGCGAACACAGACGCCGTGCGATCTACTGTCCTGATGAGGCGTGATCGTTTGGTCTGGTTTGCTGCTGGCGCGGCTTGCAGTTCCATCGTCGCAGTGGGCGTAGGGTATGCAACGCGGAGCCAGCCAGAGGAGCAACGCTGGTTTCTGAGAGTGGCGGAACCGGGCCAGTCCATGCTTGATGGACGGGCCTCCGCGCAGTGGCAAAGCGCTGAAATCGCGCGTGATTGCGGCTCACGCTCATTCGAGACGATCCCTGGCATCGCGGCGGACGCAGTCGATGCAACGCGGGTTCCGCTGATCCGGGAGAATAATCCGGCACTCGGATGCATTGTCGAGCGCGCAACCGAAGCAGGTTTGTGGGTTGGCGTGGGGCTAGAGCCGCTAAACGCTTCAAAGTTACCATAGCGCGCAAGGTCCGTTTCCACCCCTGGCAGTCATCCCGCTCCATCGTTCACCGACAGCACGCTGTCGTCGCGAGCCAGCGACCACAAGCTCAGGCCTGCTTCTTTGGCGCGGGCCACGGCCATGCTCGTAGGCAACGACACCGTTGCGAGGCGCGTCGCGCCGGCGCGGACGGCCTTTTCGACGATCTCGTAGGAGCAGCGCGCGGTCGAGAGGACGAAGCCTGCGGCCGGGTCCTGCCCGGCGGCGGCGAGCGCGCCGACCAGCTTGTCGAGCGCGTTGTGGCGGCCGACGTCCTCGCGGGCGTGGAGGATTTCGCCTGCGGTCGACGCGAAGGCGGCGGCGTGGGCGGCACCCGTGGCGCGGCCGAGCGGCTGGTGGGAGCGCAGCGCGGCTAGCGCGGCGAAGATCGCGCCCTGTGCGAGCGGTGGGTGAGCGGCGACCCGCGGCAGCGGTCGCGCGACCGCCTCGAGATTCTCGATCCCGCACAGCCCGCACGAGCTTTCCGCAACGCGCGCGCGGACCCGGTCGGTCAGCTGCTCGATGCCGAGCCCGCTGAGCGCGGCGCGGACGATCCACCCCTGCTCGACTTCCGCCACCGCGATGTCGGCCAGGTCGCCGGGCGTCTTCGCCAGCCCCTCGGTCAGCGCGAAGCCAAGCGCGAAATCCTCGAGGTCGCACGGCGTCGCCATCATCACCGCATAGCTGAGCCCGTTGAACTCGAGCGCCACCGGCGCCTCGGGCACCCACTCGCGCGCCACCGGGCGGCGGGAACCGTCGGGGCGGATCTCGATGGCTTCGCTCAATTTCCCCTCCCGCTCGCGGGAGGGGTCAGGGGTGGGCGAGTGCGTGACGTGGCGGTCAACCGTCTGACCCACCCCAAACCCCTCCCGTAAGCGGGAGGGGAGACGGGCTCAGCCGGCGTCGGAATGCCCCACCTCATCGACCGCGTTGAACTCGGTCGCTCGAGTCTGCGGGGCCGGGTGAGCACCGCCCGAAAGGTGCTCGATGGCCGCGCGCGCGATCGGCGAGAGTCCTTCGCCGCCGTCGGCGAAGATCGCCTGCTTCATCCGCGGATCCCAGAACTTGTCTATGTGGTCCGCGGTCGCGAGCACCGCCTCGTCGTGACCCATCGCCGCGAGGTTGCGGGCGATGTCGTTGGCCATCCGCCGCAATGTGTCGATCGTCGAGCTCATTCGGCCGGCTCCGCCTCGACCGCGATCCGCCGCGAGCGTTCGCTGTGCTCGGCATAGTCCTGCTGCCACTCGCTCGGGCCGTTCGACGGCGTGACCTGCACCGCGGTGACCTTGTACTCGGGGCAGTTGGTCGCCCAGTCGGAGAAGTCGGTCGTGACCACGTTGGCCTGCGTCGCCGGGTGGTGGAACGTGGTGTAGACCACGCCCGGGGCGACCCGGTCGGTGACCAGCACGCGCAGCGTCGTCTCGCCGGTGCGGCTCGCAAGCCGCGCGAAGTCGCCGGTCTTGAGCCCGCGGTTCTCAGCGTCGGTCGGGTGCATCTCGAGCAGGTCCTCGTCATGCCAGACGACGTTGCCGGTACGGCGCGTCTGCGCGCCGACGTTGTACTGGCTGAGGATGCGGCCGGTCGTGAGCAGCAGCGGGAAGCGCGGCCCGGTCTTCTCGTCGGTCGGGATGTACTCGGTGACGACGAACTTGCCCCTGCCGCGGACGAAGCCGTCGATGTGCATGACCGGCGATCCTTCGGGATGCTGCTCGTTGACCGGCCACTGGACCGAGCCGACCTCGTTGAGCCGCTCCCACGAGAGGCCGGCAAAGCTCGGCGTCAGCCGCGCGATCTCGTCGATGATCTCGCTTGGGTGGGTGTAGTTCCAGTTCGCCCCGAGCGCGTTGGCGAGCAGCTGCGTCACCTCCCAGTCGGCGTAGCCGTTGGCGGGCTCCATCACCTTGCGTACTGGCTGAATGCGGCGCTCGGCGTTGGTGAAGGTGCCGTCCTTCTCGAGGAAGGTGCTGCCCGGCAGGAACACGTGGGCGAAGTTGGCGGTCTCGTTGAGGAACAGGTCGTGGACGATGACCAGTTCCATCGCCCGGAGCCCGGCCGCGACGTGCTGGGTGTTCGGGTCGGACTGCATGATGTCCTCGCCCTGGACGTAGAGCACCTTGAAGGAGCCATCGACGGCGGCATCGAACATGTTGTTGATCCGCAGGCCCGGCTCCTTGTCGAGCGTGACGCCCCAGTCCTTTTCGAACAGGCCGCGAGTCTCGTCGTCGGAGATGTGGCGATAGCCCGACAGCTCGTGCGGGAACGAGCCCATGTCGCACGAGCCCTGCACGTTGTTCTGCCCGCGCAGCGGGTTCACGCCGACGCCCGGGCGGCCGATGTTGCCAGTGCACATCGCGAGGTTGGCGATCGCGATCACCGCCGAGGAGCCCTGGCTGTGCTCGGTCACGCCGAGACCGTAGTAGATGGCCCCGTTGCCGCCGGTGGCGTAGAGCCGCGCGGCCTCGCGCACGGTCCGGGCCGGAACCCTGGTCACCGCCTCGAGGAACTCGGGGCTGTGCTTCTCGTCGGAAACGAACCGCGCCCACTCCTGGTACTCGTCCCAGTCGCACCGCTCGCGAATGAAGTCCTCGTTGGCGAGGCCCTCGGTGACGATCACGTGGGCGAGGCTGGTCAGCACCGCAACGTTGGTGCCCGGCTGCAGCGCGAGGTGGTGCTCGGCCTGGATGTGCGGGCTGCGCACGAGATCGATGCGCCGCGGGTCGATCACGATCAGCCTGGCACCCTGGCGCAGACGGCGCTTCATCCGACTGGCGAAGACCGGGTGCGCGTCAGTCGGGTTGGCACCGATCACGAGGATCACGTCGGCGTCCATCACCGAGTCGAAATCCTGCGTGCCGGCGCTGGTGCCGAACGTGGTCTTGAGGCCGTAACCGGTCGGCGAGTGACAGACGCGCGCGCAGGTATCGACGTTGTTCGAGCCGAACTCGGCGCGAACGAGCTTCTGCACGAGGAAGGTCTCCTCGTTGGTGCAGCGGCTCGAGGTAATCCCGCCCAGGGCACGGGCGCCGTGCTTGTCCTTGATTTCGTTGATCTTGCTCGCGGTGTATTCGAGCGCTTCTTCCCAGGTGACCTCGCGCCACGGCTGGTTGATCGACTCGCGGATCATCGGCGAAAGGATGCGATCCTTGTGGTTGGCGTAGCCGTAGGCGAACCGCCCTTTGACGCACGAGTGGCCGCGGTTGGCCTTGCCATCCTTCCACGGCATCATGCGGACGAGCTGCTCGCCGCGCATCTCGGCGCGGAAGGTGCAGCCGACGCCGCAATAGGCGCAGGTGGTGACGACCGCGCGCTCGGGCAGGCCGATCGTCTTGACGCTCTTCTCCTGCAGGGTCGCGGTCGGGCAGGCCTGCACGCAGGCGCCGCAGCTCACGCACTCGCTCGACAGGAAATTGTCCGGGTCCTGCCCGGCCGAAACCATCGAGGCGAATCCGCGGCCGTCGATGGTCAGCGCGAAAGTGCCCTGGACCTCGTCGCACGCGCGCACGCAGCGGCTGCAGACGATGCACTTCGACGGATCGAAGTCGAAATACGGGTTCGAATGGTCGGTTTCGAGCCCGAGATGGTTTTCGCCCTCGTAGCCGTAGCGCACGTCGCGCAGGCCGACGTTCGCCGCC
Source organism: Sphingomonadales bacterium (assembly GCA_044506565.1). Classification (GTDB taxonomy): domain Bacteria; phylum Pseudomonadota; class Alphaproteobacteria; order Sphingomonadales; family Sphingomonadaceae; genus Croceibacterium_A. Next base: position 4,423 of record JBIQKN010000004.1, on the reverse strand, counting down.
TGCTCCTGCAGCTCGCAGTCGTTGTTGGCCGAGCAGGTCAGGCAGTCGAGCGGGTGGTCGGAGATGTACAGCTCCATCACCCCGCGGCGCAGCTTCTCGAGCCGCGGAGTCTGGGTCTGCACCTTCATCCCCGGCGCGACCGGGGTGGTGCAACTTGCCGGCGTGCCGCGCGCGCCCTCGATCTCGACCAGGCACAGCCGGCACGACCCGAACGCGGCCATGTTGTCGGTCGCGCAGAGCTTGGGAATGCTGCCGCCGGCCTCGGCGGCGGCGCGCATCACGCTGGTGCCCTTGGGCACGGTGACCTCACGCCCGTCGATGGTGAGGGTCACCATCTCCTCGGACCGGACCTCGGGGGTGCCGAAGTCTGCCTGGCGTTCAAATCCCATCGATCTTCTCCGCGGCGGTCAGGTCCGCCGGTGTGTTGATGTTAGCAGGTTTGGCCCCGATTTTCACGGGCGTTGCTCCGAGGGCCTCCGCGAACGCGAGCATCGAATGCCTGCCTTCTGACAGGAGCAACGTTTCGATCGCGTCAACGGCTCCCACCGGCCAGTGGCCGATCACCGGCTGGCTTTCGACGTAGGCGGGAGGCGGGCTGAGCCGTTCGAGCAGGTCGTCGGGCAGGCCGACCGAGTCCACCCCGATCGTCAGCACGCTGTCGTAGCCTTCGTCGCGCGCAAGGTGCAGTCCGGCGGCGATGCCGGCGAGCGGGCCCATCCCGGCTTGCGGCCAGTCGGGGATGCAGTGCCCCGGGCCCTTCTCGCGCCCGGCGATCACCACCAGCTCGCAGAATCCCGTCAGCGTGTCGAACGCGCGGGCGAGCAGCGTATGCCCGCCGAGCTCGGCCAGCGCCTTGTCGCTGCCGAACCGCGTCGACTGTCCGCCGGCGAGGACCACGCCGAGAATCATGCGCCCGTCATCCTGGCGCAAGCCGGGACCTCGTGCGGCAAGCGCAGCGCGAGTGGCATGCGGTCCCGGCTTGCACCGGGATGACGGCAGCAAGTTGTCACGCCTCGTTCCCCTCGGGGACTTTCGCCGCCTCGCGGGGCATGAAGTCCTCAGGCCAGTGCTTGAGCGCGCTCATCACCGGGAACGGGGTGAACCCGCCGAGCGCGCAGAGCGAGCCGAACTTCATCGTCTCGCACAGGTCGGTCAGCAGGCCGATCTCCTGCTCGGGCAGGCGCCCGGTCTTGGGCGCGTTGTGCATGACCGCCAGCCGCTCGACCGCATCGGCCGGACGGCCGCCGGCGCGGATCCGGTCGATCAGCTCGACGCCACGCACCGCGCCGATCCGGCACGGAGTGCACTTGCCGCAGCTCTCGGCGGCGCAGAACTCCATCGCGAAGCGCGCCATGTGGCCCATGTCGGCCGTATCGTCGAACACCGTGATCCCGCCGTGCCCGATCAGCGCGTCGGCCTCGGTGTATTCCTCGTAGTCGAAGCGGATGTCGAACTGGTCGGGATGGATGTAGGCGCCGAGCGGCCCGCCTACCTGCACCGCCTTGACCGGGCGTCCGCTTTGGGTGCCACCGCCGATGTCGTAGACGAGTTCCCGGAGCGTGATGCCGAAGGCGATCTCGAACAGCCCGCCGTGCCTGATGTTGCCGGCAAGCTGGATCGGCATGGTCCCTTTCGAGCGGGCAATCCCGAGCGTGTCGTAGAGCGAGGCGCCGCCTTCGGTCAGGATGTGCGGCACTGCTGCCAGCGTCAGCACGTTGTTGACCACCGTCGGCTTGCCGAACAGCCCTTCGATCGCCGGCAGCGGCGGTTTGGCGCGGACTTCGCCACGCTTGCCCTCGAGCGAGTTCAGCAGCGAGGTCTCCTCGCCGCAGACGTAGGCGCCTGCACCGACCCGGACCTCGCAACGGAACGGCGCGATGATCGAGGCGCAGAGGCGCAGCGCCTCCTCGAGCTTGCGGATCGAATCAGGATACTCGCTGCGGACGTAAATGTAGCCCTGCGTCGCGCCGACCGCCTCGCCGGCGATCGCCATGCCCTCGATCAGCGCGTAGGGGTCGCCTTCCATGACCATGCGGTCGGCGAATGTACCGCTGTCGCCCTCGTCGGCGTTGCAGACGATGTACTTCTGCTCGGCCGGTGTCTGGGCGACGGTCCTCCACTTGATCCCGGTCGGGAACCCGGCGCCGCCGCGGCCGCGCAGGCCCGAGGCGAGCACTTCCTCAACCACCGCAGCGCCGCCGATCTGCCGCGCGCGGCGCAGGCCGGCCCAGCCGCCGGTCGCCTCGTAGTCCTCGAGGCTGGTCGGCCGCGTCTTGCCGGCGCGCGCGAAAGTCAGCCGCTGCTGGCGCGCGATGAACGGGTGCTCGACGATCTCGCCGATCGCCTTGTCGCTCGACCCGTCGAGGATCGCGTCGACGTCGGCCAGCGTCGCCGGGCCGAAGCCCATGCCGTCGATCTCGACCAGCGGCTCGAGCCAGTGCATGCCCCAGCTCGAGGTGCGCTGCACTTCGTGGCCCTTGCGCTCGAAGGTTGCGGCCAGCTCGTCGGCGCCAAGGGCGCGGGCGAGGGCGTCGTCGGAAATGCGTACAATCATCATCGGGCGTTCTCGATCACCTGGGTGAGTCCCTCGGCGTCGAGCCGCGCATGCAGCCGGTCGCCGGTCCGCGCCGCCGGCCCGGCGCTGCACAGGCCGAGGCAATAGACCGTCGACAGCCGCACGCGCTCGCCGGCCGCCTGCTCGGCCGCCGGCATCAGCGCTTCGACCCCGCGCGCCTTGCACGCCTCGGCGCGGCAGATCTGCACTTCGGGGCGCGGATCGGGCTGGGCCTTGAAATCGTGGTAGAAACTGACCACGCCATGGACGTCGGCGCGGCTCAGGTTTAGCGCCTTGGCGATCTGCGCCTCGCTCTCGGCATCGACGCAGCCGAGCGCGTGCTGCACGTCGTGCAGGATAGGCAGCAGCGGGCCCTCGCGGCCGGCGTGCTCGGCTACGATCTCGGCGACTCTCTCTTCCCTGGTACTCACCTTTTCAACCTTTCAGCGTGCCACGCGACGTGCTCGGCCATGAAGGTCGAGATGAAGAAGTACGAGTGATCGTACCCTTCCTGCATCCTGATGGTCGCCGGGATATCGGCCTTGCGGCAGGCCTCGTCCAGCAAATGCGTCTTCAGTTGCGTGTCGAGGAAATTGTCGGCGGTGCCCTGGTCGACCAGCAGCTCGGGCAGCCGCGCGCCCTGATTGATCAGCGCGCAGGCGTCGTATTGCCGCCAGGCGCCCATGTCTTCCCCGAGGTAGCCGCCGAGCGCCTTCTCGCCCCATGGGCAGTTGATCGGGCTGACGATCGGCGCGAACGCGCTGGTCGAGCGAAACCGGCCCGGGTTGCGCAGGCTGATCGTCAGCGCCCCGTGTCCGCCCATCGAGTGCCCGGTGATCCCCTGGCGTTCGAGGTCGACCGGAAAGTGCTCGGCGACCAGCGTAGGCAGCTCTTTCTCGACGTAGGAGCGCATCTTGAAATGCCGCGCCCACGGCTCCTGCGTCGCGTCGACGTAGAAGCCGGCGCCCTTGCCGAAGTCGTAGGCCTCGTCGTCGGGCACGTCGTCGCCGCGCGGGCTCGTGTCCGGGGCGACGAAGATTACGCCGTGCTCGGCGCAAGCCCGGCGGTACTCGCCCTTCTCCATCACGTTGGCGTGAGTGCAGGTCAGGCCCGAGAGGTACCACAGCACCGGCAGCTTCGTCCCCGGCACATGCTCGGGGACGAACACCGCAAAGGTCATGCCGGTCCCGGTGACCCCCGAATCGTGGGCATAGACGCCCTGGGTGCCGCCGAAGCTTTTCGCCTCACTGACGGTTCGGAAGGTCACGGAACCCGGCGCCTCACCTCTCGCCGACGTTGGCGGTGAAGACGCAGACCTTGTTGCCGTCGGGGTCGCGCAGGTAGGCGCCGTACATGTTGCCGGGCGACGCCGCGCGGAAACCCGGGCCGCCCTCGTCGGTGCCGCCCGCGGCGAGACCCGCGGCGTGCCAGGCGTCGACTTCGTCGTAGCTCTTGGCCTTGAGGCCCAGCGTGTGACCGTTGGAGACGCTCATCGACTCGCCGTTGGCGGGCCTCGCGACGATCAACGAGCCTTCGGCACTCGGGTAGACGGTACCGTGCGGTAGCGGATGCCCCTCGAAGCCCAGCGCGCCCATCGTCACGTCGTAGAACTTGCGACTGGTCTCGATATCGTTGGTGCCGAGGAATACGTGATTGAACATGCGTCTCTCTCCTGTGGTCAGGTCTGTAGACTCACAAGAGCGATTCTTCAAATATCCGAATCTTTCGCCCTTGTGAAAATTTTCTCGCGGGCGCGGCGACCGCGGCGCCGGGTCAGTAGACGACGACGCTCCTGATGCTCTCGCCGGCGTGCATCAGGTCGAAGCCCTTGTTGATCTCCTCGAGGCTGAGCACGTGGGTGATCATCGG
>JBIQKN010000058.1:0-16454 GCA_044506565.1 Sphingomonadales bacterium | reverse complement strand
TCGGCGGCGGCGACACCGGCTCGGACTGCGTCGGCACCTCGAACCGCCAGGGCGCCAAGAGCGTGACCCAGATCGAGATCATGCCCAAGCCGCCCGAAAAGGAGAACAAGGCGCTGACCTGGCCGCACTGGCCGATGAAGCTGCGCACCTCCTCGAGCCACGAGGAAGGCGTCGAGCGCGACTGGTCGATCCTGACCAAGGAAGTCGTCGGCGAGAACGGCGTCGTCACCGGGCTCAAGTGCACCCGCCTCGAATGGGAAGGCGGGCAGATGAAGGAAATCCCCGGCAGCGAGTTCGTGCTCCCGGCGGACCTGATCCTGCTGGCGATGGGCTTCGTCGGCCCGCGCAAGGCCGGGATGATCGCCCAGTCCGGGGTGCGCCTGACCGAGCGCGGCAACGTCGACGCCGACACGATGAATTACGCGACCAGCGAGGAAGGCGTGTTCGCCTGCGGCGACATGCGCCGCGGCCAGTCGCTGATCGTCTGGGCGATCCGCGAAGGCCGCCAATGCGCCCGCGCGGTCGACGAGGCGCTGATGGGCGTGAGCGAACTGCCCCGCTGACCTTCGGGCAGTCCCTCGAAAAAGAGGGACAGTCCCCGGAGACCTTTGCGCGGAGGCCAGCGCCGTGCGGCGAAGCCGCTCTCGATAGCAATTCGAGTGGCACAAGGACGCCAAGCCGCAAGGATCGCGCACTTGCGACGCGGTGTTGCGCGGCCTCTTCGCGGCTTTGCGTCCTTGTGCGAAAATCGTGCTGGAGCGGCTTCGCTGCTCAAGCCACCCGCCCACGTCTCCGCGTGCAAGATGCGGCGCTATGTCCGTTCAATCGCGACGATAGCCCGGTCGAGCAGCTGCAGCAGCTCCCCGAGGCCCGCCGGTCCGAGCGCCTCGCGGATCGCGCCTTCCTCGGCCGAGACCGCGGCGTACAGCGTCTGCATCGCGGCTTCGCCCTCGGCGGTGACCGTCAGCCGGTTGCGCCGCCTGTCGCCCGATACCCGCTCGCGGGCGGCGAGCCCGCGCGCCTCGAGCTGGTCGACAATCCCGACGAGCGCCGACTTGTTAACTCCCGCCCTCCCGGCGAGCGCGCTCTGCGAACAGCCCGGATTAGCCGCGATCAGCGCCAGCACGGTCAGCGATCCCGTCGGCAGTCCGTAAGGCGCCGAAACCGCGATCGACCGAGCGGTGAGCGCGTTGCGCAGGAGGCGGACGCGCGGTCCCACCGATTCGGCGAGTATCCCCCAGTCGAGCGTTTCGGCCATCCGCCACGGCTCGCACCCGGCGATGGGTTTTGCAACCGGCGATCCGGTGCAGTAGCCCCGCACCATGGACGTCCGCCCGTTGCACCCGTTGTTCGCGGCCGAGCTGCTCGGCGCCGACCTGACGCGCGATCCGTCTCCCGCGCTGGTCGAGACGGTCGAAGCCGCGATGGCCCGCTACGGCGTGCTGGTGGTGCGCGACGCCCGCATTACCGACGAGCAGCACAAGCGCTTCAGCCGCGCGTTCGGGCCGCTCGAGATTCCGAGCCGCGCGGCCGGGGCCGAACCCTCGCGGGGGCGGCGCAGGCTCGATCCCGAGCTGTTCTACGCCGGCAACCTCGATCGCAACGGCGAGATCATCCCGTACGGCTCGGAAGGCTACAAGCTCGCCCAGGGCGCCGAGCGGTTCCACACCGACAGCTCGTTCCACGCGATGCCGACCAAGTGGTCGCTGCTGCTCGGTCACGAGACGCCGCCGCCCGAGGCCGGCGGCGACACGCTGTTCGCCGACACCCGCGCGGCCTGGGATGACCTGGCCGACGAGACCAGGGCCCGGATCGACGGCCTCCGCGGCGTCCACGATTTCTGGGAAGGCCGCCGCCGCGCCGGGCTCAAGGGCGAGATCACGCCCGAGATGCGCCGGATCATCCCGTTCGGCCCGGTCGAGCACCGGCTGGTCCGCACGCTGCCCTCGGGCCGGCGGGCGCTGTTCGTCGGCGGACACTGCGTCGGGATCGCCGGCATGGGCGCCGCAGAGGGGACGGCGCTCGTCGAGGAGCTCTACGCCCACGCGACGCAGGACAAGTACGTCTACCGCCATAGCTGGCGGCAGCACGACCTGGTGATCTGGGACAACCGCTGCACGATGCACGCGGCGACGCCGCTGCGCTCGAACGCCTACCGCCGCGACATGCGCCGCACCACGATCAACGAGAGCGGGCCCGAGACGAGCGCAAGCGAATGGCTGCGGCTCGGCGCAACCGCCTGAGCCCGAGCCGATCAACCGCGCTTGTAGGGCACGAACTCGTCGAGGAACACCGCGCCGGTGGTGTAGCCCTGGTACCGGTCGACCGTGCGGATCACGTCGTTGGCGCACAGCTGCCCGCCGAAGCGTTCGATCACCACCACGTCGTTGCGGCCGAGCGACTTCGGGTTGCTCGGTCGGGCGACGTAGATCGTGTCGCCCGCATCGTAGACGATTGCGACGTCCTCGATCACCTCGATGCGGTTGCTGTTGAGCGCGGAGATGCAGCTGACCGGCTCGCCGGCCGTGCGGCCTTCGAGCATGCGAGCGAGCCTCGCTTCGTTCTCCTCCGCGCTGCGCGCGGTGGCGGCGGTCGTACCGGTCAGGACGAGGGCGGCACCGGCGAGAATCGTGGCAAGAGTCTTCATGGTCCTTCTCCCACAGCGATGGGACGATGGACCCTAGGTGGTGAACCGAGGCTGACCGTCAAGGCCGCCCGCGCTCAGGCGATCGGCGGCTGGCTCGCTCCCGAGGCAACGTCGGGCAGCTGCGCGTGATCGGCCCCGTCGGCCGGCCCGCCCTTCAGCACGAAGCGCCGGTCGCAATAGCCGCAGTCGACGTAACCGTGCTCGTCGATCTGCAGGTAGACGCGCGGATGGCCGAGCGCCGCCGGGCGGTAGCCCGCGCCCGGGCGGATCTGGCCCGCGCCGTCGCAATGCACGCGCGGGGTCTCGACAAGGGTGATCTCGGGGACGTGTGCCATCGGTGCAGCGCTTACTTTCTGTCCGCGCGCGAGGCAATGGCGCGGTTGCCGCCGGCCCTCCGCTCAGTTGTAGAACAGGCGGATCTCGAAGGTGCCGATGTAATGCCCCGGGGCCTGGTTCCCCGCCACGTGCAGGGTGCCGCCGGCAAAGAACTCGAACGAGCCGTCGGGCGCGCCGATGTTGAACCGCGTGTTTGCGCCGTTCTGGACGACGAACGTGGTCGGCGGGGTGGCGGCGAACACGAAGTCGTCGAGCCGCATCGTGGCCCCGCCGGGGCCGACGAGGTCGATGCGGTTGCCGCTGGGCCGCTGCACGCGAAGCTCGGTCTGGTAGGTGCCGGTTCCGGTGAACCGGGCCGCCCGGCACAGTCCGCCGCGGATCAGGCCGCCGGTCACGGTGCAGGTCGCCGTAGCGCCGGGCGCGAGGACGACGGTGCCGTTGGTGCCGGTGGGCGTGATCTCGCCGAAGTGCATGCCGTCGCCGACGCCTGCGGCCACCGGGTCGAGGATCGTCAGCCGCACTTCGCTGGTGCCGGTCGCCTGGGCGAGCGCCGGGAGCGGGCACAGCGCGGCAAGGCCCAGCCCCAGACCCGCCAGGGCAACCGCCCAGTCTCGCCGATCCACCCCAGCGTGATCCATGGCCCCGCCCTAGCCGGCTCGCCCTGAAAGGGAACCGTGCAAACGTGGTTGACGGCGCGTTAACGCACCGCGTCAACCACGGCCGTTCGCCTCAGTTGTAGTTGAACGTCAGCGTGAACTGGCCGTTGTAGACGCCCGGCCGCTGGTCGCCGGCGACATTGAGCCGCCCGCCGACGTAGAGCGTGAAATTCCCGTTCAGGCTCAGGATCAGGTAGCGCAGATTGTTGCCCGACAGGCCGAGGTCGAGCGCGGCGGAGCTCATGTTGTAGGTCAGGTTGTTGACCACCATCGTCGCGCCCATCGGACCGGTCAGCGTCAGCTGGTTGCCCGCCGGGCGCGTCACCTGGAGCAGATAGAGGACCGTCACGTCACCGTCGAACCGGGCCGCGCGGCAGTTGCCGGTGTGGATCAGGCCGCCGGTCGTGGTGCAACTCGCCGAGGTATTGCCCGGGTTGGGCGGGATCGTCACGGTACCCGCGGTCCCGGTCGTGGTGATCTCGCCGAAGTCGAGATCGGCCCCGACGGCGCCGGTCACCGGGTCGAGAATCTCGACTTCGGCGTCAGCCTCGCCCGTCGCCTGCGCGAGCGCCGGAAGCGGGGCGAGCGCGATTGCCGCGAGCAGCGCGCAGGCCGCGCGCTCCCCGCCGGTCCGTCCGAAAGTGCGGACCCAAGGCCGGAATCTCCCCCGTTCCATCGGGCCCGGCCTAGCCGCCGGGCCGTGAAGGCCCCCGCACGAAACAGGGTTAACGCGGCACTCACGATACGCGACAACCATCCGCCCTTTGCACCGGCCGCGCCCGCGCTTTAAGGGCGGGCCGATGGCACAGGCAGCGATCGAGATCCGCGATCTCGTCAAGACTTACGCGGCGCAGGGCGGCGCCGCGCCGAAACAGGCGCTGAAGGGCGTCAGCCTCGACGTGCCTGAAGGGCGGATCTTCGGGCTGCTCGGGCCCAACGGCGCGGGCAAGTCCACGCTGATCAACATCATGGCCGGGCTCGTGACCAAGACTTCGGGCACGATCTCGATCTGGGGTCACGACATCGACCGCGACCACCGCAACGCCAAGCGGGCGATCGGCATCGTTCCGCAGGAGATCGTGTTCGACCCGTTCTTCACCCCGTTCGAAGTGCTCGAGAACCAGGCCGGGATGTACGGCATCGCCCGCCACTTGCGCCGTTCGGAGGAACTGCTCGCCGCGGTGCGCCTGGCCGACAAGCGCGACGCCTATGCGCGCACGCTGTCGGGCGGGATGAAGCGGCGGCTGCTGATCGCCAAGGCGATGGTGCACTCGCCGCCTGTGCTCGTGCTCGACGAGCCGACCGCGGGCGTCGACGTCGAGTTGCGCCGGCAGCTGTGGGAGCTCGTCGGCGAGCTCAACGCCGAGGGCGTGACGGTGGTGCTGACCACGCACTACCTCGAGGAAGCCGAGCAGCTGTGCGACCGGATCGCGATCATCAACCACGGCGAGCTGATCGCCGACAAGCCGACGCGCGAGCTGGTCGGCATGGCGCGCGAGAAGATCGTCCGGGTGACTGTCGACAAGGACCTCGCCGGCCCGCCGATGGAAGCGAGCTTCGTCAAGGCCGAACTGCTCGACCCGCGCACGCTCGAGGTCACCTACGACCGCGATTCCTCGAGCGCCGGGCAAGTGCTCGCGCTGGTCCAGCAGCACGGCTACGCGATCGAGGACGTCACCACACGCGAGCCCGACCTCGAGGACGTGTTCGTCCAGCTGACCGGCGCGGCCTAGCGTTCCGCTCGCCGGGACGGCGTGGCGCGCCTTTCTCCGTAGGGCTTGATGTCGAGAGGATTGGCGGCCCCCGGAATGCCCGGGCGGGCGGCCGCTCTCCCGCCACGCGCGGCGGATGCGGCGGGCGACGCCGTGGCGATCTCCAAGCAGCCGCCGCGAAGCTTCGCGCAATACATCAGCGCATCCGCTTGGCGCACGAGGTCGTCGAGGACGGAGGCCCCCGGGGGTATCACCAGCGCGCCCACGCTGCACTTCAGCGGGCCGCCGCCAAGGCAAACGCCGTTCATCTCGCGATGCAGGCGGGCGGCGACCGATCTCGCCGCACGTTCGTCCTTGACCGCGATGAACAGCAGGAACTCGTCTCCGCCGACGCGGGCGAACAGGTCCGACCGGCGCACGATCCGCCGGACGGCGCGCGCGTAGGTCGCGAGGCTGGCGTCGCCGGCCGCGTGCCCCCGCTCGTCGTTGAGCGTCTTGAGGCCGTCGAGGTCGGCATAGAGCAGCAGCCGCCAGCAGGCCTGGCCGGCGAGCGCCGTCCCGAGATCGAAGAACGCCTGCCGGTTGAGCGCCCCCGTGAGCGCGTCGGTGCGGGCGAGCCACCATTCGCGCAGGTAGGCGCGGCGCGCCCCGGCGACGACCGCGATGACGAGCGAGACCGCGGCGAAACGCGCTGCCAGGTTGGCGGCGAGTTCGACCGCGCCGTAGGGATAGAGGCCCGCGCCGTTGAGCGCGAAGGTCAGCGCCATCGAGCCGAGGCCGGTGGCCATTCCGGCCTTCCACCCGAGCGCCCAGGCCGCAAGGCAGATCACGGCGAGGTAGGCCGGGCCGAACCACAGCGCGCGGCCGGTCGCGAGGTCGCCGAGCGCCGCAAGGTCGACGCACAGCAGCACCGCGATCCACGCGGTTGCGGGCGGCAGCCTCACAAGCCGGTCGAGGGCCCGCGGCATGCCGATCGGGCGAAGCAACGAAGCGGGCGGCCGCATGCGCGCGTCATGGCGCCGACTGAAGAACAATCGGGCAAACGGCGGCTAGGGGTTTTTCCATACCGGGGCCGGCGGGGCGACCGGAAGTCGTCCTTGCCCGTTGCCCCCCTTGCCGCCATGAAGCAGCGCGATGGCCACCGCGCGGCACGAACATGACGTCCTCATCATCGGGTCCGGCGCCGCCGGCCTGACCGCGGCGCTCACGCTGGCGCGGACGCACAAGGTGCTCGTGCTCGCCAAGGGCCTGCTGACCAGCGGCTCGACGGCCTGGGCGCAGGGCGGGATCGCTGCCGTGCTCGAGCCCGGCGACAGCTTCGAGGACCATATCCGCGACACGATGGTCGCCGGTGCCGGCCTCAACCGGCGCGAGACGGTCGAGTTCGTGATCGAGCGCGCCCCGGCGGCGATCGACCGGCTTTGCGAGCTGGGCGTGCCGTTCAATCGGGAAGGCGCGGACCTGCACCTGACCCGCGAGGGCGGCCATTCGCACCGCCGCATCGTCCATGTCGCCGACGCCACCGGCTGGGCGGTCCAGGCGGCGCTGCTCAAGGCGGCCGAGGCCAACCCCAACATCACCCTGCTGCCCGACCGCAGCTGCATCGACCTGATCACCGGCCGTCACGAGGAGCGCTATTCGGGTTCGGGCCGCGTGTGGGGGGTCTATGCGCTCGATGCCGCGACCGGAAAGGTCGAGGCCCATCTCGCCCGCGCGACGATCATGGCCGCGGGCGGGGCGGGGCGGGTGTACCAGTTCTCGACCGCCCCGCGCGGCGCGACCGGCGACGGCATCGCCATGGCCTGGCGGGCGGGCTGCCGCGTCTCCAACATGGAGATGATGCAGTTCCACCCGACCTGCCTCTACAACCTCGAGGTCAAGAACTTCCTGATCACCGAGGCGGTGCGCGGCGAGGGCGGGCAGCTCAGGCACCCGGTCACCGGCCACCGCTTCATGCCCGACTACGACGAGCGCGCCGAGCTCGCCCCGCGCGACGTGGTGGCGCGCGCGATCGACGACCAGATCAAGCGCTTCGGCCTCGACTACGTCCACCTCGACATCAGCCACCTGCCGGCCGAGTTCGTCGCCGGCCACTTCCCGACGATCCACGAGAAGCTGCTCGGTCTGGGCATCGACATGACCCGCGAGCCGATTCCGGTGGTGCCCGCCCAGCACTACACCTGCGGCGGCATCCTGATCGGGCTCGACGCGCGCACCGACCTGCCCGGGCTGTGGGCCGCCGGCGAGTGCACCGAGAGCGGCCTCCACGGCGCCAACCGCCTCGCCTCGAACTCGCTGCTCGAATGCTTCGTGTTCGGCGAGGCCGCGGCGAAGGACATCCTCGCCTGCTGGGACGAGCTCGACCCGGTGCCGCCGATCCGCGAATGGGACGAGAGCCGGGTGACCGATTCCGACGAGGAAGTCGTCATCAAGCAGAACTGGACCGAGATTCGCCGGTTCATGTGGAACTACGTCGGCATCGTCCGCACCACCAAGCGGCTCGAACGCGCCGCACACCGGATCAAGCTGCTGCACGACGAGATCGCCGACTACTACGGCCACTTCCGCGTCACCACCGACCTGATCGAATTGCGCAACCTGCTGCAATGCGCCGACCTGATCGTGCAGAGTGCGCTCAAACGCCACGAGAGCCGCGGGCTGCACTACACGCTCGACTACCCCGAGACCGACCTCGTCGCGCGCGACACCGTGCTCGTGCCATGAAGATGCCGCCCCTCCGCGCGGCGGCGCACCTCCTCGCGGTCAGGGGCGTGCCCCGCGCTCGGCGAAAGCCGCCGCGAGCTCGCCCCAGTCCTCGTACGACGGGAAGCGCTCGTAGCTGAATTCGGCCGGCACTTCGGCCCACGGCAGCTTCTCGGCCGTCTGCACTTCGACGAACGGCACGAACCAGCCTGCATCGTCGAGCATCGCCGCCCGCACGTTGACGAACCCCATCGGCGTGCGGGTGAACACCCAGCTCAGGCAGAGGCTGCAATGGTGATGGCGGATGTCCTCGCCGTGCAGCCCGCCGATCGCCGTCTCGCCCGCCGTCACCGCGAATCCGCTTTCGGGGATCGTCAGCGTGGTCGAAAAGGCGCTCGCGCTCATCCGCTGACAGCCGCGGCAGTGGCACACCGAGGCGAGCAGCGGCGGCTCGGTGATTGCGAATCTCAGGGCGTCGCACCGGCAGCCGCCGGCCCACGGCAGTTTCCAGTCGTCCATGCAGACGGGTCTACACCAGGCCGCCCGCGCGGCCAATTGGCTCAGCCGACCCGCGCCATCAGCGCCAGCGGCCGGCCCTCGAGGTCGCTGAAGAATGCCATCCATTCCTCGCTGCCGTCCTCGTGGCGGTGGATCATGTGCGGGGCGGAGACGAACTCGACGCCCTTGTCCTCGAGCGCCTTCGCGGCGGCGTGGATGTCGCCGACGCGGAAGTAGAGGATCGATTCGGGCTTCACCTCGCCCTGCTGCAGGTAGAGCCGGACCCCGCCGCAGTCGAAGAACGCGAGCTCGCCGTAGGTGAACTCGTGCCGCAGCCCAAGCACGTCGCGATACCACAGCTCCGAATCGGCGATGTCGGCGACGCTGCGCGACACCTGCCCGACGGCCTGCAACCCGATGTCCTCGCTCATCGCCTCGCCCTTTCTCCCGATCGCGCTGTCGCGCCGCACCCCGTCCCAGCGGCGCAGCTGCCGCCGGCTGTCGAGCCCGAGCTTGGCCAGCACGTTGCCGACGTGGAACTTGACCGCATCGACGCTGACCCCGCGCCGCTCGGCGATCTGCCGGTTGCCGAGCCCGTGGCGCACGGCCTCGAGCGTCGCCCACTCGGCCGGGGTCAGCAGGTCGTCGTGCGGCGGCCGTCCGCGTCGTTGGCTCATGCGCGGACACTAGCCGATCGGATGGCGAATTACCCTACCCGGCGAGCTCGAGCCGCGTGAACCGCACGGGCATCAGCGCGCGCGACGCGACGAGCCCGTCGATGGTCTTCTCGACCACGCTCAGCTGCTGCACGTCGCCCGCGCCGAGCGGGATGACCATGCGCCCGCCGGGGGCGAGCTGGTCGAGCAGCCTCTCGGGCGGTTCGGGCGCGGCCGCGGTGACGAGCATTGCGTCGAACGGGGCGTGCTCCTCCCACCCGCGGGTGCCGTCGCCGATGCGCACCTCGACCGCGTAGCCGAGCACCTGGAACCGCTGCCGGGCGGCCTCGGCGAATTCCTCGACCACCTCTACGGTGAACACCTCGGCGCCCATCTCCGCCATCACCGCCGCCTGGTAGCCGAGCCCGGTGCCGACCTCGAGCACGCGCGTTCCCGGGGTCAGCTCGAGCAGGTCGAGCATCAGCGCGCCGATGAACGGCTGCGACAGCGTCTTGTCGAAGCCGATCGGCAGCGGGCTGTCCTGGTAGGCAGAGGCCGCCAGCTGCAGCGGCACGAACAGGTGCCGCGGGACTTCGAGCAGGGCCCGCTTCAGTGCCGGGCCGAGCGTGCGCCCGCCGAGCTCGTCGCTCGCGAGGTCGAAATGCATCTCGATGATCTCGACCATGTGCCGGCGGAAGATCGCCAGGTGCTCTTCGGTCAGGGGCTTCATTGTGCGAGTTCGGCCTCCCACCTTGCCCAATCCAGCCCGACGCGGTCCGTTCCGCGCAGCAATCTTGCCGAGCCGGATTCGGAAGATTCACGGCCGCGCAACGCACAGATTTTTTTCGACAGAGTCATTTTGACTCTTGCGCCGCTCGCGAGTGACGGTTTGCCCGCGCGTCGCGGTGTATTGGGCAGGTGGCACACCCGGTATTTGCAGCCCTCGGGTGGCTTAACGCGCGCTTAACCCTCTTGATCGCGATTCCGCTCCGATTCATAAATCTTGTGGTCGGGTTGCAGAGGGTACCCACAAGACCTAGATTCCGCATGACCGCGCCGGAGCCGCGCCGTCACCCGGATTCGAAGGCCGCAGGCACCCCGCGCAAGGCCCGGCAGGAGCACGGCGGGGGATAAGTTTTTCCCCGCTGCCGCATGCGGATTGGTAGGCTGGCACGCGCCCGCCGATTCGAACACATGCGGAACATCGGGACACCAGTCCGGCATCGGACGAGAGCGATCGGGGGCGGCAGACGATGGAATTTCGCAACGGGGACGAAGCGGCGATGGATCTCGACAACGGCAGTGCGGCCACGCTCGAAGCGGACGTCCCGGCGAAGAAAGACGGCAAGGCAGTGACGATGGACAGGAAGGACCAGGGCAGCGAGGCGCTCGTGGCCGAGGCGGCCGCCGGCGCGATGGCCGAGGCGGTCAAGGCCGCGTCCGCCGCCGAGGCGGATTCGAAGGCGGTCAACCCGCGGCGCTTCGCGATCGAGACCGATCCGAGCCGCGACGACCTGCTGACCGATTTCGGCAAGGAGACGCTGACCGACCGCTACCTGCTGCCCGGCGAGAGCTTCCAGGACCTCTTCGCGCGCGTCGCCGACTGCTACGCCGACGATGCCGAGCACGCGCAGCGGCTCTACGACTACATCTCCAAGCTGTGGTTCATGCCGGCGACCCCGGTGCTGTCGAACGGCGGCACCAACCGCGGGCTGCCGATCTCGTGCTACCTCAACTCGGTCGACGACAGCCTCGAGGGCATCGTCGGCACCTGGAACGAGAACGTCTGGCTGGCCAGCCGCGGCGGCGGCATCGGCACCTACTGGGGCAACGTGCGCGGGATCGGCGAGCCGGTCGGCCTCAATGGCAAGACCAGCGGCATCATCCCGTTCGTGCGCGTGATGGACAGCCTGACGCTGGCGATCAGCCAGGGCTCGCTGCGCCGCGGCTCGGCCGCCTGCTACCTCGACATCTCGCACCCCGAGATCGAGGAGTTCCTCGAGATCCGCAAGCCGTCGGGCGATTTCAACCGCAAGGCGCTCAACCTGCACCACGGCGTGCTCGTGTCCGACGCGTTCATGGAAGCCGTGCGCGCGGGCGAGGAGTGGGAGCTCAGGTCGCCCAAGGACGGCTCGGTGCGCAGCAAGGTCGACGCGCGCTCGCTGTTCCAGAAACTGGTCGAGACCCGCCTCGCCACCGGCGAGCCGTACATCGTGTTCTCCGACACCGTGAACCGGATGATGCCCCGGCATCACCGCGAGCTCGGGCTCAAGGTCTCGACCTCGAACCTGTGCTCGGAAATCACTCTGCCCACGGGCCGCGACCACCTCGGCAACGACCGCACCGCGGTGTGCTGCCTGAGCTCGCTCAACCTCGAGAAGTGGGACGAGTGGAACGGCGACAAGCGTTTCATCGAGGATGTCATGCGTTTCCTCGACAACGTGCTGCAGGACTACATCGACCGCGCGCCCGACGAGATGGCCCGCGCCAAGTACTCGGCCAGCCGCGAGCGCTCGGTCGGCATGGGCGTGATGGGCTTCCACTCGTTTCTGCAGTCGAAGAACATCGGCTTCGAGAGCCCGATGGCCAAGGTCTGGAACCTCAAGATGTTCCAGCACATCAGCGCCAAGGCCAACGAGGCCTCGATGGTCCTCGCCGAAGAGCGCGGCGCCTGCCCCGACGCCGAGGAAATGGGCGTGATGGAGCGGTTCAGCTGCAAGATGGCGATCGCCCCGACCGCCTCGATCAGCATCATCTGCGGCGGCACCAGCGCCTGCATCGAGCCGATCCCGGCCAACATCTACACCCACAAGACGCTGTCCGGCAGCTTCGTGGTCAAGAACCCCTATCTCGAGAAGGTGCTCAAGGCGAAGTCGAAGGATTCGACCGCGGTGTGGAACTCGATCCTCGAGAAGGGCGGCTCGGTCCAGCACCTCGACTTCCTCACGCCCGAGGAAAAGGCGGTGTTCAAGACCAGCTTCGAGATCGACCAGCGCTGGCTGCTCGAATTCGCCGCCGACCGCGCGCCCTACATCGACCAGGCGCAGAGCCTGAACCTGTTCATCCCGGCCGACGTCGACAAGTGGGACCTGATGATGCTGCACTTCCAGGCGTGGGAGAAGGGCATCAAGTCGCTCTACTACCTGCGCTCGAAGTCGGTGCAGCGCGCCGGGTTCGCCGGCGGGGTCGAGGCCGACAACACCGCCGAGCTGCCGAAATACGACCTCGGCGGCGAGAAGACCGACTACGAGGAATGCCTCGCCTGCCAGTAGCGGTCGTCGGTTCCGCCGAACGGGTCGTTGCAGCGGCACCCGGCAGGACAGAATGAAGCCACGCCCTTGCCCCGCCTGCCGGCGGCGGTAGGTTCGGCCCGTCCGCTTGGAGGGCATGCCATGAAGGGTTTCGCTTTCCTGGGCGCTGCGCTGCTGTCGGCCACGCCGGTCCTCGCCGCCGAGCCTCCTGCCGCGCTCGCTCCCTATGTCGAGGACGGCGCGTTGCGGGCCGGCGACTACGGATGGGCGCGCGGCGCCTTCGCCGAGGCCGGCCCCGAAGACAAGGCCGCATACCAATCGATCGTCGCCTGGCGCGACGCCTGCTTCGCCGAGGCCCGCACGGCGGCAAGGGCGGAAGTGGCCGCGCTCGGCGAAGTCTTGCCGGACGATGAGATGACCTATGGCGGGTCGCAGCTGTGCCGCGAGGCCTTCCCGCCCAGGCTCGAGGCTTTCGCGGACTTCGAGCAGCTCGAGGCGGCGAGCGCACGAGTCGCGCCGGTGTTCGCCAGCTACATGGCGGCAGCCGATCAGGCGCGCCGCGTCGCCGCGTCGAACGCCCAGACGCTCGGCGAGCAGTTGCTGGCGCGCAGGTTCGGCGATCAGCTCCTGCGCAACTCTCTGGTGCTCGTGTGGCGGCGTGAAGGACCTTTCGCCGACGTCAGCGATGCCGAAAACGCCGTGCTGAGAGACCTGATGACCGACGCAGTCATGGCGCTCGACCTTGACAACACGGAGTGGCTCAAGGCGCACGTGGCCGAACATGGCTGGCCGACCGTTTCCGAAGTGGGGCCACGGAGCGCGAACGCCGCCTGGCTCATCGCCCAGCACGCCGATATGGATCCCGCCTTCCAGCTCCATGCGCTCCAGCTGATGGAACCGTTGGCTGCGACCGGGGAGGCGCACGCGGCCAACTTCGCGATTCTGTCCGACCGGGTGTCGCTCAAGCTCTCAGGCACTCAGCGCTACGGCACGCAGTTGAGCTGCCGCGGCGGATCGCGTGAGGCGTTGCAGATCGAAGACGCCGAGCAGGTCGACGCTTGGCGTGCCGCGGTGGGGATGGTCCCGCTGGCGGACTATGTCGCCGAGATGAACGCTCGGGGGCCCTGCTAGGGTCAACCCGGACGAGCCGGCGATCGCGCGTCAGTTGTCGGGCAGCGGCTCCATCTCGCCGGGCAGGCCCTCGCGCCCCGGCGCGGTGTCGGTCGTCTGCCAGGTCGCCGCGGCCACCGCATAGACGATCCCGGCGATGCTCGCGACGTGCAGCGCCAGCGCCAGCACGACCGTCCACCGCGGCGCCCGCCGGCCCCGTCCGCGGCCGTCGGCCTGGAGGTGCCCATGCTGCGGCCCGCGCCGCGCGAACAGCGCCACCGCCGCCCCGAGGTTGGCGATCAGCCAGCCTGCCGTCAGCAGGAACACCAGCGCCGAGATCCACAACAACGGCTGATAAGGTGCGATAGTGTCCACGGGGGCTCCTCTGTTCATCAGGGCCGTTGCACCTCCAACGCACCGCGCGGCAAATGGATGCCCCGAACTCCGATGCGCGGACGCGAAAGCTGCTCAGGATCGGACACGGTTCGAGCACATCTCGGCTCCGTCGATGCTACACAGGACCGTGGCGCCGACCCTTTCTCACGCGCGGCGCTCATCGTCGCCGGTGGGAGCGGGACAAGAGCCCCCAGTCCCTCTCCCCCGGAGTGGGAGGGATGAGGGCGCCCCGGACATGAAAGCCTGCGCCCGCGCCTCGCCGGCGCGGCCGATCGCCCGTCGCCTTCGCCGCGACGCGACCGAGGCCGACGCCCGGCAACGCTTCGCGGCCGCGCAGGAGCGCCAGGCGCCATCCTCCCTTTCGCGTCTGAAAGGGCGGCGCACTTTCGCGGCATTGACGCCGACGACTTTCCTGCGGACGCGGATTGCGCCGGGGCGAGCCATGGTCCATCTTCGCTACGAGAGGGGAGGGCACCGCATGTCTCGATCGCTTCGCACCGCCGCCACGGTCGGCCTGCTGCTGCTCCTCGCCGCCTGCGCGCGGCAGGTGTCCGAGGGAGTCGCGCAGACCTCCGGCACGCCGGGCTTCTGGTGGGGGCTGTGGCACGGGTTCGTGTTCCCGTTCGCCTGGATCGGCTCGCTGTTCGATCCCGACATCGCCGTCTACGCGGTGCCCAACACCGGCGGGTGGTACGATTTCGGCTTCTTCCTCGGCGTCTGCGTGCTCGGCGGCGGCTCGCATTTCCGTTCGAAGAAGTCCGGCGACTAGGATTCTTCGCCTGATTTCAATGGCCGAAGCGGTGCGGTAACGAACTCTTTACCGTTCGCGTGCTAGGGCGGGGCGATGCAGGTCAATACGCGCAACACCTTCCTGCACGGGCAGGCGGAAGTGGCCACGAGCCGCTATTTCGCGCTGTATTTCACGCAGATCTGCTGGCTGTTGCTCGGCGCGTTCCTGTTCTCGCGGGCCTACTGGCCCTCGACCTGCCGCCCCGACGGGTTCGTCAGCCTTTACCAGTGCAGCGTCCACCTGCCCGAGAACCGCGGCTGGGTCGAAGCCGCGCTGGCGACCTGGCTGTGGTCGACCCCGCTGCTCGCCGCGCTCGAAATCCTCCGCCGCTTCAACAAGCCCGAGCGCCGCTGAGCCAGGGGGCCAGGCCCCTACTACTGCTTGTCCGGTGCCTGCTGCCCCTTTCCGGCAGCCTGGTCGGCCTTCCCGCTTTTCCGCGTCTCCGCTTCCCGCGGCCCGGTCCTCGGCGGCTCGCCGGGCGCGCGTTGCTGCGTCTGGGTGACGTTGCGCGAATCGTGCGGTTCGTACTCGCCCATCTTGCGACTCCCTACTTGCCTTCGGGCAACGGCTCCTCATCCCACGGCGGCCCATCCGGGCTCTCGCGCCGCTCGGGCTGGACAACGTCGTCCCACGAGGCGCGCGGGTCCGGCGCCGTCGGGGTAATGTCCCCGTCGCGATCCTCGATCCGGCTCGCCGGGCTCTCGCCCGGCTGCGGCTGCTCTCCGGCGACATCCTCCGCCGCGTGCTCGTGATCCTGCGCCTCGCGCCCGGCGACCGCGTCCTCGGGCGCCTCGCCCGGCTGGCGCGGCCGGCCCGCGCGCGCGTGCAGCTGCGCGCCGCGCTGCTGCTGCTGCGAATGTAGCGTCCACATGGCCGGTGCTCCTCGGGCGGGACAAGGCTCCGGCGAATGCCGGACCGCCGCCCTCTCCCTCGCAATGCGCGGCCGGGCGGATTCGTTCCGCTTGAAGCCGCCGCGCCGCGCGCTAGGCTGCCGGCGTGGGGGAGGTTCTCGCAAGTCTCGATTGGCCCAGCGCGACCGTCTGGGGCGTCTTCGCCGGCGGATGCGTTGTGGCAGCGCTCCTAGGTACGGCCGGCCACCTCCAGCGGGCATGGTACCGTTGGCGGCTCGAACGCAGGCTCGCGCGAAATCCCTGGATCTTGCGCGAGGAACTGAACGAGCATCTGCTTGAGATAGGCGAAGACCAGCCGCCGCTCGATCCGACCCGGCTCGTCTCCGGATCGCTGGCCGCCGGCGGACTCGGGGCGATCTTCGCGTGGTTCATGGAACGGGGCCTCGAGGGCTGGCTGCAGATCGGCGAGCTGCTGCTCGGCGCGGCGGTGTTCCTGCTCGGCCTCTGGCGCTGGCTTAACGACCCGCCCGAAATGCGGCGCAAGGACGGCACGATCACCGCGCTGCGCGGCTTCTTCGCCGAGCGCGAGGCCGTGCTCGGCTTCGGCCTGGCGGTGATCGTCGTGGCACTGGTCCTGTTCATGGTGGCGGTGGTGTTCTGAGGGGGAGGGCAGGCGCGTGTTCGATTTTCCGCCGCCCGACGCCGCGACGATCGAGGCGATGAAGGCCTGGGCGATCGCCGGGGCGGCGCTGGGCTTCGGCGCGCTCCTCCCGAAGTGGCTGGCGGCGCACGGCTCGCGCGGGGCGGCCATCGAGCCCGCCCTGCATATCCCCGGCGCTCCCGGTGCC